>CAWISY010000201.1:0-54931 GCA_963838455.1 Bryobacterales bacterium
GCCTTGTCCGCAAGATCCGACTTTCGGGTGCGCGAGGCAGGCTACTACTGGCCTGTAAGGCCGCAAGATCCGCCGACCCAGCCCCCACCTTCCGAGTACCCGTTCCCCTCCGCATCCAGGAACTCGTCATACCCCTCGTCAAACCCAGGGTCGGTCCCATTATATGCCAGTTCCGACTGCGCAGCCTCCGCGTCGTTAGTAAATCCTCCCCCGGAGAACGTACTGGCCGATGCTAGGGCATACACCGCATACGTGCAATTCCAGTTGGCAAAGGCACTCACAGGAAAGTATCCATAAAAGCTTGAGCCGTAAGTCGCACAGCTCGCACTTACATTAAGACCATAGTACGTCCCATCGGAGCAGTTTGGGCCCACGTCTAACCACTGGGTTTGGCCAAAGGCGTGTCCGCTGCAGCAGAGCATCGCGAGGAACAGGAATACGAGCTTGAAGCGGTAGTGTCTCATAGTGTCGTCCTCAGTTCTTCCAGGCTACGGTCTCACGGGAGTAAAGCGTGTAGAGGCTCTCAAGCATGCGCTCAAATTCGGCGCGCCCGTTCGTAATCAAGATGCTCTGCAAAAGGCGTGCCCGTGAAGTACGCTTCAAAAACGCTGACATTTGATTCGGCTGTCCAAGCGGCGCCTTTGCTTGGATTACTGCCGCAATCTGGGCTTGCACGGTTTGGTCGGGCTGCCCTGCGAGTGCCTTCAACTCCGAGAGGAAGTCCACCATATACGCGTGAGCGCTGGTCATCGCGGCAAACGACCCGGAGAGGTCGGGCCCTTGGAACTCGCCGTTATCGAAGACGACTGCGTCTAACGACACGCGGATAGTTGGGGAAATCGCGATCCTATCGTACATCTGCATTTGGCCCGCATATCCCGCGCCCATGAGGCCTGACGTCTGGCCCGTCTCGATCGCCTGCGTGAACCCACCAACCGGCGTGATCAATCGTACGCCCTGAGGGCCAAACGGAGAATGGGGGAAATCTCGAACGATTGTATCGGCCACGGCCTTTCCACTTGTGTTCACCCAGTCCCAACGAACCACAAGCTTCACTGCGGAACGCGTACCGTTGTTTTGCACGTAAACTGACAGCGGCAGAGCGGGCGATATGGCGGCGCGCCCATTCGAGTCCGGGACGGCAGCTGCAAAAAGATCGTCGTGCCCCCCGGTCGCGAAGATCTGAAATCCGGGGATGGAGCTGGGAGCAAATTCGATGGTCTGCCCACCCAATGAACGGACCAAAAATGCGGCTAATATCACGAAACGTCCACCGCACTTCCGCATATATTACCTCCTGTCCGATGAGAATACCATATCATCATCACCTTTTTCCGTCAACATATTTCTCCTTGCGCGGCGGGCGGAGTGTCAGAATACCGCTGGTGCGACAATAAACAATAAGAAGTCGAAAAGGCGGCTCTGAGCAAGAATTCGAACGGCCCCTTGATTCTGTTGGGTGCTGAGGAATCCGCCCGGTCCGCCGAAGTGCACTGAACTTACGTCTACGTCGACGATTACGGGCGATTTACTGGGTTTGCGGGAGTTTCTGACCCGCCGGAACTCGGATGGCTGGGTCCGCGTTCGGCAGCCGGGCCGATAGCGTGGCGACTGCGAACCATCGCCTGGTTTCTTGCGCCCCAAGGACTCGATCCGCCCAAACTGACCCGCAACCCGCCCGCCGTTCCGTGAAAGATAGGTGTAAAATTGTCCCTGGCTACCCGCCCTTCGCCCCCGCGGGAGAAGGTAGCGCAACACGACCGATCACGGAGACTTGACGATGCAAAAACGTTCTCTCTTGCTCCCTTCATTGCTGGTCCCAGCCATCTTAGGCCTCGGTGGATTTGCCGTTGTTCAGGGGCAACAAAAAGGCTCTCCCGCGGCGGGCGCGAAGCGCTGGTCTGACCCAGCCACCTGGCCTGATAGGAAGGTGCCGGCCAAGGACGCCGTTGTCACTATTGAGAGGGACATGAACGTTATTCTCGACGTGAGTCCGCAGCCGCTGCACGGCTTAACGATCAACGGCAAGCTGAGCTTCGCGGACGATAAAGACCTGGAACTGACCACCGAGTGGATCATGGTGCACGGGGAGCTGGAGATTGGCACGGAAGCCAAACCCCATACCCGCAAGGCGACCATTACCCTCACCGACAACGTCAAGAACGAAGACTTCGGCGGGCTGGGGGGAAATGACCGCAGTGACCGCGGGATCATGCTCATGGGCGGAACGCTGAACCTGCACGGTCACCGAAAAGAACGCCTGGACCAAGCTGTGCCAAGACCGCCGAAGCCGGCAGCAGCTCGATCGAGGTGCTGAACGCCGCCGACTGGAAGGCCGGCGAAGAGATTGTGCTCGCCTCGACGGACTTCGATCCTCGGCAGGCAGAGCGGCGAACCATTTCCGCCATCCGTGGGAATACGATCACGCTCGACAAGAAACTCGACTACATGCACTTCGGCAAGATCACCTTCGACGTCGATGAACGCGGCGAAGTCGGCATGCTGACACGCAACATCAAAGTCCAGGCTTCGGCCGACGCGGAACAGTCCTTCTTCGGCGGGCACGTCATGGCGATGGCCGGAGGCAAGATGTTTGTCGAGGGCGTCGAGCTCAATCGCATGGGCCAGAACATGACTCTTGCCCGGTATCCAATCCACTGGCACCTGATCGGCGACGCACAGGGGCAGTACATCAAGAACTCCGCGATCCACGACAGCTACAACCGCTGTGTGACCGTGCATGGCACGAACTTCCTGCACGTCGAAAACAACGTGACCTACAACACCGTCGGCCACTGCTTCTTCCTCGAAGACGGCGCGGAGCACGGCAACCAGTTCGTGCACAACCTGGCGATCCAGGTTAAGTGCCACACCTCCAAGGCCTGCGTCCCGACCAATCTCGCCGCAAACGGAGAGAACCTGGGAAGTAATTCGCTGAATCGCGCGACTTACAGGGCGGACAGCATGTCCGGCAAGGACACCCTGCTGCCTTCGGACAACACGGTGACGGCTTACTGGATCACCAATCCGGACAATACCTTCATCGACAACGTGGCAGCGGGTTCCGATGAGAATGGCTTCTGGTGGTCGTTGCCGGAACACCCGCAAGGGAAGTTCGAAGGTACGGAGATCAGCAAGAATACCTGGCCGCGTCGAACCAGGATGGCGGAATTCAGGGGCAACGTTGCCCACTCCAACTACGACGGATTCATGCTGGACCGGAACATCAATCGGGAAGGCGTCTTCGGGTTGGCCGGCCCCTCGCACGTTGCCAAGGAAAACCCCGCTGACGACAACAGCAAGAGCGTGGAATCACTCCTCCAGGATCTCACCGCTTACAAGAACCGCAATGGCGGCGCCTGGAGCCGCGGCGAGCTGCACGTCTACAAGAACTTCAAGGCGGCGGACAATGCCATTGGGTTCACGAGTTCAACGGGTTCCTTCGGCGCTGACACATTTACCTCACTGGTGGTTGATTCGCTGTTCGTGGGCGAAACCGACAACATCGGCAACCCCGTAACGCCGGAAGAAAAGGCCTACGGTCGCAGCCTGCCGAAACGCTCGATTCCAGATTTCCCGATCCGCGCCTACGAGTACTACGACTATCGCCATGACATCGTCAACACGACATTCGTGAATTTCCAGGACAATAAACAGCGCGGATCAGGCGCGCTTTCCTGGCTGTTGTATACGGGCGCAGGGGTTACCACCGAAAACACAGTCAAGAGTGCGAAATACATCAATGCCAAGCCCGTGTATTTCCCGAAGATCGACCCCAGGTTCGACAGTGACAACCGGAGTGGTTCGGCCTACCGGACCGCGGCGATCCACGATCTGGACGGCTCGACGACCGGCATCCCCGATTCCTATGCGCTGCTCAACGACGGCGAGAACGACAGCGTCGCCACGGACGACACCTGCGAGATTCATCCCACCTGGAACGCCTCAGTGTGCAAGGGTGATATCGGACGCATTCAGTTCAGCATCAGGAGGGCCGGACCCACAAGCGGTGTTGGTCTTGCGCTGAAAGATGTTGCTTTGCGGTCAGCTGCGCCTGCGCGGGCGGCCGGTCCTGCGCGTGCGGCTGGTCCTGCGCGTGCTCCTGAAATACCAATTATCCTGAGCCGCAATGGCAAGGACTTCAAGATCACGTCCAATCAGAGCACTGTGCGCGCCGGAACCGAGATCCGTGTGAAGACCGAAAGACCGGAAGTTGCTATCAGTTTGAGCGAAATGGCCAAAGACTCATGGGTCGTGTTTGAGCTGCCGGGTTTCGCCAACGCGACCTCCGGGAAGCAGCAGGACAGCATCGACGCCCTGCGCAAGGCGACCGAGACTTCGTATTTCAAGGGTCCGGATGCCGTCTGGGTGAAACTGGTAATCCCGACCGCCCCCAAGGGCATTGGCATGGATCAGTTTGGCCCGTCGGATACTCAAACCAGCATTACGGTAAGGCGATAAGCACCTTATCCGCGAACTGAACAAAGCCCCCGGCGCGAGCCGGGGGCTTTTTGTTTCGTACCGCACCGCAGAGCCAGCCGCGGGCGAATCCGATCGTCATTGTCTTCGGGTAGCAACGCCCAACAGCATCCCGTGGTCATCGACTGCGAAGTTCTCCAAAAACGGCGTTCTCGTTGCACGACTCCGGGTGAGTTACGCGCCACTCTGAAAGAAGTCACCCTCCAGAAACCGCCTTGCGGGGTTACTCCCCATACCCTGGGGCCGCAGGGTTGAGGAATCCTCGCGCTGGTTCTTTAGTCTAGCGGACGTAACAGGTAGCTCCGCTCACGTTCGCTAACTGCCTTGTTTTCTGCGAGGGCTGAATGGATCTTTACGCGGTTTTCGCGCGCGATCGTTACAGTCCACAACCGGCTGCCAACGAAGCAGCCGGCCAAAACGAAATAAGTCTTTTAGAATCTGGTGCGGATGAGAGGACTTGAACCTCCACTCCCTTGCGAGAACTAGAACCTGAATCTAGCGCGTCTGCCAATTCCGCCACATCCGCATGTGGGTGAGGCTCGCTCAATGAATGAGGGAGCCTTTTCATTTTCGAGGAGCAGAACCCTGTCTGTCAAATCTGTAAAAATCCGGAGCCGGCCACGTGGGTCGGCTCCGGATCGGGACTTGCGTCGCTACTTAGAAGCTGAACCGAAGATTGAACTCCATGCGCCGGTTGGCCGAGACGCCCTGGCCTCCGGTATTGGCGAGGCTCTCGGAAACGTCGAAGCGGTTCGACAGTAGGCTCGACTCGTAACCGGCTGGGTTCACTGTGTTCAGGATGTTGCGGGCCACGATGCCGGCTGTCAGCGTATACTTCTGGCCGCTGGAGTCGCCGCCACCGCCGCGGCCGCCGCCGAAGTTGCCGCCACCACCGCCACGGCCACCACCACCGCCTCCGGGACCGCCGGCGCCACGGCCAAAGCCGGGCTGGTTGTTTTGGCCGCCCTGGTTGCGCTGGTTGTTGTTGTTGCCGGTCACGCGCTCTCCGAAGCCCCAGGTGCGGCTCAAGCGAGCGTTGATGGTGAATTGCGAATGCGCGTCACCGAGGTTGATGGGGATCGGCTTCAGCCCCGGACCGGGGTTAATGATCAGGTTGCCGAAAGTGGTGATGGCGCAAGCGGTTCCGTTCGAAGCGAGGGCCTTATTCAGCGCCTGGCTATCGAGGTTGGCGTTGTAGCAGGGGCCGGCGTAGCCGGCGGGGGCGAAGGCTGGCCGGGCATTGCCCGTGCTGGTGGTTCCGTACTGGTCGATGCCCTCGGTGATGTTGAATGGCGCCGCAGACTGGTAGCTGATGTTCGGGTTCAGGCGCAGCTTCCAGGGCAGTACGATGGTGCCTTCGATCTGCACGCGATGATGGTAGTCGTACGGTGCACGGCCGTAGTCCTGAGAGAAATTGTAAGGATTAGAGGGGTTCGCGGCGCTGGCGTCGGCGTGGCCGTAGGCGTAGTAGCCTTGCAGCGAAAACCGGTTGAACGGCACGCGCATATTGAGGATCAACTGGTTCTGCTTGAAGATGCCGCCCGATTGATACAGGTTGTAGACGCCGGCTGCCGCGCCCAGCGGGTAAATCGCGGTTTGCACGCCTCCGTTCGCGGCCAGCGCCGCGGTCGGGATGTAGGTGCCGGGAAGCGGAGCGTTGATGTCCACCGTCTGCAACTGGTGGTTGCCGCGGCTGTTGATGTAGTTCACCGAAAGGGTCATGCCGCGAGGCAGGCTGCGGTCGACGCCGAGAGCCGTCTGATAAATCACCGGGGAACGCAGGTTCGAGTCCGTGTGGTAGGTGGACGAGGACTCCGCAAACTGCGCCAGGGAAGGAATCGGCATCCCCAGCGCGTTGGCAGTGGCCGCCGAATAACCCATCTGTTGCAGCGCTCCGGCAGTCAGGAACTGGGGACTGTTGACGTTATAGGTGACTTGGTTCAACCCGTTGAAGCGCTGGTCATTCAACGTGTCGCCGAGCGGGAAGCGCGTGTAGAACCAGCCGTAGCCGGCGCGGATAACCGTATTGGGGGTTTTGTTGCGTCCCTGGCCGGGTCCGACACCCCAGGCAATACCGAGGCGCGGAGCGAAGTCAGCCTTGTCGCCGATGTTGTTTTGGATCTCGTAGCGCAGACCGGGGCTGATGGTTAGGTTGGGGAGTACCTTCCAATCATCCTGGATGAACAGGCCGGCGTCGAACTGGTTCACTCCCAGCAGCGGGATTCCCTGAAGCTGCGCGGCTTGCGAAAACTGAATCGGGCCGACACCGCAGAAGCTGGAAGCGGCGCCGGTGGGGCAGGGAGCCAGCAGCGTCGGCAGGCTCACGCCGGCCGCGACGCCCTCCAGGAACTGGGTGTAGGCGCCGATCGACTGCCAGCTAAAATTGCCCGGAAAGTTGTTGGTGGTGTAGTTGTCCTGTAGCGCCTCGCGCAGGCGGGCGCCGAACTTGATGAAGTGCGCCTTGTGCGTGATCGAGGTGTAGTTCTGATATTCCAGGTTGTTGTTGTGGTTGTAGGTCAGTGGGAAGTTGGTTCCGGTGGCGAAGGCGTCACCCACCGAGACATTCACCACAGGATTGACGCCGGTTTGGGTGGAGTAGCTGTGCTGCCATTGGAAGCGGCTCTCGTTGATGGCGGCCGGAGTCACAATCCAGGTGCCCGTAAGGGCCACGTTCTGATTGTTGTTCTGCGTGCTGTAGGCCGAATCGGGGTTGGGCAGAAGGCCCAGAGCGTTGGTCGACAGGTTCGTGCCGCCGACGCCATTGTTGCTGCTGCTGGTGTTGTTGTAATTGTAGCGGGCATCCAGTGTGAAGGTCGGGGTCACGGCCCAGCTAATGCGCGGGCTGACGCGATACAGCGTGTTGGGCGAGATCACGCTGTCCTGGAACAGAGTCGGGGTCAGATTCCCCGCGGCAACCTGCTGGGGTGAGATCAACTGCGCGTTGATCGCGTTGGAGTTCTTGTTGGCGCGGCGCTCAAAATCCAGGAACAGGGAGATCTTCTTGAACAGCGAGCCGCTCAGGTTGGCGTTGAGATTCTGCGTGTTGTAGTAGGGCTTGTTGTCGGAATAGGGGTTGCGGGCGTTCCAAATGGCATCGCCATAGTTCATCTGTATCATGCCATGGGTCTTGTCGGTGCCAGCCTTGGTGAAGATTTCGACGCGGCCGTAACCGGATTGATCGTACTCCGCCGAGAACGGGTTGGAGTTGATGCGGATCTCGCGGATGGAATCCTTGGGAGGGAGCTGGCCGTTGCTGAAGCCGTCGACGAAAATCTGTCCGCCGCCCGGTCCGGCGGCCGGTCCGGCCAGGGCCAGAAGGTCGGCCTGCAGATCGTCAGGATCGTCCGGCAATGCGTCGATGTCCTCGCCCTTCAGCACCAGCGCGCCGGCGTTCTTGTCCGGGTCAATGGAGATCTGCTGCGTATCGGCGACGGTGACCTCCTGCTTTTCTACCGCAATCGCCAGCGGAACGTCCAGCGTATTGGCGCGTCCGGCGTCCAGATCCATGCCGGTCTTCTCAAACAAAGTGAAGCCGGGGGCCATGACGCGCACGGTATATTGGCCGGACGCCAGGCCGTTGACGGTGTAATTTCCGGACCCATCGCTTTGGCCAACTTTCACCGCGTTATTGGGACCGGTAAGGGTGATGCTGGCGTTGGGAACAGCCGCACCGGACTGATCGGTCACCTGGCCGCGCAAGGTTCCTGTATTCTGGGCGAGAAGCGCCGCAGGAATCAGCAGCGCCAGACAATAGACCGAAGCACATCGCTTTAAAAAATTCATCACAATCCTAAGTTGTATTATTTGTTTCTTCTCTTACTTATTTACAGAGCCTGGCGGTTCGCCGGCCCGGTTGCTTAAGCCCTGACCGTTAATCGGTTCCGCCTCTAATTGTCTCCGCCTCCGCCGCCTCCGCCCAGGTTCCAGCCGCCCAGCGAGAACTCCTGGGTTCCAGGCTTGGTGAGAATCGGCTCCACGCCGGCGAACAGTTTGATGGCGGTAATCTTGTCCGGGGTTGCCCCGCCGACGGTATTCACGACGATGGCGTCGCCGGCCTTCAGATCGGCGATGGTGATCGCCGGGCTGCTATCCAGCATCTGCGCGACATCGGCATTGCCGCGAACTTCTCCGCCACGGCCCCCGCGCCCGCCCCGTCCTCCGCGGCCTTTCTGGCCGCCATCGGCTGCGTCCTGGGGATGCAGTTGGTTGGCGATAGCCTGCGCAAGCTGGGGTTGAACCTTTTTTAAACTGGAGTCCTTGCTCACGCGCACCGTAACCGGCTTCTTGGTATCGACATCAGTCACCAGCATCTCGCCGGTAGCCGGGTTGATCGACTTGATCACGGCCGCGATTGTCTTGAACGTCCCGGCGACGATCTCTTCAGCCGCCATCTTTCCGCCGTCCCCGCTCTTGTCGCCGCGCGCCCGCACTTCGTCTCCCACCTTGATGTCTCCCAGCGAAGAAACCTTGGCGTCGGCGAAGTTGACTGAATCCGGAGCATAGCGCCGCACCACCGCGTTGGGCGCCAGCGAAATCACCAGCGGCTTGGCCCCGGTCAGGGTCCGTACCGTGATGGTGACCGAATCGCCGCTGATCGCGCTCACCGGACCGCTGACCCCGCGCTTGTCCCAGTCGGCGCGCTGCGCATCCTGGGTTTTGGTCACGTCGCCGCGCGACATCACGAAGATGGTGGCCGCGTCGATGGTCTTGTCTTCGGCTTTGCCCTTGGCCTGCACCCGGTCATTGACCGAGATATCGCCGACCTGCACCACAGCCGCCTTGCTTACGTCGGTTTCGCCGGCGGCGATCTTGCGGATGGTGACCTTGCCTGCCATCGTGACGCTGTACTCCTGGCCGGCGTCGGTCTTCACCGTCATGGTCTTCGCGGCCGGATCGATCTTGGTGACCGTGCCGACGATCGAGCTGGTGCCGGGGGGCGCCTGGGCGTACAGGATTCCGAACGAGATGCTTGCTGCAAGCAGAGCAACGCCGCAGGCGGCGCTTGCGGATCTCATCCAAGCTCCCGATTTCGGGGCTCCCGATTTCAGACGTGCGTTTCTTACAATAGTCATAAGGCAGCACCCCACTTCTTTAATTCTTCCCCCGCTGGAAGTTGGCCGACCTGAGCCCTCGTGGGCCGCTTCAGAGGGCCCGAAAAACCACGCCCGGCCCGAGGGGCCGGTAAACAACACCGGGCCGTGAGGCCGGTAAACAACAAAAGATAAGACTTGCTAACGATACAGCAGGTTACAGGCCATCCACGCTTTTTCAAAGGGAGCAAAAGTCTTAGTTACTGTAACTTACCGGCTGTTTGAGCGCTACCGGCGCTAAGTATATGCCAACTGGCTTGCGCTCCCACCAATCTCCCGTACGCCTGCGCTGCTCGCGGTCCGTAAAGGAGTAGTCGTACAGCAAGGCACGAATGTAGCGGGGCGGATGGTGCGGAAACGGATTGCTTTCCAGCAGTCCGAGCACATCCGGCGCGCCCTGCAGCAGGCGGAGCACCAGGCCTGCGAACCACTGGTTGTTCTGGAGATCGCCCAGGGCGGCGAACCACATCTGCCAGTCCAGCCGGGGTTGAAATGGCTCGACCCAGCGCGGCGCGCGATCCAGTTCCCCCGGCTTGTAGCGGAACTCGTAGGGCCTCCAGTTGTTGCCGTCGTCGGAGCCTTCGACCACGATCTCGGAGCGGTTGGTCGTCATCACCGCGAACAGGCCATAGGAGTTGACCACTTGCAGCGGCGCAGACACGTGCGCCAGCGATTCCAGAGGCTCTGGTGCAATGCCCTGTATGCTGTCAAAAAGATGCGCGGCGCCCAGGCTCAGCACCAGGACGGCGAGCACAGCCATCCCCACCCGCGCCGCCATGCGCGAAGGAACCGGCGGCAGGACCGCGATGCGCAGCTTTCTCGCGAATCCGCGCAAGGCCTGATCGTCGAACAGAAACAGCGTCAGCGCGGCGGCCAGCAAATTGAAGAAGGTATAGTTTCCGGTGAGAAAGATCAGCGCCTGAAGTCCCAGAAGCAGCCAGGCCGCCAGCTTGCGCCATTCCCTCGGTCCGAAGATCAGGAACGGCGCAAACAGCTCCACCCCCAGAACCGCTCCGGTGGAGAAGTGCTGAAACCAGCCCGGGAGTTTATCGGCGTACCAGGAGATGATGTTGGGCAGCGGCTGGGTGTGATAGTGATACTGGAGCGCGGTCAAGTTGGCCCAGCTCGGGTCGCGGCTGCCGATCTTGACGTAGCCGGAAAGAAAATAGAGACGGAACAGCAGGCAGCGGTACAGCCACGCGATCACCCGCTCACCGGTGAGGGAGCGGCCGAAGAAAATGGCCAGGAACCCGGCTTCCAGCAGTAGCGCATCCCACTGGAAGGAGAAAAACATCTGGCCGGCCAGATCGTAGGACAGGTACAGCACATACAGCAGCAGGAGAATGAGCCGCTCCATGCGGTCAAACCACAGCAATGCGGCCAGAGCCACGCCCGCCCAGCCCAGCACGCGCAGCGGAACATCGCCCGGGTTGAGCCAGAAGATGGTCGGCAGCATGGTGTATCCCATCGAGCCGAAGGCGCTGTGGACGCGCGTCAGGTAGTCGCGTAGCGGGGCGACGCCTTGCCCACCCACCAGCCCCACCATTTGCGTGGCCGCGGAGGCGAAGGCGATCGCGTAGATCACCGACAGGGCGCGCAGGAACAGGCGCTGGGTGTCGGCGAAGCGCGACGGCTCGATGCGCGTACCGAAGGTGAGCCGGGTCAGCCAGTAAAACAGGTCACGATGCTTGGCGATAAAACGATACGAGGCTTCCGAGACCGAGGCCAGCATCGGCGACGATTCGTACAGGCGCTCCCGCCCCAGGGTCTCGAATACGGCGCGCGCGCCGCTCGAGATGGAGCCGTCGGCGCGAATGAGCTGCACCGACCGCGAAAACTCCTCGCGCGGGATCTGCGGGAAGCGCTCGCCGGCTTCCTGCGACGGGGCATAGTCGACCGCATCTCCGGTGAGTTTCTTCCAATACTCGATCCAGATTTTGCAAAAGCCGCAGCGGCCGTCGTAGATCAACAGCGGCTTGGCAGTGGGTTGGGACTCTTCAGGCGTCCTTCCAAGCTAGCAGAGTGAAGCGCCCCATTTCAGAAAGGACTGGGCGAGCCGATATAATGAGCGGATATGGTCCCACAAAGGGGTTGAGGACCATTAAGTTTTCATAGCATTGGGAGCCGGAGGGAAACCCCGCTCAAGCGTGGTCCGTCTCCGGGGAGTGGAGGAAATATTTCGATGAAGATCAGCACAGCAATCCCGGCAGCCGTGCTCGCACTGACGCTTGCGGTTACTTCCGTGTTTGGCCAGGCGCCGCCGCCCCCGCCGCCGACCCTGCCGCCGCCCCAGCTCGATACGTTGACCGGCAGGATCGCGCTGTATCCCGATCCGCTGGTAGCGCAGATTCTGGCCGCCGCGACGTATCCGGACCAGATCGGGCCCGCCGCGATGTGGGCCGACCAGCATCACTATCTGACGGGTCAGGCTTTGGCCGGCGCCATCATGGCTGACCAGCTTCCCTGGGATCCCAGCGTGCAAGCGCTGCTGCCGTTCCCCTCCGTGCTGGAGATGATGGCCTCCGACATGAACTGGACCCAAGCCATCGGCAACGCGTTTCTGGTGCAGCAGCCCGAGGTGATGGACTCGGTCCAGCGGAACCGCGCAAAGGCGAGAGATTTCGGCTACCTCCGGTCCAATTCGCAGATCGTGGTGGGCGGCGGACCTTATATCACCATCATGCCCGCCAACCCGGCGTTCATGGTGGTGCCGTATTATGACCCGGCGGTGGTGTTCTTCGCTCCGCGCCCCGGCTTCGCCATCGGCGGAGCTATCAGCTTCCGCTTCGGGATCACCCTCGGCGCGTTCTTTACGCCGTGGGGCTGGGGTCCGAACTATTTCGGGCGCTTCGATTGGGGCGCCCACAGTGTGTTCATCAACGCCCATCCGTGGGGCCGCACCTGGGGCAACCACCTGACCTACGTGCATCCCTATGAAGGAGTCCGCCGTTACACCCCGGCGGAGCGGCGTCCTGAGGGGCACGCGCTGCACGAACGGTCGCCCGCCGAGCGGGAATCTGCCTCGCATGGCCGGCCGGCTCCGCGCGAAGAGCACCGGGGGCGATAGCGGTCAAGGCACTCGCGTAAAACAACCGCCGCCGAGTCCTGTCGTGGGAATCTAACGCCGCGACAGGGCTCGGTCGATTGAGAAGGCTCCTGCGCCGCGCAGGATAACCACAAGGGCGATGCCGATCGCCAGGATGTGGAACTCGAACCCCTCGCCTTTCTGATTCCCCGCCCAATTCATAAAAAATCCGTTGGGGATGTGGACGCGAACGACGGCCACCAGCATCACGCACATCACTCCGAACGCGGCCACGCGGCTGAGGAACCCGACGATCAATCCTAAGCCTCCCAGGAACTCCGCGCAGATCGCCAGGAATGCGAATACCGTGGGGATGCCGCCCTGGGTGAAAAAGGCCATGGTTCCGTGAAAGCCCGCGCCGCCGAACCAACCCAGCGTCTTCTGAATCCCGTGTGGGAAGATCACGACGCCCAAGGCCAGGCGCGCGATCGCCAACTCCCAGCCTGCGGATGTGGAGATGAGTCTGCGGAACATCCTTAAAGGTTAGCCAAAAAACACAACGGGTGGCTGGATTGCTCCAGCCACCCGTCACCTCCGTGGCGTGTTCTAGCCGCCCCGTCCTTCTTCAGTGAGAAGCTGCTGTTTAGCGCTTCGGCGCCCAGCCGGCGGTGAACGTCATCATGACGCTGCGGCCCGGCAGCAGATTCCACAGATCACCCCCGTTCGCCACGTAGGGCGCCGCCGCAGTTGCCGCGACCGCCGGCGTGATGCCGACCAGATTATGGCTATTGGTAAAGTTGTTGATCGCCAGACCAACCTTGCTGCCCCGGAACATCGACTCATTCTTGATCGTGTAGTTCGCGAAGAAGTTCAAGACGGTGAACGGTTGGATGGTAATCGCCTGGTCCACGGGAACGGGAAGGGAGACTCCGCCGATGACATAGTTCAGGGTGCCGTTGTCGTTGTACTCGGTGCCGACGCGCTTATCGACGAAGCCGAAGTCCCAGTTCTTATGGCGGTACAGCAGGCTGATGGTTTCGATATTCTTGGGCGTTTGCGCTTCCCATAGGCCGCCGTTCATCCAGCCACCGCCTTCCTGATATTTCGTCGAGTTCAGGGACCCGTTCAGGTACAACGTGAATCCCCACCCGATAATGATGTTGCTCTCCGCTTCAAGTCCTTTGGTGTTCAGGGGTCCGCTGGCGACAGAGATCGGTTCGCCGCTGTCCGGATCGAGATAGGTATCGTAGTTGTTCTGGAAGTGAACGTAGTAGGCGTCCGTGTCCAGGGTCCAACGGCGGTACTTCAGCACGCTGCCTGCCTGATAGGTCTTGGCCAGGGTCGGCTTGGGCGGAGTCAGCACGTTACCGCCAGGCACGTCGAACACCCCGCTGGGCGGGATCACACTGCCCTCCGACCACTGGGCATAGGTCGACCAGTTGGCCTTGATCTGGTATCGCGCCGCCACGTTCGGCAGAAAGTTGTTGTAGTTGATTTCGTGGGTGGTGAAGGCGCCGCCGCCAACGCAGATCGGCCAGCCCGCGCCCTTCAGCGTGGTCAGCGTTCCGCCCAGGCAACCCACCGTCTTACCATTGTCCTGGTACTGGTTCAGGGCCATATTGTAGTCTGCGGCCTTGACGCCCACCGTGAGACTAAATCTCCCCGTCGGGTGCCATTCGTATTCCGCAAAAGGCTGGATCGACTGGGTAACGAAATGTTCGTGGAAGTTGCCGAGAGGCGTGTCGAGCCCGGTCAGGATATTGGAAGGAATTTGATAGCGATCCGTGTAGGCCCAGTCATACCAGATGCCGGTGCGGAAGATTCCCCACTGCATGGTCTTGCTCAAAGTCGCGGTGTCGCCGGCATGACGATAGCCGTTCAGTTTGTCGACGCCGCTGGGCTTGGCGAGAGTGAGGTTAACGGTGGCTCCGTTCTGGTAATTCTGTTTGTTCCAGTAACGCGTGGTATAAAGCTTGGTATCGAACTTCCATCCGTTGCCCAGGTCCGCGTTGTAAGCGGCATATTCGAAATCCGTTTGAACGTGGTAGTAATCGAAACCGTAAAAATACGGGTTCACAACGCCCGGAGCGGTGAATTCATTTCCCTGAAGGAGGAAATTATCTCCATACTCCCCGACTTGCGCCGCGGTCGGGTTTCCGGTTTTCGGAGTGTTGGTCCAGATGTCAACCAGCCCGCCGTACAACGTGAGAGCCGAGTGGTCATTGAAACGATATTGATATTTGCCGTATCCCGCGTCGCGCTTTTGCTTGTTGAAAGTTTGATACCCGTTGGAAAGAAGCTGTTGAACGTCCATCAGGAAGCTGCTCTTGTTGCCGGGCCCAAAGAAGCCGGAGTCGGCATCGAGTTGCAGAAGGCGCGTATCCCAGGAGCCGTACGAGTAGGTTGCGCGGATGTCGGGGTCCGGGAACAATGGCGGCGAGAGCAGGTGGATGGAGCCGCCGAAGTTGGTGGGACCGATGTCCGAGGCGAGACCTGCGCTGCGATCGAAATCGACGGAGTTGGTCCAGCCGCTGGGGAAATTCGCCCAGGAGTGGTGTGTCGGCGTATTGGTATCTTCGAACGGGATCCCGTCGAAGGTCATCGTATATTGCCCGTCCTGAAACCCGCGGAAGAACGTCGAGCCCTGGCCCAGCCCGATGCCGTTGGGATTGAGGCTGAACGTGCCGGGCGCGTAATTCACGAACTCGGAATAATCGGCGATGGGCGACATGAAATTCTTGATGAAGTCGGCGCTGACTTCGGTTCGGGCGGAAGTCGCCTCCAGAGTATTGCCCGACGGCGCGGTGGCCGCGGCACTCGAGATGCTCTCGGTAACCGTGACCGACGTTGTCAGGCTCTCCACCGTCATCGTGATGGGAATGTCCACCGTGGCGCCCGCTTTGACCTGCGCGCCGGAGCGTGTGGTCAAGGAAAAACCGGGCGCCGCAACGCTGATGTTGTAGGTCCCGGCGGCGAGGCCGGGAACCGAGAATTTCCCCTCACTATCGGCATCGACCGTGTGCGAATCTTCGCTGGAGGCGTTCTTCACCAGCACTATGGCATTCGGGATGGGTTTGCCGGCTTGATCGACGATCGTGCCGGTGACCGTGCCCGCTATTTGTGCATGCAGCAGTTGACCAGGCCCTCCCGCGCAAAACAGCGCTGCCATGCTGACAACGAACACACTACTCCAGCCACGCAAAATACCTTTGATCATTGATTGTCTCCCTCGACGCGAAAATGCGACAACGATTGTGTACTAGCCTAGCGGCTGAGCGTGACAACCAGATGTCTATCGGGTTAAAAAGGCGTCACTCGCCCGGCGGAAGGAGCCGCGCTCACTTCCCGACAGCATGGCCGAAGAAGCGAATACGAATGACGTAATGCCTTCCCTCATCACCTAAGAATTGCATGAATGTGGGCGCGCCAATCACATTTTCGACGGCTGTCGGATTCTTCGAATTGGTGAGGTTGTCGCCGCCCAGGCGCAGCGCGAAGCGATAGTTGTGCAGAGTGATGATGCGCTCAATGGCCAGGTCCAGATCGAAATTGAAAGGATAGCGCTGGGAGTCGACCGCGCCGCTGATCACTCCGTTTGCCTGCTGGATGGAGAATGGGAATCCGGAGCGCGCATCGACCAGCGCGGAGATCGCCCACACCTTCTTTCTCTTTTGGATCGGCAGGGGCAGGTACGCCCAGCCGAGCAGACGATTGGGCGCGTCCCAGGGCAGGGGGACAAGGCCGGGCAAAATCGCCAGCGGCTCGGCGGCATTGGAGTCGACCAGCGCAGTCGATACAGCGCTGGAACGCGTGTAGGAGACCATCCACCCATACTGGCCAGAGAAGTTCTGACGCACGGCGATTTGCACCGAACTGTAATCGTCGCGACGTAGATTCGCCAGTTGGTAGACGCCGCCCGCGGCGCCATCCGGCAGCGGCAACACCGATGGCGGAGCGTTGGGCGCGAGAGTATTCACGAAGTCAAAACCATCCGTCCCGCGGCGGCGCAGCAGTTTGACGCTGGCGAATAAGCGCGCAGTGATCTCGCGGTCGAGGTTCAGGCTCCAATTGGTGGCCGCCGGTAATTGCAGCGGTCCGGATGGCAAGGTGAAGGTGGTGACCGCTGGAGGACCCAGTGGCGTTCCGGCAGCATTATAAGAAGTGGTGAGCGCAGTCTGATCCAGCACCATCCCGAAGGGCGCCAGCGCCACCGCATCGTGCGTCACCGCATATCCGCCGGAGATGCGGGTACGGCCGGAGGCCCACGGCGCCCAGGAAAACGACGCTCGCGGCGACCAAGCCCCGTTAGCGGCGCTGCCATTAGCGACGCGCTGGTCCCAATCCCAGCGGAACCCGGCGTCCACTTGAAGTCGCGCCGCGATGCGCCAGGTGTCCAGCATCCACGGCGCGGCCTCAGTGTCATGCACTCGAAAAATTCCCGGTCCGGTGAACGTGGTTTCGGAAAGAAGTTGATTGGATAGCCCTAACACTTCATACCCGGTACGGCTGAAAGTTCCGTTATATCGCAGTGCATCTGCATCTAATCCAGCCTGAATCTGATGCGATCCGAGCCAGTGGAACTGCGGCGCGTAACCGTGAACCAGGGCCTGATCGCGCGTGCCTTTTTGCGTCGCCTGAATGAAATAATTGCCGCTCCTGCCTTCGGCTGAATACACGTAGAAGGCGTCGCCTTGCGGTGTCTGAGTGGTGATAAAGTCGTTGTGCGCGTAACCGAACTCGAGCATGGAACGGTTGCCCAGGTAAATTTGGTCCTTGATGCTGCCGAAATATTCGCGCGTGCGCAAGGTCTGCGTGGTGGAAACCGGATCCAGCACGCCCAGGCCGGCGTGATCCTGGTTTCCAACGTTGGCCAGGAAATCGGCGTAGAGGATGTTGCGCGGCGTCAGATCCGCCTGGAAGTGCAGCAGGTTGTTGGCGGACCAGCCTACGCTGGTGTTCTGGCCCGCAGGCAGGCTGGTGATGAGAGTGTTGGTGTACTCGAAATCGAGGGTATCGGAAAACCAGGCTTTTTTCTTGATAATCGGACCGGAAACGCCGAACCGCGGAAAAGAATTTCCGAGCCGCACGCCTTGCCGCACGTCGACCCCGGGAACGAAATCCGTCGCCGTGTAATGAAAGTTGTCGGTGCCGCTGTCGGTGTTGATGGCCAGCACTCCGGCCGTGCCCTTGCCCAGTTCCGGCGACTCGCGCCCTGAGGAATAATCCAGAGATCGAATTCCTTCCACCGCCAGGGTGGTGTTGAGCTGGCCGGAGATCGGATTGGTGATATTGAAACCGTTCAGCAGGTATTGGACCTGGTTGCCGGTCGACCCGTTGAAGTGCACGCCTCCGCCGGAGTCCTGCACCACGCCGGGCATCAGCTTCATGGCGTTCACCAGGCTGTGACTGTTGGGATAGAGGATGTCGTTGATCTGCGTGCCGGTGAGGCGCTCCTCGTTCTGGGTCTGCTCGATATCGGTGGGGGAAGGCTGCCCGCTGACGTCGACGGCTTGAAACACTTCTCGCACCGTGTTGAGGGTGAGGCTCACATCCTGCGTGAAATCGGGGGCGACACCGGCATCGACATGGACGGGCTGGTCCTTTAGCCGGTAATACCCCTGATGCTCGGCATCCAGCAGGAACTCGCCGGGACTCAGAGTCAGCGAGAAGGCGCCGTCGGGATCCGTCTCGGTTTGCAAAGCACCGGATTGGGAGGAGTCAGCGGGATGCACGCTGATGTGCACGCCGGAAACCGGGGCTCCATTTTCGTCGCGGACGTGGCCGGAGATGTGTCCGCTAAGCCCGGCTTGGGGCGCTCCGCAGCAAATCGCAAAGGAGGTCAAGAGCCAGCCCCGAATCCGACCCCCAATTAACATGCGTACAACCCTATGAGAGCCTATTGTGCCACGAACCACTAAAGAGGTGTCCAAGCGGATTGACGACATCATGACGCGGGGCCCGCGTCAAAACACGCAGGGGGACCACGTGCAGCAAGGTTCAGCGAGGCAAGTGATTGAAAACAAGTAAGTCAAGCTCTCGGGCCCGTAATTGCACGGAGAATCGTGTCTAAGGAGCCGAACCATGGCAAAAGCATCCCGAGTAAACGCAGCCGGAAACCCAGTAATACCGAACGCGGAAGAGTCGCCCGTGCGAATGACGGCGGTGCATCGAACCTTCCTGATCCTGGTCCTGGTGCTGACCGTGATTCCAGGGTGGAAGTTGCTGGCGACGCTGCCATCGCCCGGACTACTTATGGAGCAGGTGGTGCCCGCGGAAGCTCGCCCAGGGATGATCGTGACGGTCACCGGCTACGCTCTCGATCTGGCGCACATCCAGGAGCTCTACCTGGTGAGCGATGAGGATACCGCGTATCAAGCCGAGATCCTGTCGGCCTCCGGAACCAGCCTCCGCTTCAAAGTGCCGGTAAGGATTCCGGCAGGACGGATGCGGATCGCGGTCAAGGTTCCCGACAAGGCCGGCCTCATCGACCAGATGATCTACATGAAGATCCTGGAGCCGATGGGTTGATCTGAGAGAAGCCGAAGAGTATAGAATGTGAGGCGTGCCGAATCCCTCACGCCGCAATGTTATCGCGGGCGCTGGCATGGGCCTGTTTTCGGGCCTCAGCGCCCGTTCCGCAACTGCTTCCCTCTGGAGTAGCGAATACTGGGCGCAGAAAGAGACCCTCAACCAATCAAAGACCGGCGCCGTCCGGCTGAATCTCTTCCGCAAGCGCTCGACGGCCCCGAAACGAGGCGAGCCGGCGCTGCCGGTTCTGTTCCTGGTCCACGGCTCCTCCATCTCTGCCCGCCCTACCTTCGACCTCACCGTCGCCGGCCACGGCGAATACTCAGTCATGAACACGTTCGCGCGGCTGGGCTTCGACGTCTGGACCGTGGATCACGAAAACTACGGCCGGTCCGCGCGCACCGAGGGCAACTCCGATATCGCCAGCGGCGTCGAGGATCTGAAGGCTGCCATTGAAGTAGTGACGCGCGAAACCGGGCAGCAAAAGGTCCACTTTTTCGGCGAATCCTCCGGCGCGCTGCGTGCAGGAGCCTTCGCTATGGCGCGGCCGGAACGGGTGAACCGGCTGGTGCTGGCGGCGTTTACCTACAAAGGCGAGGGGTCATCGACGCTGGCAGACCGCGCCAAGCAGCTCGACGAATACCGCACGCACAACCGCCGCCTGCGGGATCGCGCTATGATTCGCAGCATCTTCACCCGCGATAAGCCCGGAACGTCGGATCCGGCGGTGGGCGAGGCACTGGCGGATCAGGAGTTGCAATTCGGCGACCAGGCGCCGACGGGAACCTACCTGGACATGATCGTGAACCTGCCGATCGTCGATCCGGCCCAGGTGCACGCGCCCGTGCTGCTGATGCGCGGCGAATACGACGGCATCGCCACGGTGGATGACCTGGCCGAATTCTTCAAGCGCCTGCCCAACGGCGACCGGCAGTTCGTGATTCTGCCCGGCATGGCGCATTCGGTGGTGCTCGGACTCAATCGCGAGCAGTTCTGGCATTCGATGCACTCGTTCCTCACCATGCCGAAGCCGGTCAACGGGTAGTCCTGCGTGTCATCGCAGAGACCCGTGCTCACCGAAGTGCGGCGGCTGAACGCCGCGGAAGCTGGGCTATGGCTCGGCGAGCTCGCTGCGATCCTGGTGGATTGCGTCGAGGGCGGAGCGTCGGTCAGCTTCATGTCTCCGTTCCCACAAAGCGACGCCGAGGAATTCTTCCGCAAGGTGATCCGCGAGATCGAGGCGAACGAGCGGATTCTGCTGGCAGCGTTCCTCGACGGCAAGCTGGCCGGGACGGTGCAAGTGCTGCTGGCGATGCCACCCAACCAGCCGCATCGCGCCGGCATCAGCAAACTGCTGGTCCTGCGATCGGCCCGCCGCTTCGGCTTGGGCGCGGCCCTCATGAGGAGTGCCGAGCAGTGTGCGCGCGAAGCGGGCAAGACTCTGCTGGTGCTCGACACCGTCTCCGGCAGCGCGGCGGAGAGACTTTACGAAAGTTTGGGCTGGATCAAGGCGGGCGTGATCCCGAACTACGCACTGTTCCCGGATGGTTCGCTGTGCGACGCGGCGATCTTCTGGAAGGCGATCTAAAGGCTCAGCACCTCGCGCAGGCGGGTTGCCGCGCGGCGCGAGACCTCGACTTCCGCACTGCCGCGCAGGGTCAGGATCAGCGCTCCACCGATTCCGGCCGCGGTTTGCTCGACCCACTTCAAGTTCACGATCTGTTTGCGATTCGCTCGAAAGAACTCGCCCGAATCGAGCTGCTCTTCGAGCGCATTCAGCGACCGCCGGATCAGCGGACGCTCCTTCCCGAAACACAGGCGCGTGTAGTTGCCTTCGGACTCCAGCAAGAACACGTCGGAAAGGCGGACGATCCAGCAGCGTTCGCCTTCGCGGACAAAGACCTGCTCCAGCTTTGAACGATCCGGCCGTACGGGACGAACTCGCGAGAGAGCCGCAGCCAGGCGTTCCGGCGCAATCGGCTTCAGCAAGTAATCGAGCGCATTCACCTCAAACGCGCGAATGGCGTATTGATCGTAGCCAGTGGTGAAGATCACGCGCGGCACTTCCTCCAGGCGCTCCAACAGCTCGAAGCCGCTTATGCCCGGCATTTCGATATCGAGGAACAGCAGGTCCGGCGCGAGTTGCGGAACCAGCGCCAGAGCCTCTTCCGCCCCACGAGCCTCACCGGCAATCTGCACCTGGGGATGCGCGGCGAGCAAACGGCGCAGTTCCACGCGGGCCAGTCTTTCATCGTCGACTATAACGGCGACGATGATGGCCGGAACGCTCATGCCTGCGCGGGAATCAGCACGGTGGCCACGACGCGATCAGCGCCGCGATTGCGCAGCTCCAGACAGGCTCGGCCGCCATAGAGGATGCGCAGGCGCTCGCGGGCGTTGGCGAGGCCAAGGCCGGATTCAGACTCTTCTCCTGCGACGAGCTGGGCCGGGGAAAGCTGGCCTGGATTCTCGACTTCGATCACAGTGCCGTCGCGATTTTGCTCGGCGCGGATCTGCAGCTCGCCTCCGGACGGCCGCGGCCCGATGCCGTGCTTGAGCGCATTCTCCACCAGCGCCTGCAGCAACATCGACGGCACCTGCGTTTTCTTAGCGTCCGGCGAGACGGCAATCTCCACGCGCAGGCGATCCTCAAAGCGGACCGATTCGAGCGCCAGATAGTCGCCGACGACTTCAACCTCGGAGGCGAGCGGAACCGTGTGCGCCGCCTCGCGGCGCAGGTTGTAGCGGAAGATATTCGCCAGGCGCGTAATCATGTCCTGAGCCCGCGCGGGGTTTTCGGCCACCAGCGCGCGGATCGAATTCAGGCAGTTGAAGAGGAAGTGCGGATTGATCTGGGCTTCCAAGGCTCGCAACTCGGCTTCGCTTACAGCGACCTTCAGCTTGAGCTCGCGTTGCTCCTGTAGCTGTTTGTCCGCAAACCGGTTGTACAGCATGGTCCAGATGCCCATTCCTAAGAACATCCCCCACCCCAGAGGAATCACGGAACTGAGTGTCCAGCCGCCCTCCGAGACCCGAGCGAAGGTCGATGTGACATCCACAACCAATACGGTCTGGAGGAAACTGATCGCCAACACCCCTCCCAGCAAAAGGGGCCACTTGCGCCAGGCCGATTGATCCGGCCGGCGCCATCGTTCGATCGCCAGGCGGAACAAATGCGTGAGACCGATACTGGCGGCGACCCATAGGATGTGGACAACCACGACAGAGCGAACGTTCTTGCCAAACAGAAGGTTGATGGTGAGTCCGACGGCCGCGTAGCACAGCCACCATAGGATTTGAAAGCGCCAGTAAGATGTCTTGCTCATGGGAATAGCATGCCTCAAAACTCCGGCGTCAGGCGGAATTTGTGATGAACGGACTCCTGGCGGGGACAGCCGGGGTTACTGTGTGGCAACCGCAGTCAGATCCCCTTCCGCCGACCAGTACAAGGCGTCGAAGATCAACGGCAGGGTCGCGTGGGTTTGCGCGCGGTGCTGCGGCCGGATTCCGAACAACACCACTTTCCCCGGATTCATGTCGACCGAGACCACCGCGGCGCGGCCCAGCATGTACTCCTCGCCTTTGAGGTAACCCGAGGCCGTCACGCCGACGTTGGGGTAACGCGCGACCACCCGTACCTTCTGCCCGCCGAACCCTTCGGCGACATCGAAAAACGGCGAGTTCAGGTAGAAGCCGAAGGTCGCCGGCGCCATGCCCCAGCCCAGCGGATTGGCGGTGTCCACTTGGAGGTTGAGGATGGTGCCGGGCCCGTCGTGCTGCTCCGGCAGAATCCCGCGCTTCAATTCCTTGACCGGCAGCGGCAATTTGTCCACCAACAGATTGCAGGCATCCCCGAAAGCGATCAGCGTGCCGCCTTGATCGGCGAAATCTTTCAGCGCCAGCCAGCCTTTCTCCCCCAACCCTCCGCGATACTCGGCGGGAACGCCGGCTGAGGTCTGGCCCTCCAGAATTCCTTTGGCGGTTTGATCAGGCAGAATGATGGCGTCGAAACGTGCGCGCAGGCGCCCCACGGAGATGTCGGCGTTGTGCAGCGTGGTGTAAGGAAACTCGTATTGATCCAGGACGAAGCGGGTCCAGCCTTCGTCGATGTTCGCGGTCCAGGATTGATACACGCCGATGCGGGGCGCGCGCAGGGGCGTGCCGAACTCCTCCGGGGCGGAAATGTTGCGGATGGTGACGTCGTATCCGCGCGTGGCCGCGCTCCAGGTCGGGGCTTGGGTTTGAGCGGAGGCGGGAAGTTGAATCGCGGCGTCGCCGGGGCCATGCGGGCTGATCATGCTGAGCCGGACGCCGGCTTTCAGCAGACGGTTCACCACGACGGCGCTGCGCGCCCCGTTATAAGGAAGGCGCAGGCTGGATCCGCTGCGCTCCATGTTTAAAACATAGTTCTGCTTCAGCGTCACCGAATCCAGCGGCAGATCGCCGGGCAGCGGCTCATGCGCGAAAACCGTCTTCACCCCGAACTGTTTTCCCAGGGACCATGCGGAAACATCGTAAGGGCCGTCGGTGGAGGCCCCGGAGTACTCGCGCTGGCCGGCCGGGTAGGCCTGCACCTCCAGCACATCCTTGGCGTAACGGCCGAAGACTTGCGCCAGCGGAATGACGTAAGTGCCCTCCGGCCACGACTCGCCATTACTCGAAAAGGCCCGGCGGGCGCGATAAATCTCCACTCCGCCCAGCCGCAACTTCTCGATCAGCTCGATCACTTCATTCTCATCGTGCTGCCCGGCGGAGGGAATTAAGACGGCGTAAGAGGGATCGCGGTCCCCGAAGCCGATGCGGCCGCGGCGTCCGTCCTCGATGGTGCCGGCATTGACCTCGTAAATCTGGCGCAGCAGAGTCTCGCGCGAATCGGCCGCGGATTCCAGCAGCGCCATGGTCGAGATCAACTCATAATCGACGATGTCGCGCAGCGTCCAGGAGCCTCCCATCCACGGGCGCGGATAATTGGCGCGAGGCGTGATGTCGCGCGGCGGCGCAAGCTGGAAGCCCGGCCCGGAGGCCTGCAGATCCAGCGGCGCGGTTAGCCCGATCTCCAGCATGTGCGGCAGCCCGGGAATGGCCGGCTGCACAGGCTCAGCCCGCATCTGATTCACGGGCGAGGCGATCTGCACGCTGGCAGCCTCGGTCAGGAGCCCCACTTGGTTATGCCACCATCCCGACCAAGCCATCGCGCCTTCCCAGAAGCTGGTGTAGGTGGAGGTGTGCATGATGCCCACTTTGCCCGCGGCCTCCAGCGCAGCGGCCTGAATCTGGCCGAAGATCGAGTTCCAGCGGTAGATCAGCGGGTGCACGTTGGGATTGATCGGATCGCCCGAGGGCATGGTGAACATGCGCGGTCCACTGGGGCCCTGCTGGTGCTGATCCAGCCACACCGAAGGGAACCACTCATGCCACAGCACCTGCGCGGTCAACTGCGATTCTTTGAGCGACAGCAGGAACATGTCGCGATTGTCGTCGTGCCCGGCGTAAGTGTGATAGAGAAACGGCGGAGTGCTGCCCTCCTGCGGCGTGCCGAGATACTTGTTGTACCAGTCCGTCACTTTGATCTCGCCGTCCGGATTGACCGACGGCACCAGCAGCAGGATCACCTGGTCCAGGATCTTTTTGGTTGCCGGAGAATTGTCGGTAGCCAGGCGGTAGGCCAGCTCGATCGCCATCTGCGAAGCGCCGATTTCGGTGGAGTGAATATTGTTGGTGACCAGCACCACCGCTTTGCCTTCGCGGAAAATCTGTTCGCGCTCCGCCTCCGGCACGTCGCCGCCCTGAAAGTAGAGCCGCTTTTCGAGCGTCTTGAAGTGTTCCAGATTGCGCAGCGTCGCGGGCGAGGCGATTTCCAGCATCACGAACGGATTTCCGCCGGTAGTCGAGCCCAGGTTGCGATACGTCACGCGGTCGCTGGCCGCAGCCAGCTTCTGGAAGTAGGCAACCATCTTGTCGTAGCGCGCGATCTTGCGGTCCGCGCCGATCTTGAATCCGAAGTATTGCTCGGGCGTGGGGATGGTCTCGGCCGACGCGATGGCGGCCAGCAGCGTAAATGCGGCCAAAACGCGGCGCATGACAAGACGATAACACGTCTCTTGGAGTGATAGACTCGGGGGCAAATGCGGCTTCGGCTTTTGCCATGCGTCGCGATGCTCGCCTCGACGGCGTTGGGTGGCTGGGAGCGGACCGTGAGCACCGGGAAGGGAGTAGTGGTGGATTCGCCGCCCCCGCATCCGCTGGCGTACTACAAAGTGGACCCGTGTTCGCGACCGCGGAGCGACAAGCTGTTTCTGATCTTCGACTGCACCCCGGCGCCGGAGGCGAAGGAACTGGAGCGCCGAGCCAGAACCACTACCCAACTCAGGGAAGTCGGCAAGATTGGAGAGCTTGCGGCTTACGACCTCTGGTACTCCACAGGCACGTTTGCTCCCTATCTCCGGTCCGTCTTGATCGAAACAGGCCCTGATGAGTTCCGGGAGCTCGACGTCTGGAGACCCGACGGGCCGCTCGATGTTAACCCCGCCAGCAGAATCGTCCAATTGGACGGTCAGCAGGTTTTGAATGTTGGGGTTTACGATGGCGGGAACAACATCAACAGTGCTCCGTATATCCTTCGCGCGACCGGAGCGGAGAAGGCCGATTTCAGAGCAGTCGCCAACGCGGTCGAGCATCTAACTCCGAGCTACATGACCCGTTACCAATTGCGCCAAGATTTCGCAACAAGGACAACTACCGCGGAGCTATACCGGAGCGGCACCAACAAACAGCCGGAATCCGTCAGGAACTGGGCGCGAATTACGATTACGTACCGCTTCCTCGACGGGCGTGCCGTCGTAACCGGGTCCACCTACGAGCCATATACGCGCTAGTCCGGTTGTACACTGAAAATGATGGCGAACCCAAGAGCCGCCGTGCTCCTTCTTACCCTTTTTCTGGCCGCTTGCGCGCGCTCGGATGCCGGAAAATCCGCGGCGCCTGTGGAGAAATACTCGATCCACGGCCAAATCATGCGCTTGAATAACGACGACAAGACCGCGACCATCCACCACAAGGACATCGTGGGCTACATGAAGAGCATGACCATGACCTTCCCGGTGAGGGATCCGCAGGAGTTCAATGCACTGCAGGTCGGCAACTGCGTGGAAGGATCCTTGTATGTCCAGGGAGACAGCGAATGGCTGGCCGATTTGAAGCATCTCGAGGTGCCGCCGGATCAATGCGTGCCTCCCGTTACCGGGCAGCCGTAGGGTGGCTGGAAACGGCGTGGATGGTACCATGAAGGTTTCCCCGCATGGTCCGCAGCGTCCCTGACATTCTCGCCCGCATCGCCGACTCCAAGCGGCGCACGCGGGCGTCTTTGCTCGCGCGGCGGGATGCGCTGGAGGCAGCGGCGGCCGCGCGAACCAGCTATCGCGACTTTCGAGCCGCACTGCGTTCCACCCGGCCGGCCATCATCGCCGAGATCAAGAAAGCCTCGCCCAGCAAGGGCGTGCTCAGTGCCGGGTTCGATCCTATCTCCATCGCTCGCCAGTACGCCTCGGGCGGTGCATCCGCGCTCAGCGTTCTCACTGACGAAGAGTTCTTTCAAGGCTCGCTAGGGGATCTCGAAGCTGCTCGGGCGGCGGTCG
Organism: Bryobacterales bacterium; assembly: GCA_963838455.1. Taxonomy (GTDB): domain Bacteria; phylum Acidobacteriota; class Terriglobia; order Bryobacterales; family Bryobacteraceae; genus Palsa-187. The sequence goes on from CAWISY010000201.1 coordinate 26,757, forward strand.
CGATTCCGGTTCTGCGCAAGGATTTTACGTTGGATGAAGCGGACGTCATCGAGGCCGCGGCGCACGGAGCGGATGCGATCCTGCTGATCGCGGCGCTGCTCGATGAACGCGAGTTGCGCGATCTTCGGGAGACAGCCGCGCGTTATCGTATGGCCGCTCTGGTCGAGGTGCACGAAGAAGCTGAACTCGATGCCGCCATTGCCTCCGGAGCCGACATCATCGGCGTCAACAATCGCAACCTGCATACTTTCGAGGTGACGATCGAAACCTCGCTGCGGTTGACTCCGCGAATCCCCGACGGCGTAGTGAAAGTAGCCGAAAGCGGCATCGACTCGCGCGAAACCGTGGTGCGGCTGGAGCAAGCCGGGTTCGACGCATTCCTGGTGGGCGAGCACCTGATGAGAGCCGGAAATCCCGAGGCTGCGCTGAGAGCATTGTTGCCGTGATGGTGAAAATTTGCGGAATCACCAGACGCGAAGACGCGGAAGCTGCAGTCGAGGCCGGTGCGTCGGCGCTCGGATTCGTGTTCTATCCTCCCAGCCCGCGGTATGTGACGCCGGAACGCGCGGCTGAACTCGGCGCAGGCCTGCCGATTCTGAAAGTCGGCGTGTTTCAGGAGGAAAGCACCGCGTCGATTGAAGCCATCATGCGTGCGGCCAAGCTCGATATTGCACAGACTTACAATTGTGCGGCCCCGGCTGGGGTTGACGTTTGGAACGCGTTTCGGATCGTTCCTGGAATCGGGGCTCTTGCTGCTCCTATGAACGGAACGGTGGTGCTGGATGGTCCCGCCAACGGAGTGCCGTTTGATTGGTCGCTGGTGAAGGATATCGGTTTGAAAATCGTGCTGGCGGGCGGACTGGACGCCGCAAACGTGGGCGAAGCCATCCGCACGGTGAGGCCTTGGGGCGTGGATGCCAGCTCCAGGCTCGAATCGTCGCCCGGCGTTAAGAACCACGAAAAAGTCCGGCAGTTTGTGGAAGCGGCTTTAATGGAAGCAGTTCTGAAAGTATGATGACATCGCAACCCGATTCCGGCGGACACTTCGGCCCTTACGGCGGCCGGTTCGTGCCCGAAGTATTGATGGCTCCGCTGGAGGAGTTGGAAAAGGCGTATTGCGCGGCTTCGAACGATCCGCAGTATCAAGCCGAGCTCGCTGATCTGCTCCATAACTACGCCGGCCGGCCCACGCCGCTGTACTACGCCAAGCGCCTGAGCGAGACGCTCGGAGGCGCGAAGATTTATCTCAAGCGCGAGGATCTGCTGCACACCGGCGCGCACAAAATCAATCACTGCCTGGGGCAGATTTTATTGGCCCGGCGCATGGGCAAGAAGCGCATCATCGCGGAAACCGGGGCGGGGCAGCATGGCGTGGCGACGGCTACCGTGTGCGCTCTGTTCGGCATCGAATGCGTGGTCTACATGGGCGAGGAAGACATGCGCCGCCAGCGTCTCAACGTCTTCCGCATGCGGCTTCTTGGCGCTTCCGTTGTGCCCGTTACCAGCGGCAGCCGCACCTTGAAGGACGCCATCAGCGAGGCCATGCGAGATTGGGTGACCAACGTCGAGACCACGTATTACCTGCTCGGCTCCGTGCTGGGCGCGCATCCTTACCCGATGATGATTCGCGATTTTCAGCGCATTATCGGCGTGGAGGCTCGTGCGGAGATCCTGAAGCGCGAAGGGCGGTTGCCGGATACGCTGCTGGCTTGCGTGGGCGGAGGGTCGAACGCCATCGGGCTGTTTCACGCCTTTATCGGCGATGAGCAGGTGAAGCTGGTGGGCGTTGAAGCCGGCGGACGCGGCGCGAACCTGGGTGAGCATGCCGCCCGTTTTAGCGGCGGGGCGCCTGGAGTACTGCACGGCTCGAAAAGCTACGTGCTGCAGGACGCCGACGGCCAGATTGCGCTAACGCATTCGATCTCCGCGGGCCTCGACTACGCCTCCGTTGGGCCGGAGCACGCCTGGCTGCGCGACCGTCATCGCGCCGAATACACGTCGGCGAGCGACGCCGATGCGCTGGCCGCAGCGGTGAAGCTGGCTCGCACTGAGGGGATTATTCCGGCGCTTGAATCCGCCCACGCCGTCGCCGAGGCCATCCGCCGGGCACCCGCCGACAAAGGCAAGATCTATATTGTCAACCTGTCCGGCCGGGGCGACAAAGACACCGACATTTATCGCGAAAATCTCCCTGAGCTGGATGCCAGCGGGGCTTGATGCCGAGATTGATGCCGACCCGAATTCACTCCCTGTTTGAGCGTCTCAAGAACGAACATCGCGCCGGGCTGATCGCGTACATCACCGCCGGCGATCCAACGCCGGAACGAACGCCCGGAATCGTCGCGGCGCTGGAGCGCGGAGGCGTGGATTTGATCGAGCTGGGCGTGCCGTTCTCCGAACCCATTGCCGACGGGCCAGTGATCCAGCGCGGCGCGGAACGGGCCTTGCGCGCCGGCACCAACGTCGCGAAAGTGCTGGAGATCTCGCGCCAGATTCGCCAGCATTCCCAGATTCCGATTCTGCTGTTCACGTACTTGAACCCGGTGCTGCGTTACGGCCTGGAAAAACTCGCTGTGGATGCGAAAGCCGCCGGCATCGACGGCTGCCTGCTGACGGATTTGAGCGTCGAAGAAGCCGAAAGCTACGTGGGTGCGATGCGTGCGGCCGGCCTCGATACGGTTTTCCTCGCCGCCCCGACTTCCACGGATCGCCGCCTGGAGCTGGTCGCGAAATACTCCACTGGCTTCGTCTACCTGGTTTCGCGAACCGGCGTCACAGGTGAGCGCGCCGCGCTGTCGGATGCGCTCCAGCCGCTGATTGAGCGCACTCGCAAGGTGACGGCCCTGCCGCTGGCCGCCGGCTTCGGCATCTCGACTCCCGAACAGGCCGGGATTGTCGCTAAGATGGCCGATGGCGTGGTTGTAGGGAGCGCAATCGTGAGACTGATCGAAAACAACGCAAGCGACGTGGAGCTGGAAGCCTTCGCGCGGTCCCTACGAGACAAATTAAGTTGGCGGGCCTGAACCCGTGACCCAGGAGCCGATGTCCAAAGACGAAGCATTGCGGTTGCTGCAAGAGAGCCGGTTGAAGATCGATGAGCTGGACCGGCAAGTGGTGGAGCTGCTGAATCGCCGGACTCAAATCGTCGAGGACATCGGCCGGGCAAAGGAGGCCTCCGGACTCCCCATTTACGAGCCGAATCGCGAGGAAGATGTGTTTCGCAACGTGTTTTCGCATAACCAGGGACCGCTGAGCAAGGACGCTCTGCGCGCCATCTATGAGCGCATCATCGATGAGATGCGCAGCCTGCAACGCACGCGCCGGGCCAAAAACTCCGGGGGCGACGCGTAATGCCCGGGGGAGAGCTGTAATGCTGGTCGTCATGCAGGAGGGCGCCACCGAGGCGCAGATCCGCGCCGTCATCGACCGCCTGGTAGAGATGGGCTTTACCGTGCATCGCTCCACCGGAGTGCTGCATACGGTGCTGGGAGGCGTCGGCCCGGTGGATAAATTCGACACCGCCGTGTTCGAAGCGATGGAGGGCGTGCAGGAGTGCCATCGCATCGTTTCTCCTTACAAACTTGCCAGCCGCCATTTCCGCCCGCAAGGGACGGTCATCAAAATCGGGAACGTAGAGATCGGCGGCGACCGGCTGGTGGTGATGGCCGGGCCGTGCAGCGTGGAAAGCGAGGAGCAGATCGAGGAATCCGCGCGCATCGTGGCCGAAGGCGGAGCGCAGATCCTGCGCGGAGGCGCGTTCAAGCCGCGCACCTCGCCCTACAGTTTTCAAGGAATGGGCGAGGAGGGCCTGCGCATTATGCGCGCCGCCGCGGACCGTCACGGCCTGCTGATGATCAGCGAGGTGATGGACCCGTCGCAGCTTGCTCTGCTGGCCAAGTACGCCGACATCCTGCAAATCGGCGCGCGCAATATGCAGAACTTCAATCTGCTGCGCGAGGCGGGCCATGTGGAGCGGCCGGTGATGGTCAAGCGCGGCATCGCCGCGACCATTGAGGAGCTGCTGTGCGCGGCCGAATACGTGATGAGCGGCGGCAACTACAACGTGATCCTGTGCGAACGCGGCATCCGCACCTTTGAAACCGCCACGCGCAACACCATGGATGTTTCCGCAATTCCGGTGTGCAAGAAGCTTTCGCATCTGCCCATGATCGGCGATCCCTCGCACGGCACCGGCCGCCGCGACATGGTGCTGCCGATGGCTCGCGCCGCGGTCGCCGCCGGAGCCGACGGTTTGATCGTGGAGGTGCATCCCGATCCCGACCACGCCGTCAGCGACGGCGCGCAAACGCTCATGCCGCAGCAGTTCGCCGAGATGATGCGGCAGGTCCGGGCGATTGCGGCGGCCGTCGGCAAAGCCGTCGGAACAGCCGCGTGAAGACGGTCAGCATTGTCGGCGTCGGGCTGATCGGAGGCTCCTTCGCGCTGGCGCTGCGCAAGGCGGGCTTCACGGGGCGCGTCGTGGGCGTTAGCTCGCAGGCCGCCGTCAAAGCAGCTCTGGCTCGCGGCGCCATTGATCAAGCTCTCCCTCTTGCTCAAGCGGCCGCAGAATCGGACCTCATCTACCTCGCGCAGCCCATTGAGCGAATTCTTCAAACGATCGACATCATCGATCAACATGCTCGGCCCGGCGCGCTGATCACCGATGCAGGGTCAACGAAACGGACCATCGTGGAGCGCGCGTCGCGCGCGATCCAACGAGCCAGGTTCGTCGGCGGGCACCCGATGGCGGGCAAGGAATCGAGCGGCGTGGAGCATGCCGAAGCCGACTTGTTTCGCGGGAGACCGTATGTGCTTACTACCCGGGAACCACAGATCGAGACTTGGGTCGAGCGCATTGGAGCCCGCCTGGTTTTTCTCGGTCCGGAGGAGCACGACCAGTTGGTTGCCTTCACCTCGCATCTTCCGCAGTTGATCTCGACCGCACTGGCGACGGTGATCGGCGCGGAGCCGGAAGCGGCGCAGGTCGCCGGGCCTGCGGCTCTCGATTTGACCCGGCTCGCGTCGAGCCCGTACGAGATCTGGCGCGATATTTTCGCGACGAATGCCGGACCGATTGATGCCGCTCTCGCTGCATTCATCGCGCGCCTGGAAGAACTGCGCGCGGCCTTCCGCAACCCCGAAATGGAGCTGGCCTTCGAATCCGCAGCTACCGCCGCGAAGCGCCTTCGCCGGTAGCTCCGCTCGGCCCAGCACCCCGGTCGCGGCTCTCTGTGAGTTTCCGAGCCGAGCATCGCATTTCCGAGCCGTGAGCACCGGCAAGCGGTTATACTGCGGCCATGGCGACCGTTCGAGGCAGCGTGGCCCCAGGCGTCACCGTGCGCCTTACCGGCGCCGACGGATCGAGCCCTTCGCTCGAAGTCGCGCCAGACCAATCTGGCGCGTTTACGTTTTCGAACGTCCCCTCCGGCTGGTACATTCTTAGCGCCTGGATGCTGGGCTCCAGGGAGACGGTGAAAGCGGTCCACGTGGAAGGGACAGGCGTCGATGCTGGCGAGATGCCGCCGCCGCGCCCAGTGAACGCCCCGTTTCAGGGGCCGGTTCCGGTTCTCAGTGTCTGCGAAGCCCTGGACATTCGCGACTCGCTCAGCGGCCAACCCGCCGTCATCGTCGGCGTCTTCAAATCCGGCATGGACGAAACCCTCCGGCTCGACTGCGGGACGGAGCTCCTTTCCGGAAGCGTGGGCTGGCCAAGCGCGGTCGGCCTGACCAAGGTCGCGCAGCCTCCGGAGAACCTCCGAGACCTGATCGAGCAAAAGCGCCAGCAGATCCTCGCAAGCACGCCGCCGGAAGCTCCGTTGCGGCCGGAACGGGTCATGGGGTTGTATGGGAGATTCGCCGCTCTGGGAGGGCTTTCAAGCGCCACCTGCTGCTCCTCAACTGTGCAAACCAATCTTCCCCCGGCGCGGCTGTTCGGATTGGATGAAAAAGAGATGCGTGTGCTGCGATGAGTAGACCTGCTCACCTGTGAAACTTTGGCACACCTCGATCCGCACAGTCCGTTGAAAGGAAAGCCTCAAATGAATGGCTCCCGGCGTGCTAAGATTCACCGCAACATGCGAGCGGCAGTCGTCATCGGAGTGGTTTTCGGTTTACGGGCATGGGCCGGCGCGGCCGACCCCGTTGCCGAGGCCTCGCAGGCCGATACCAGTTCCACCAATATAAACGCCCGCTATATCGTCGAAAGCGTGAGCGTGATCGGCGTGGAGGCGCGGGCGATCAGCAACACGCTCAGCAGTTCTCTGCGGGCGGAACTGAAACAGGTGGTGGGCGCAAACCTGGATTCGATTAAGCTCGAAAGACTCGCGGGGCGGATGAAGGATGAACTGCGCGCCACGCATGTCAGCGTGCACATCACCAAGGGCACCATTCCCGACCACGTGCTGGTGAACTTCGAAGTTGCCAAGAAACCGGTCGACCTGAAGGTCGCCAAGTTCCTCTATGACACCGAGCAGGGCTGGAGCGGGGAAGGCAGCGCCACCGCGCACCTGGGCTCGAATTCCTTCACCATGGCGCTGGCCAGCGACGGCGACGAACTGATCGAGCGTTACGCCGGCATCCGCGCCAAATACGAGTGCGACAGCCTGGGCACCAACCGGCTCGGCCTGCGCTTTGAGTTTGACGATTTCCACGAGATGTGGAACCCGGCCACGGTGGCCGAGGATCCCTCCGGGATTTATCGCGACCGCCAGCTTTTCCTGCCGGAGGTGAGGGTGACTCTGTACGGGCCCCTCGAGCTCGACCTCGGCGCCAGTTTCGCGCGATACCGGCTGAGCACGCCGGCCGCGGAGACCGAATCATCCAACGCGGTGGTATCTACTCTGCGCTACCACCAGCGTTGGGGTTCGGAAGCCGGCATTCAGGAGCAGGAGCTGGATAGTTCGTATTCGCTGGAAGCGGCCACGCGTCTGTTTGCGACCGACGCCGAGTTCACGCGCCACACCGCGCGGGCCCGCTACCAATTTCGCCGCGACCGCAACCGCGTGGACGTGTCGTTCCTGGCAGGAGGCATCCAAGGGAACGCGCCGCTGTTTGACCGCTTCGTTCTGGGCAACGCCGAGGCCCTGCGCGGATGGAACCGCTTCGATGTCGACCCCGCCGGTGGTTCCCACGTCGTGTACGGATCCGTCGAATACAGTTACCGCGGCTGCCAGGTGTTTTATGACACCGGCGCGGTCTGGGACATCGCCCAGGAGCGCGAACAACACCAGTCGTTTGGTGTAGGCTTCAAGAAGGAGGCATTTCAGGTTGCGGTGGCCTATCCGCTGCACGCCGGGCATGCGCTCCCGATTTTCTTCGCGGGGATGAACTTTTAAAACCGTGATGCGGACCAGCTCCATTTCGCGTCCCAGAACCCTACTGCCGGGAGTCAAACCACTCTTTCCAGGCATCAAGCCGGGGTGGTTCCTGATGGCCTTCCTCTCGGGCTTGGCCATCGCCGTTATCACCGAAGACCTGATCCTGGAACATCGCAACAACCGCCTGGAGTTTTCCGCGCCGCGCACCGATTTTTTCGCGGGCAAGCCTTCCGCGCGATTGAAAAACGCCGAGGACGTTCCTTTCGTGATCCGGACCACGCTGTGGTCGGGCAACAAGAATCACGTCTTCGCTACCACGGTCGACCGGTTCGTGGTCAGTTATGACATCTGGGCGGCTAGTCCGGACACCGCGTACATGGTGGTCAAAACCACCGCGACCCCGGTGAAGAAGGTGATGCACGTGAGCGCGAAGAACGCGCAGGCCTGGTGCCTGAGCCAAATGTCGCTCGATACTACGGGACTCTCCGATCACGAAACTCTGTGGGCACGTCTGGAAATCCAGGCCGAGGACGCGCAGCGGCAAGGCAGTGTGTTGGAGAGCAGCGTGAACTCAGCGGGCATCAGCCTTACGCCGCTGATCGAGCTGCTCAGCCGCCCGGCCGGCTCCCAACCGCGTCTGGAGCTCAACTACGACGCCTTCACGCTGGATCAACTGAAGCACACGCGCGGATCCTAAGTCCGAAAACTCCGCTTGCTTGCGCGCGCGGCTCTGTAGATGCAATGCGTTACTGAGCCGCGACTAGAAGGAGCGGGTTTTTGCCGCGACCCGCTAAATCGGCGAACCGTCGCGAGTCAAACCCAACTGCAGAACCGCGGGAGTTTCGGTATCCTCGAACTCGACGCGTTGGGATTCCGCTTTCGCCAGGGAGTCGACGTAAATCCGTAGGGCAACCGCGGCGGCAGCCAGTCCTGCCACCAGCATCGCGGTTTTGGCCGCGCTGGGCAGGATGCCCACTTCGAACTGCGCGAACTGAAGCAGCATCATCAGCACACCATAGCTGGCGAAGTTCATCAGGTGCACGCGCGAGGCTCCAGGCAGATAGCTGCACGTAAACGGGATTTTCCGGAAGCCGAAAAGGCACAACTCCGTGGCGATGAGCCCCAGCAGGGCCAGCACGGTCAGATGGCTGGCTGCGTCTTGCCTGGACCACTGGGTCAGCAGCGCGGCCGACCCGGCCCATGCCGGAGCCACGGCTAGAACCAGCAGCGACCGCCGCGCCGCTCGCGAAGCTTCGATCGAGCCGCCCGTTCCCGCCACGCGAAAGATCCAGTTGGCGCGAAGCTCCAGAGGACGCGAAAAAACGATGCGCGTCCCCATCACCCAGCAGCACACCAACACCAGGGTCGCGACCAGCATCAGGATCTCGGGCGGAGGAGCATTCTCGCCGGGCGGGTGCGGCGCATTCTTCAACAGAATTACGAAACTCAGTCCGATTCCCAGGTAGAAGACCAACTGCAGGCGGTGCTGGCGGCTGCGCAGCAGCGTGCGGATGCTGAAGTGCACCACTGCCGTCCGCGGAGCGCTACCAAACTTTGGCAGCCATACGGCCCCTCGCGAGCGGGAACCCGCGGCGATATCCGGCGACTCCACGATCTTGCGGATGGTGCTGAAGTAGGCCAGCAGAAACACCGTCCCGGTGCCGGTCACCGCTGCGCCGAAACCGGTCCAGGCTCGGCGCGCCAGGTCCGCCCACACTGCACGGACCCCTGGCGCGGCCCAGCCGGGGATCGAGGTGCCGTTCAGGACGTGGAACAATCCCCAGAACCAGTAGCCCGGGGACCACTCCAGCCAAAGCCGGCTCTGCGCGGCCACCAGCACCTCCGGCATTTCGAGCGATGGTTCCAGAAAATACCCGGCCAGCAAGGTGCAGAAGGCCGCCAGTTGCAGAATGGCCGAGAATCGCACGAATTGCCGCCGCGGCAGGAACTGCGCGGCCAGCCCTTGCAGGCTCAGGACGCACCCCAGAATGAATACGCCGCCGGCCGCCGCGGAGACCCAATAGGCGCCCAGGGTCCGGAGCGCGTTTCCGCCTTGACTAAAATGCAGCATCGGCCAGGCTAAGCCTGCCAGGCTGTTGAAGCACACCACGGCCAGCCCCAGCGCCGCGCCTAGCGCCGCCAGTTTGGCAAAGAACATCGTTCGGGGGCGAACCGGCAGCGGAGACAGCACCAGCACGTCGCGCCGGTCCGGAAACGCCGAATCCCAGCTCAGCACGGCGAACATTCCCACCACCAGCATGGTGGTTTCGATCAGAAAATGCTCCGTACTCCAGATCGAGACCAGACGGATCCGCGGGGGCATGCCCACTCCGCTGAAGATCAACGCCCCGAACGCCATCACGGAGCTGAAGAAAATCAGCATCCCGGCCAGTTGGCCCAGCAGGCGGCTGATGTCGCCCTGCGCGGAAGAGGACAGCAGTTCCAGGTCGACCATGCGGAACAGGAACTGGCGATACAGCACGCGGAATTGCAGTTTTTCCATGGTTTATATCAGGTCGTCATGACGCGGACGTTCCGTCCCGATTCAATCCCAGCCCCATAATTGCGGGAACCGGCGCTTCTTCAAATAGCACCGTTCCCTCCGGCGATGCCGCCCTGGCCGCGGTTCGCCGCCTGGCCCACGCCGTCAACGTAACCAGCGCTGCCAGCATGACGGCCATCCTCATGGGACTATCCAGCGCACGCCGCTCCAGGTCCGCGCCCTCGCCAAGCAAGAAAAGCAGCCCGAGTAAGCTCAAGACCGCCATGTGCGCGTAGGATCGCCCGGGCAGATAGGAGCAGGTGAACGGGAGCTTGTGAAAGTTATGCAGGCACAGCTCCGCTACGGTCGCACCCAGCAGGCCGAGCACCGCAAGGTGACCCACGGCTGCTCGCCACGGCCATAGCCACAGGAACACCGCCGCGGCGGCGGTCCATACCGGAATGATGGCCAGCACGTACAGCGCGCGCCGGCTCGCGGTCATGCTTTCGGATCCTCCCGGAATTGGTGTAACGCGAAAGATCCAGTTGGCGCGCAGATCCAGAGGCAGCGAGAACACGACGCGCGCGCCCAGCACAGCGGCGCCCATCATTACGATGCTGGCTACCAGCACCTCCGGGTTTACTTGATGCCACGAATCGGTTGCGGTGACGCCTTCTTGCAATGCCGGGGATTTTGCGAAGAAAATCGCCAGCCCGAAGGCGAGTCCCAGGTAGAACGATAGGATCACGCGATGCTGGCGGCTGCGCAGGAGTGTGCGGATGCTGAACTGTACGATGGCCGTCGGGAATGCGCTTCCAGGCTTCTCACCTGAAAAGCGTGGCAGCCAATGCAGGCCGGCGCGGCCGGGCAGGATGTCGGGTTGTGCCGCGATCTTGCGGAGCGTGCGGAAGTGGCAGATCAGGTAGGCGAGCACCGCTCCACCGCTTGCGCATCCGAGGCCGATCCAGGCTCTTTGGGCCAGGAAGCCAATCTGCGCCGGGAGCGGGGTTCCGTTCAGCTCCTGAAATAGACCGAAGAACCAATAGGAAGGAAGCCAGCGTAGCAGGTTCTGGTTCGCTGCCAGCGACTCCAGCGACGAGAACCCCGGCTGCGCAAAGTACACCGTCAGCAGCAGGCAGAAGAGCGCCATTTGCAACACGGCAGAGATGCGGAGGAATGCCTGGCGCGGCAGCAACTGCGCCAGGCCTTGAATGCTCACCATCGAGCAGAAGACAAACGCGCCCGCGCCGAGCAGAGTGGTCCAGAACGCCAGCAGCGATTGCAGCTTGTTCCTCCAACCGTCCTTGCCCAAAATCACCGGATTCGCGAGTGAGATCGCGGGGAGGCCCGCCAGTCTCTGACCGATGTGCAGTCCCAATTGGTCGGCGAAGCTGAGTAATCGAGGCGCCGCGTTCAGAAGCACAACGGCTGCGGCGTCTCCAGTTGGATAGAAGAATGTAAAGCTGCTGAAGCCGGCGGTTGCGCCGTTGGTCCAATAGACTCCGAGGTACGCGTTATACGCCCACCCCAGCGCAATGAGGTTGCTGGGATTATCGCCCCCGCGAAAGCGATGAGATTCCACGATCGCCGGAGCAAGGATTCCGAATTTCTCGGGATGCAGTTGGGCGTCGAGATAAGTTAGCATGTCTCCCGCGGTAGAGTGCAGCGCCACAGCCCCTGCGAGGCCGGAGTAATCCCAGTGCAGCGGGGTGCGATTTGAAATGTCGTAACCCTGGATCAGTCGCTCCTGTTTCTCCGGCGAGAGGTTTACGACTGTATCGCTCAGGCCGAGCGGCCCCGTCACTTCTTCTTGGAGCATGTAGGGATACGTCGTGCCGGCACGATTGGCCAGCGCCTGCCCCAGTAATCCAAATCCAAGGTTGCTGTACCGGAAATCCGGGCTGGCCGGCTTGGCGACTCCATGCTTGGCGATATACGCGTACAGATTGGCGACGCTATAGTCGTCATTCGGCCTCTGGTTGTCGGGGATTTGCGGCAATCCGGAGCGGTTCACTGCAAGATCGAGCAACGTAATCTCGGCAACGTTGGGCTTCGGGGTCATTCCAGGCGGCAGTAATTCGCGCAAGGGCTGATCCAGGCTCACCTTCCCTTCCTGGACCATTTGCGCCAGCGCTAGGCCCGTGAATGTCTTAGTGACGGAGCCAATGTCGAAGATCGATTCCGAGGTCGCGCTTCCATATGCGAAGACCCGCCGGTCGCCGTGCTCCAACAGCCCGATGGTTAGGCCCGCATGCTTGCCGGGAGCGAGCGCGCCGGTGCCCGTCGTCGCCGGAATCAGATCGCGGTCGAGGACGGTTTTCAAATTTGCCGCGGTCACCGGCGCCATCGCCGGATCGAAGGCGGGAGGCTGCACCGTTGGAGCGGACGAAAACACGAACGGCGCTCCCAGGCCGGGGAAGAAATCCAACACCAGCACCGTCAGACTCAGACCCGTGGCCACAGCGGCCACCTTGGCCAGGAAAAGCGTGCGTCCGCGGACGGGCAGTGGAGACAGCACCAGTACATCGCGGCGGTCCGGAAACAACGACTCCCAGCTCAACACCGCGAACAATCCCACCACCAGCATCGTGGTGGAAATCAGAAAGTGTTCGCCGATCCAGGTCATCGCCAATCCCAGCTCAGGCTGGTCAGGGGACGCTCCCGCCATGCCGACCGCCGGCGACATTACCCAGATGCTGATGATTGCGAGTAACGCGGCGAACTGCCCCAGTAGCTTGCTCACGTTGCCCTGTGGCGCGATCAGGTCCAGGTCGATGATCCGCAGCAGGAAATGGCGATACAGGACGCGGAATTGCAGCCTCTCCATAGGTTCCCGAGCTGGCTCAGCTCAGGATCAGGTCCGCGATCTCACGGGAAATCGCCGCCGTATCCTGCTCTACCGCGAGCTGCGAAAAAATACTTTCCAGCGTCGGCAGCGACATCAGCGTCCGCAGCCGCTCAATCGAATCGTCGGCGACAATCTTGCCGCGATGCAGGATCACGATGTGGGAGCACACCCGCTCCACCGTTTCCAGCTCATGCGAGCTGAACAGCACCACTTTGCCGCGCGCGGCCAGTTCCTGGATCAGGCTGCGGATCACCAGCGCGGAGCCCACGTCCAGCCCCGAGAACGGCTCATCCAGCAGCACCAGGTCCGGATTGTGCATCAGCGCCGCGGAGAGCAGAATCTTCTGACGCATGCCCTTCGAGTAGGACGAAATCGGCACGTGCCGGTCACTATGCAGGTAGAAGAGCTTGAGCAAGCCGTCAATACGCTCCGCCGTGCGCTTCTCGGGGAGGTTGCGCAACTGAGCCACCATGGTCAGGTACTCCAGGCCGGTCAGGTGCGAATACAGGTGCGGTTCCTCCGGCACGTAGCCCATGCGCTGCTTGTAGGCGATCGGGTCGGTTTGGATGCGCTGCCCTTGGAAGAGGATCTCGCCATCGGTCATTTCGATCAGACCGGTGATCATCTTCATCGTGGTCGACTTACCGGAGCCGTTGGGTCCGAGGTAACCGGTCACCTCGCCGGGGCGAGCGATGAAGGTGACATCCCGCACCGCGGGAATGCCGGAGAAGCTTTTGGAGACATGACGAAGCTCGAGCATAGCGGCTTCATCATATCACCCTATGTAGTTTCCTACAATAGCGATTATTGCACTGGTATGCTCTGGACGTACTCGATGTAGGTGCCGAACCCGCCGAAATTCACCAGCCCTCCTCCCACCAGAGGGATTACGGTATTCGGGTCCATGGTCGATTCCGCGGAAAGCGGGTAGCCGTTGTTGGTTTCCGCAGCCACTTCGAACGATGCGGCCGAACCCGGGTTAAGCAGCGATAGTGCCGCCGTGGGAATCGTATATGTGCCGGCGCTCGAAGGCACCTCGCAGTTCAGTATCGATTGGCTGACCGTCGTCGCGGTCTCCGTAGTCACGTTGATCAGGATTTGGACCGTATCGAAGCCCGACCCGGTCCAATTAATCGTAAGCGGCTGGGACCGGTTGACGGCGGTGATCGAGTTCAGGTTCGTGACCGTGAAACTGTTCGGGAACGTGGCGGCGGCTGTGAACGGACCCACCTGGGTGCCTCCGCTCGCGGTCAGCGTGTAGCTGCTGCCGGGAGTCGGGGTAACGCTCCCCGTATAAAAGTTTCCTTCGCGCGTAAGGGTCTGGTTCGCTCCCGGGCCGCTGACGCTGATGGAGCCGGCGTCCAACTGCCCGCTGGGCGCAGAAGGCTCCCCCATGCTGGTCAGATAGCTTCCGCCAAGATAAATGCAAGCCCCCACTTTCGGGCCGCTGTAGTCGCGCAGGAACGCCGGCACAGTGTACTGATTGATCACGCCGCCGATTTCGTAGGAGGTCGCTCCGTTGATGATGTTCTCCCCGAGCACCAGTCCCCCCATGGTTATCGTCCCGTTGCCGCTGTCGAGCGTTGACAGGGTCGACGCCGGAATTCCGGTGTCGCACGAGGTTTGTCCCGTTGCGGCGATCGAGATCGTCACTCCGTTGCTGGTCTGGCCGCCTCCGGTGACCGTCGTAGCGGCAAAACAGTCCGCGGCGATATTCGAGGGCAGCACGAAGTTGACCTGCCACAGGCCGGGATAGCCGGAGGAGGCTCCGGAATAAACCGGAACGATGGTGTTGCCGTCGACGCTCACGGCGAAGTTGCCGGCCGCAGTTTGATCGCCCGAGGTGCCGCCGGTGTCGTTTTGCGGATCGGCGCCGCCGCCGGTGCCCCATAGCACGATCTCATCGCCGGGATGCGCGGGCGAAAGCGTGTAAGTGTAGGGGCCGGAGGTAACGCTGCCCCCCGTCATGCGGTCCAGGCTAAGGCCGTTGTTCACGTTCCCGATGGTTGCCTGCGCGGCGCCCGTGCCGGCGTTGTTCGCAGTCGCGATGCCGAAGCTGCGCGCCACCACGGTTACGTTGACCGCGTTGCTCTTTTGCCCCTGGTAGGTCACGGTTACCGCGTAGGTGCCCGGAGTGATCGACGACGGCAGAACGCCTGCGACCTGCGTGGCCAGCGTGTAGACCATATTTGCGGTGATCGCGGTCCCGCCGCTCACCGGTGTAAACGAAACGGACGTTTGGCCCAGCGACTGCGGATAGGTCGGCGCGGTCGCTTCCTGTATCGTCGACGGCCCAAGCCCCGTTCCGAAAATCACGAAAACGGTGTCCGGCGCGAGCAGAGCCTGATAGCCGTTCGCATTCAAAACTCCCTGCGAGCTGCGAATCACCGGTTGAGCAACGGCGAGGGCAGCTCCTGCCACGGCGAGCAGGGAAAGAATCGGGATATTGATAGCGAGCCTCATGATAGGGCTAAGGTCCCACGATTCAGCCCCCGCGCACAACTATCACTTGATAGGTGCTAACATGCTAGACTCGGCGGCCGCCCAAGGAAGAAATCGCGATGGGGATCGATGAGCGCACGCTCGGCGTGATCGAAGCGTTTTACGCGGCCGCCCTGGACGAAGCGCGCTGGGTTTCCGCCCTGGAGACGCTGGTGGATTTCACCGGGAGCTAGGCGGCCACCTTCTGGGTGCTCAACCCCTTGCCGAGGCCTGAGCTGCCTACCTTCCGGTTCTTCAATTTCGATCCGGCGGGCATGAAGTATTACCTGGACCACATGGTCCAGCTCGATCCCACCAACCAGTATCTGGTCACCCATCCGCAGTAGCCGGTAGTGCACGACGGGCAAGTGATCAGCGAGCGGGAGAAGGATCGCAAGGTCTATTACGACTGGCATCTCCGGCTCAGCGATACGCGCTACCGCCTGGTCGGGCACGCCCGACCTGCACCGTCAACGCAGGCGGGTGTGGCGCTGCACCGCACGAGCCGGGCCGGCCGCTACCAGCCGGGCGATATCGAACGTTTCACCTTCGTTCACCGCCATCTGGCGCAGGCGCTGGCGATCGGGTTCCGGCTGGGTACGCTCGGCACTATGCAGAACTGCACGGCTGAACTTCTGGACCGCAGCCCGGCCGCCATCCTCTTGCTGGACGAGCGCAAGCGTGTGGTGTTCCTCAATCGCACGGCGCGCGAGCTGGAAGCCGAGCGGGATGGCATCCGAATTTCCATCGACGGCATCACGCTGCTATACCGGCAGGACAACGACCGGCTGCAGCGTCTGATCGCACAGGCGTTCACTTCCCTCCCCGCTGGTCACGCCATGCGCGCGCTTCGCCCTTCCGGAAAGCGTCCTTACGCGAACCTGGCCGGCCCGGTTTCCGGCAAATATTCCAGCCTTTCGATGATCCGGCCTGCGGTGTGCGTCGTCATCACCGATCCCGATCGCTCCACGCCTTTCTTGAAGATGCGGCTTCAGTCCGTCTATGGCCTCACCGAAGCCGAGGCGCGGCTGGCCGCGTTATTGGCCGACGGTGAAAGGCTCCGTCCCGCGGCGGCGAAGCTCGGAATCACGTACGGAACCTGCCGGGCACGACTCGCCGACATTTTTGAGAAGACCCAGACGCGGAGCCAGCCTGAACTGGTCGCGCTGCTGCTTAAGACGTTGGCAGCGTAAGAGCGGTTGTGATCGCGCGAACGCGGCTTCTGTAGACGATGAAAGGCGGGACCCACAGGCAGGCCTGACTGAGGAACGCCTGGGCTGCGTCGTTCACCAGGGCCGCCAGCGGCGGTGCTTCCATTCCGGCTGCGAATGCGGTGTGCTGAATCTGAGCATGAATAAGCGGCGCGAGGATTAAGCCGAGGAAGGCCACGGCCATCACAACTCCCCACACGATGACTGTTACCTTGGTCACGACGTAAAGGAGCGTGGATACCGTCGGCGTCTCGTCCAGGGGCTCCTTCGACGACTCGTCCCCGGGGTCTCGGGCAAACGCCGCTAAGGGCAGGCTGTTTGCAACGGTTGCTAGTGCGCCCAGCAGAGTGGAAATGGGAATTGACGGCGCCTTGATCCAAACGGCCAACTGGCAGGCCAGGAAGATGCCTGAGAGGAACGCTGCCGTTCGCGCCAGGAGGCGAAGGCGTGTGGAAACGTGGATGGTCCCCGGATCCCGAAATAACGCGTAGTAGAAGACTAGGGGGGAGCGCGGTGATGGCCCACAGCGCCAGGAGTACCGGCAGCAGCAGCCACGGGAGCGGCGCCAGCGTCGTAATCATCGACCGCGTCGCATTCCATCCGGGCGTGATCAGACTGGCGACCGACGTGACGCAGGCGAGAAGCGCAACCTTCCGGATGTCGGTCAACCAGAGCATCGATTATTAGAAGGGTAACCAAATCGCCGGCCTTTAGCAGCCTGACGTTACACTGGAGGGATAAGCCGCGCATCGAGCCCGCACAGCTACACATGAACCGGCTCCGTACTCGCCTCATCCTGGTGTTCCTGCTGGCGACCCTCCCGCCTTTGGGCCTCACCTTATGGACCGGTCTCTCGCTGCTCGGCTACAAGCTGACGCCGCTGCTGGACCAGTTGAACGGGCTCTCCTCCGCGCTGGTCGCGACCGGGCACGAGCTCGCCCAGCAATCCCGCGAGGCACTCAAACTTGACGTGGCCGAGGGTCGCGCGGCGCCGCAGCGCCTTACTCCGGAACAAGCCGCCGCATTCTGGGAGAGCGGCCAGCCTGAGGAGTTCGATTTCTCCGGCGACGGCGGCGATCAGCTCGATTACTACGTGCGCGGCGACGGCCAGGTGCTCAAGTACTCGCGGCCCATGGGAGTCAAGATGGACCAGATGCGGCAGTTGATCGCCAACTCCGGCCGCATTCAGGATTCCAACCTCGGCCGCGGGTTCCGGCGCACGCTGATGGCGGTGACAGCGGTGGTATGGCTGGCGGCGATGGGCGCGCTGGTCTTCGTGGCCGCGCGCATCAGCCGGCCGGTGCGGCGGCTGACCGAAGGGCTGGGAAGCGTCGCCTCCGGCGATCTCAGTGTGCGCGTGCCCTCGAGCGGCCGGGACGAAATCGGAGCCGCGGTCGAAGCGTTCAATCACATGGCCGGCCAGCTCCAGCAGGCGCGAGAGCGGCTGATCCACCTGACGCGGCTGGCCACCTGGCAAGCGCTGGCGCGCAAGATGGCGCACGAAGTCAAGAATTCGCTCACGCCCATCCGCCTGACCGTGGAGGAAATCGTCAGCCGCCGCGGCGCCGTCGACGACGCGTTCCTGGAACAGGCCTCGCAGATCGTAGCCGATGAAGTCAACACCCTGGAGCGGAGGGTCCGGGCTTTTTCGGAGTTTGCATCGGAGCCGCCGGTGGTGCCCGCCGAAATCGACGTTAACGCAATGCTCGAGGAGCGCGTCTGTCTACTTAAGTCGGCTCACCCGGAGGTGGCGTACCAGCTCAGGCTGGCGCCGGATCATCCTCGCGCCATAGCTGACGCGGACCTGATCAAAGGTGTGCTGACCAACTTACTCGAAAATGCGGCCGAAGCGGCCCAACCCGGCGGCGTGGTGATGGCCTCCACCGCGGTTGCGGGCGAAATCTTGTCCATTGAAGTGCACGATTCCGGACCGGGCTTGAGTGCGCAGGCTCGCTCCACGCTGTTTGAGCCCAGCATCTCGCTCAAGAAAGGCCATATGGGTTTGGGCTTGTCGATCGCCCGGAGAAGCGCCCTGCTGTGCGGCGGCGACCTGCAGTTGCTGGAAGGCGAGCTGGGCGGCGCGGCGTTCCGCCTGAGCCTGTCTTGCACCAACGGGTCTCGTGTCGAGGGTTCCAATGGCACAGGCGCTCACCACGAAGCGGAGGCCTCGTGAAGCGCGTTCTGATTGTCGACGATGAGGAGAACATCGGCCGCTCCCTGCGCCTGATTCTGGAGCGCGAGGGCTACGGCGTCAGCACCTGCTCCAGCGTCGGGGAAGCCAAGGCGTTTTCACAGCGGCCGGATCTGTACCTGATCGACGTGCGCTTGCCGGACGGCAGCGGCATCGACCTGGTTCGCTGGCTGCGCTCGAACGATGTTGCGGCTCCCGCGCTGATGATCTCCGGCCATGGGACCATCGCGGAGGCGGTGGAAGCTACTCGCGCCGGCGCGTTCGATTTCCTGGAGAAACCGCTCAGCCGCGACAAGGTTCTGCTATCCTTGCGCCACGCTATCGAACATTCCAAGCTGCGCGACGAAAACCAGCGCTTACGGGAAATGGCTGGCGCGCCGCGGATGATCGGTGCGAGCGGGGCGTTCGCCAAGGTTCTGGAGCAGGCAACACTGGCGGCTCGTACCGACGCCCGAGTGCTGCTGACCGGGGAATCCGGCACCGGCAAGGAGCTGCTGGCCGCGCATATTCACGCGGAGAGCCCCTTCGCCTCCGGCCCGTTCGTCAAGGTGAACTGCGCCGCGATCCCCACGGAGCTGATCGAAAGCGAACTGTTCGGGCACGAAAAAGGCTCCTTTACCGGAGCCACCTCAGCCCGGCGGGGAAAATTCGAGCTGGCCGACGGCGGCACTCTGTTTCTGGACGAATGCGGGGATCTGCACGCGTCTTCCCAGGCCAAGCTGCTGCGCGTGCTGCAGGAAGGTGAGTTCCATCGCGTCGGCGGCGAGCAGCCCATCCGCGTCGCAGTGCGCGTCATCTCAGCCACCAACCGCGATTTGAACGACATGGTGACGCAGCAGAAATTCCGCGAGGATTTGTATTACCGGCTGTGCGTCATGCCGGTGCGCGTGCCATCGCTGCGCGAACGGGTGGAGGATATTCAAGCGCTGGCCGAGTATTTCCTGGCCGATTTCTGCTCCCGCAATAACTTCCGTCCCAAGCAGTTCCATCCCGAAGCGACCGAGGCCTTGGAGCAATACGCTTGGCCGGGCAACATCCGGGAGCTGCGCAACGTGGTGGAGCGGATGGCGATTTTGGCTCCCGGCGATACCATCGAAGCCTCCGCCGCTCCGGTTGAGATCCGCATGAACAAGGGCGCGGCGGTGCGCGGAAATCTTCGCGAGACCCGCGAGTCGGCCGAGCGGGAGCACATTCTGCGAGCCTTGCAGGAATCGGATTGGAACGTTTCCGGCGCCGCGCGTTCCTTGGGGATGGAGCGCACAAATCTGCACAAGCGCATCCGGGCCCTGGGAATCGAAAGAGAAAGATAAGTCGCTGTAAGTGAAAAGGCCGCCCCACCTCCGGAGCGGCCTGGCTATCTTAAAAAATCCCGGTCAAGCGGGACGAGTTACGGACGGTTCACGTTCTCGGCCTGGAGACCTTTGGGACCCCGCTTTACCTCAAATTCCACTTCCGCCCCCTCCTCCAAGGTCCTGTAGCCGGACATTTGGATTGCGGAAAAGTGCACGAACACGTCCTCGCCGCTTGCTCGCTGGATGAATCCATAGCCCTTAGCGGCGTTAAACCATTTCACGACACCCTTTTCTCTCACTACTTTAATTCTCCTATTTCCATTCCCGGCAGGACCGGGCGGCCATTCAAAACTCTGTCATTGTCGCATGGATGCCTTTCCGTTTGCAATCAAGTTCTTCCAAGCGGAAGTAAGGTGTTCCCGCCACTTGACAGGTCCGTCTGAGTACCAGTAGACTCAGGGCCGTGGGGATATTACGCCTTTCGGCTCTTGGGGTCGTGTTTTGCCTCGGGTTGGCTAGCACCGGCTGCGTTCAAAAGGAGTTTCCGCCGGAGAAAGCCCAGAGCATCATGGGAGCTAATAAAATTCACCTTGATGCGGAGCAGGTTGCCTTGTCGCCGGGCCAAGTGGAATGTGGCGCGCAGAACGACCTGTGGGACGCGCCTCCTGCCAATGTGACCAGCACCGCGCGCTTCTCATCGCGGCTCCTGCAGGCCGGCCGGGACCTGCAGTTCGACGACGACGTAGTGGTGGCAGAGCCGGGTTTTCGTCAGCCCTATGTTCAGATTAGGGGCGACTTCAGGGTGTCGCTGTCGCAGGGCCCCAATATCCGCGAGGACGGCGAGGACGGCCGCCTGGTGGAAGGCAAACTGGGGGTCATTATCCCGCATAGCTGCTTTCCCGACCCGCTGCCGGTCCTCGGGGTCCGCAAGGGGCGCTTCAGCCAGGACGTTCAGCCGGTGATGCAGTTTCACCTGGACCAGGATGGCTGGCACTTCGTAAGACTCGTTCACTGAAACTGATCAGTGACTGTCTGATCTGTGACACCTATCTTCACGTTTGCCATGCTGGGCGATAAGACCGCGCCGGAAATCCTGAACATCATGGAAGGCTTCGACGCGCCGCATAACTCCGCCGATTACAGGACAGAGCCGCGACCGGAGGAGCGGTTTCCTGCGACGAATGACCGAACCTCCGCTCGGCCCAGCGGGTGCCCCGGTCGCGGCTGAAGGAAAAACGCCCAGCAACGTCACCGGTTTGTCCATCCGGTCCAACCGTAGGCAAGGCTGAGCCGCGACCAGAGGGGAACGGAAGCTGACTCACCACAAGTTGTAATAGCCGTTCCGCTCCGCCAGCTCGACCTCCAATCCGAAGAGAGCCGAAAGCTGTTGCGCAGTCAGGATTTCTCCCTTCGGCCCGTCGGCCACGATTCTGCCGCTCTGCATCAGGATCACGCGCTCGATCTCCGGTATGAGGTCGGAGAGATGGTGCGTCACCATCACGATCCCGATTCCGGATTGCGCCAGCTTGCGCAGCGTGGTGCGAAGCTCGTGCTGAGCGAACAGATCCAGGGCTGTCGAGGGCTCGTCCAGAATCAGCGCACGAGGCTCATGAACTAAGGCCCGCGCCAGCAGCAGCCTGCGGCCTTCGCCGGACGACATCTGGTCGGTGAATCGCCCGGCCAGGTAGGTCACCTCCAGTTGTTCCATCGCTTTCCAGGCCCGCGCGCGCATCCCGGGGGTGACTTCGTGATTGGGCCAGATGCCGATACTCGAGAAAAATCCCGAGAGCACCATCTCGAGGCCGGTCATGTCGCGGATGCAGAAGGTCATCAGGTCGCTGGACACGATTCCCAGCAGGGACCGCAGCTCGAAGATATTCCAGTCGGCCCCGCCTAGAATCTTGACCGAGGATTCCTCCCGCGCCAGCGGATAGCACTCGCGCGTAATGGCCTTGATGAACGTCGATTTGCCGCATCCGTTGGGCCCGATAATTGCAACATGCTCTCCGGCGCCGATCTTGAGCGAGATGTCGTCAAGGGCGGTGGTTTCGCCGCGCATGACGGTTACGCGCTCAAATTCGATGAGGGCATTCGGGTGTCGGGCTTCGGACGCGTGTCGAGCTGCGGTCTCATTCGTGTGCATTCGAAACCAACTATCTTATAAGGAAGTCCCATGGCCAACGAAATCTTTCTGATCCGGCATGGAGAAACAGCATGGAGCCTCTCCGGCCAGCACACCTCCCGCACCGACCTGCCTTTGACTGAAGAAGGACGCCGCCGGGCGGCTGCGCTGAAGAAGAAACTGTCCGGGCGCGAGTTTGCCTTGGTGCTTTCGAGTCCCATGCGCCGCGCTGCGGAAACCAGCCAGCTCGCCGGTTATGAGCCGGCGGTGGATCCCAATCTCCACGAATGGGACTACGGCGCCTACGAAGGGCTCACCTCCGGCCAGATCCACAAGACCGCGCCGGAGTGGACCATCTGGAACGGCACTCCGCCGGGCGGCGAATCGGCGGAGCAGGTGGGCGCTCGCGCCGATCTGGTGATCCAGCGGGCGCTGGGCAAATTCGGCGAAGGCGACGTCGCCATCTTCGGCCATGGCCACATGTTGCGGGTGCTGGCCGCGCGCTGGCTCGAACTGGCTCCCACGGATGGCCGCCTTTTCGCGCTCGACACCGGCACGCTAAGCGTGATGGGATGGGAACATACGGTCCACGTCATCCGCATTTGGAACGAAGGCTCCTGAGCAGCAGCGCTATGCTGCCGGGCGAAGGGACCGGGGTGCTGGATGGAGAGCGGCGAGCACCAATAGCGTGACCAGCGCGATGGGCACCGCGGCGTTCCAGGGCGTGCCCGCCGCAAGGAGCAAGAACAAGGGAGGCGTCAGCGCGAGGGCCATCGCCGCTCGCAAGGGAGCCACCTTCGACCGCTCCAGCACCAGGACAAACGCCAGCAGCAGGATCATGCAGTCCTGCAAGTAGGCGTGATAGCCGATGAGAAGGCCTCCCACCAGCGCGAAGGCGAGCGCGAATTCCAGATCCGACTTGCTGGCGATAAAGACCACTATGGCGGCCACGGCGATGGAAAGCGCCGTCAGTGCCACAGGCATCTCGGTTCCGCTGAGAGCGAACAGCAGCCCGCGCAGTGTGGGCATATGATCCGGGCCGGGATGCAATTCAGGATTCGAAAGGAGGGCCAGATAACGCCGCGGCCAATCCCACCCGTCGGTGGCGAAGGAGAGTCCCAGCAGCGCGGCTCCCCCCGCTGCAACGCCGCCGAACGCGGTCCAACGCCGGTGGACCAGTAAGACCACAGGCGTGAGCGCAAACAGGTGAATCTTGATGGCGCACAGCGAGAGCAGCAAGCCCGCCGCGAAATCCTTGTTCCTGCGCAGGCACTCGATGGCCAGCGCGGCCGCCAGCACCGCGAACGCCAGATCCTGGCCGGTGAGGAAGTTCGCTAACACCGGCAGGCAAAAACTGGTGAACAACAACAGCTCCCGGCAACGTGGAGCCCAGATCCACAGAAACGCAGCCAAGGCACTGAAACTCAGTGCCTGGAACAGCCAGTAGGCGACCGGATACGGCAGGGCTCCCAAAGGCCGCAGCAGAAACGCATAGAACGGAGGACGCGAATAATATACGGATACCAGCGACAAGCCCAACACTTTTTTGTGGATCTGCTTACTCGCTTCCGGCTCGTACAACTGCGGAGTCCCCGACAATTGCGCTCCAGCGTAAAGCTGCACGAAATCGTTCTGCCCGGGCAGGAACCGTTCGCGTTGGGTATAACCGAGGACGCCTAGAAGGATCAATCCCAGCGCCCCCCCGATCCAGACCACCGAATCGCGCTTGGGTTTTCGAGCCGGCGTCTTGGATCCGTCAAGGATGGCTGGATTTAGAGTCGCCACTCCTTATTTCATCGGCGGAGCTGGCGCGAGGCATTAATTCGTAAAGTGACAAGCGCCATAATCAAATTGTGGGTTGCCGCGTGTGGTTGTGGCCGAATCTGCTCAGCCTGGATGCACCGCTGGTGGCGCTGCTGTGGCAGTTGCTGTTCATCCGCTGCTTTCACGCCTCCGCTGGCTCCGAAGCGAGTCAGTTGCTGCCGTCCTTTCTGCTGGTTTCTGCGGTGTGGCTGATCTACACGGCGGACCGCGCACTCGATGCCTGGCGCGGAGCCGGAATGCGACCCCGCCACGAATTCTACCGCCGCCATTGGCGCGCGGTCCTTCCCGTGTGGACGCTGGTGTTCGCGGCCACTGTCTGGCTGGCATGGACGGGGCTCCCGCGCCAGCTCTTTGAGCGGGGAGTCTGGTTGGGCGCCGCCGTCCTGGTCTACTTCGCCGCCGTTCACAGTACACACTGGCGCTGGCCGAAGGAAGCGGCCGTAGCCGTCATCTTTGCGCTGGGGGCGTCGCTGGCAGCCTGGACACGAGTGGAGACCCGCGCCGACGTCGTCACCGTGATTCTGTTTTCCTGCCTGTGCTGGATCAACTGCATCGCTATCGAGGTATGGGAACAAGATGCCGCGTGGGAGCGCCGAGCCGTCAACTTTCCCGTGGGCGCTCTATCGGCCTGCGTCGGGTTGGCCGCGCTCCTGGTCCTGCTTCACGACCGGCCGGTTCTGGGCGGAGCGGAAGCCTCCAGCGCCGCGGCCTTCGTGCTGCTGGATCGCGGCCGGCTGAAGCTGTCGCCGGACGCCGTGCGCGTGCTGGCCGACGCGGCTCTGCTCAGCCCGATCTTCTTTCTACCGCTGGCGGGCATGCGGTTTTGAACTGCGACCCGATCGCGCGCATCTATCGTTGGCTGGAATACGCAGTGTTTGGAGGAGAGCTGGAGCGGAGGCGCTTGGCGCTCCTTCCTGAAGTGGCCGCGGCGCAACGGGCATTGATTCTTGGCGACGGCGACGGCCGCTTCCTCGCGCGCTTCCGCGCCGTCTCCACGGCCTCGGTCGATTGTATTGACGCTTCCGCGCGAATGCTCGCTCTGGCGCGCGCCCGCGCCGGAGATGAACGCATCTCGTACCATCGCGCTAACGCGCTGACCGTTCCGCTTAAGCCGTCGAGCTACGACCTGATCGTCACCCACTTCTTCCTCGACTGCTTCGATGCTCCCGGTTTAGAGCGCCTGATCGATCGCATTCAGGAAGCCGCCGAGCCCGGCGCACTGTGGCTGATCTCGGAGTTTCGCGAGCCGCGGTGGGCGCGCCCGCTGCTGACCGTGATGTACTGGTTTTTCCGCGTCAGCGCCGGATTGTCGAATCAACGCCTGGTCGACCACCGGCCGCTACTCGAGCGCCGCGGCTTCCGGTTGCTGCGCGAGGAAACCTCCCGCCGCGGGCTGCTGGCTTCGGAGCTCTGGCAGCGATCACAATAGCGCGAGCATCGTATCGACTTCGTCTTCAGTGAGGTAGAAGTGCGGCGAGGCCCGCACCCAGCCTGCGCGCGGAGCCGCGACGATGCGATGTTGCTTCAGCCGCCCGACTATTCCTTCTGCGCTTTCGCCCGCCTCCGCGCTCTCGCCGGCTTTGCGAAAGCTCACGATTCCCGCGCCGTTTTGCGGCGCGCGCCTGCCCAGAACTTCGTATCCGCGCGCGGCGACCCCTGCGGCGATGCGGTCGCCCAGCCCCTGCACTTTGGCGCCGATCCGCTCCACGCCCACTTTGAGGATGAACTCGATCGCCGCGTTGAGGCCGTAGCACCCGATGGTGTTCAGGGTTCCGCATTCATACCGTCCGGCATCAGGCCGTAGCGTCAAATCGCGCCGCCCGTAGTCGCCGTAATTTGCGGTGTTGGTCCAGCCGAACTCCACTGGCTCGACCTGCTCCTGCAACTCCGGCGAGATGTAAAAGATCGCGCAACCCTCGGGGCCGAACATCCACTTGTGCCCGTCGGCGGCGAGTGCGCCGATCTTGGCTGCGCGCACATCCACCGGGAAAACGCCGAGCCCCTGGATCGCATCCACCACGAAGATGGCGCCGTGGCGGTGACAGACCTCGCCGATCGCGTTCAAATCGGAGCGATGCCCGGTCAGGAACTGCACGAAACTCAGCGCCAGCAGCCGCGCGCCCTTGGCCGCTTCATCGATTTTGTCGAGTGGGTCCGCGGCGGACAGCCACTCGATTCTCACGCCCCGGGCTTCCAGTCTCTGCCACGGGTACTGATTCGCGGGGAACTCCTCGCGAAACGCGACGATCTTGTCTCCCGCGCGCCAATCCAGCCCCATGGCGACGGTCGCCAGACCCTCCGAAGTGTTCTTGAGCAGCGCGATCTCGCCGGGCGCCGAGCCGATCAAGCGCGCGGTCGAACGCCTTAGCGCTTCGTAAGTCTCCAGCCACTGGTCATAGTGGGCCGAGGCAAAATTCAGCGAATCTTCCGAGAACCGGATCATCGCCTCCGCGGCCGCTTTGACCAGCGGCGCGATGGCTGCGTGATTCATCCAGATCAGCTTTTGCGTGACAGGGAATTCGGAGCGGTAGTGGTCCAGCGGCACAGGGCCGTCAGGCTCCGTTGTGCCGCTGAAATTTGAAACGTGGGTCATCTGTTCCAGCTTACGCAATACTAGAGGTAGGACCTTCCGTGCCCCGCCCCGAAGTACTCAGCCCCGTTGGCCACTGGCCGCAACTCGAAGCCGCCGTCGATGCCGGCGCCGACGCGGTTTACTTTGGGCTGACCCATTTCACGGCGCGAGCCAAAGTCGGCTTCACGCTGGCCGAGCTGCCCGAAGTGATGCGCACGCTGCATCGCCGTGGCGTCAAGGGCTACGTCACCTACAATTCGCTGGTGTTCGATTCCGAGTTGCCGCAGGCCGCGCGCGGGCTGGCCTCCATCGCCGAGGCCGGCGCCGACGCGATCATCGTGCAAGACCTCGCGGTGGTGAAGCTGGCGCAGGAAATCGCCCCGAGCCTAGAAGTCCACGGCAGCACGCAGATGAGCATCACCAGTGCGGAGGGCGCGCGCGTCGCGCAAAGCCTGGGCGCGAGCCGCCTGGTGCTGGCGCGCGAACTCTCGCTTGACGAAATCCGGGCTCTGCGCCGCGAAACCAGCATCGGACTCGAAGTCTTCTGCCACGGCGCGCTGTGCGTTTCCTACTCCGGCCAGTGCTTCTCTTCGGAAGCCTGGGGTGGGCGCAGCGCCAACCGCGGCCAGTGCGCGCAGGCTTGCCGCCTGCCGTACGAAATGATGGTGGACGGCGCGGAACAGCCGCTGGGCGATGCGCGCTATCTGCTGTCCCCCGGCGATCTGTATGCTCTGCGGCAGATCCCGGAACTGGTCGAGATCGGCGTCACCGGCATCAAAATCGAGGGTCGCTACAAGGACGCCGATTACGTCACGCTCACCACGCGGGCGTATCGGAAGGCTGTGGATGAAACGTGCGCAGGGCTTCCTTTAAGCGTGACGGCAACCGAAGAGTCGCAGCTTGAACAGGTTTATTCGCGCGGGCTCCGGCCCCATTTTCTTACCGGTACGAATCACCAGGCGGTGGTGAAGGGCCGTTCTCCGCGCCATCGGGGCCTGCCGTGCGGACGGGTGGTCAGGATCGGCTCGTCCGGTGTCGTGATTCAACCCGAAAACACGATGCTAAACAAGGGCGATGGAATCGCCTTCGATGCCGCGGATTGGCGCAGCCCGCAGGAACCCGAGGAGGGTGGACGAATTTACGAGACCGCGCCGTTGCCCGGCGGCCATGTCGAGCTGCGCTTCGGCAACGGCGTCATCAACCCCTCTCGCATCCGGCCCGGCGACATGGTCTGGCGCACGCACGATCCCGCGCTCGAGAAAGCGATCCGCGCGCTGCCGGTGCACAAGCAGCCGGTGCACGCGCATGTCGCGGCACGCGCCGGCGAGCCTCTGCGCATTACCTGGAGCGTAGGCGCGGTTTCGGTCGAGACCGTCTCGCAGGAGCCTCTCGATTCCGCGCAGAATCGCTCGATCACGGAAGAGTATCTGGCCGCGCAGCTCGGTCGGCTCGGCAATACGCCGTATGAGTTGGCGTCGGTGTCTCTCAATGCCGAGGGCTCGCCGTTTGCGCCTGCGTCGATGCTGAACCATCTCCGCCGCGAAGCTGTGGAGGGCCTACAGGCCCTTCAGTCCGCGGCGAGCGGTTATACGGTGAGCGACCCAGCCGCCGCGCTGGAGCGTCTAACAGCCCCCGCCGCCGGTTCACAAGCAGCGGCTCCGCAACTGCATCTTCTAGTGCGGACGCCGGAGCAGCTCGAAGCCGCGATTGCCGTGCGTCCGGCTTCAATCACGCTCGACTACCTGGACCTCTACGGCCTGCGTCCCTCGGTCGATCGCCTGAAAGCGTCGGGAATTGAGGCTCGCATCGCCAGCCCGCGCATTTTGAAACCGGGCG
>CAWISY010000202.1:0-13154 GCA_963838455.1 Bryobacterales bacterium
AGGACCCGAGCCTTCTGTTCCGGTGTAGGTTCCCGTGTAGGTGCCGTTAAAGACGTTCACCGTTTGCGCCGGATTCACGGTGAGCACCGCTGTGCTGAACTTGCCCTGATAGGTCGCCGCCAGCGTGACCATCTGTGCGGACGTTACGGAGCCGGCGTTCACTGTGAAGCTGGCCGAGGCCGAGCCCGCCGGGATGGTGAGCGTCGCGGGTATCGTCGCCAGAGTTGAACTGGCCGAGAGCGCCACCGTCAGGCCGCCCGCAGGCGCCCCGCCCGAAAGCGTAACCGTGGCCTGCACGAAGCCGGAGGAAGTCGTCGAAGAGGAAGCCAGAGTCAGGCCGGCAATCTGCGGACCCGCGCTCCCGCCATTCTGATAATTTGCCAGCGCGTTGACCGTCTCGAACCCTCCGTAGGAGAAGCCCTGGTCCAGACCGCTGCTGGAAAACGTCCCCGGATTCTCGAACTCGAGAATGCCGAGACTGGCGCTGGTGCCGGTGGGAGGAAGGGATTGGAGAACCTGCGCGGGAATATTGAATGTGCCCGCGCTCGCCGGGGCGATACATTCGAAGGTCACGTCGAGTCCGTTCGCAGCCGCCGAGTCTCCCGCGATCAGCACCAGCCCGTTAGCAGCTCCGCCCGTCCAGTTTACGGTGAAGCCTTGCGCCTCAGTGATGTTCGACGCGGCGCTCATATTGGTCCAGGTCACCGGGGTGGGAACCGTGATGGCTGTGTTGAAACTGCCAGCCAGCGCGCCGTTTCCGCTGAAGGTGAACGTCCCTCCGCCGGAAGGGATGAACCCCGCCGCAAGCGTGGCCGCGTAGACGATATTCACGCCGGCTGCGTAGGTCAGCGTCGCCTGCTCATTTCCGGGCCCTGTGAGCGTGAGGCTGGGGCCGGCGCCCAGCGAAATTCCCGCATTGGCCGGCCCCGGCGGATTGACGATGCAGTTTCCCACAGACGCGAAGCCGTCGTCGAACAGCTCGGCGTAGATTTGGGCCGCGTTGTCGGTCCGGAATTGAGCCGACGCCGAGGAAGTCGTCTGCGAACCCAGCGCGGTTTGCTTGGTCTGGCCGATGATGTTCAGATCCGCCACATTGGCGGTATTTCTTCCCACCAGCGTTTGCCAGTTATTGGCGACGGTGATCTGATCCGTGCAAGTGGAGGCGCCAGCGGCCGCCACCGGAATCGTCGTGTAGTTGCTAGTCAGCGATCCGCTCTGCGTCACTACCGAAACATAGCAGCCCATTGGCACACCGCTGGGCACATAGACGAAGACCTCATCCACTCCCGGATACGCCGATCTGCCTTTATAGAACACCTGGGCCTGCACTCCGCCGATGTAAACGTTCATGGGGACGCCGGTCAGATTGTTCGTCTGCTGCGGTTCCGTTTTGTCGTCGTTGGCGGGATCGGGCCCAACGCCAGTGCCCCAGAAGACGATCAGTTCGCCGGGTGTCGCCGGATGACTGGCGGTGATCGGCGTGTAGTTCTGGTCGAACGCGTAGGCCGGTCCGGTTCCCCCTCCGTTGTAGGTCAGAATGCCGAAGTCGCTCTGGACTACTTGGATCGGCACCGGCTGGCTGGTTTGGATTCCGGTGCTGACCGTCAGCGTGCCGCTGCCGATGGGAGTTGTTTCGGGCAGAACCGCTCCAAGCTGCGTCGGCAGGATGTAATACAGCGTAGGCTGCGTAGTCGTTCCGTTCACCGTGACCGAAACGCTGATGCCGTTCAGGCTGGTGGTGAGCGGGAACGCCTCCGCGGTGTTGGTGATGGTGCCCAGGCCGGTGCCTTTGATGATGAAGAGCATGCCGGGGGAGATGCCGTAGTTGGGCAAGCCCGGTTGCGTGTAGCTGTAGTTGTTCTGTAGCTCGGTTACGACCGGCTGAGCGAAAAGGGGAGCCGTGGCCAAACCAAGGAGAAAGCCAGGAAACAGGAGGAATGAAGACCGGCGGGCAGGATACTGCATCTGCCCAGTATAGCGATAGGCGCTTGGGTCAGTCTCCGGATAACCGGTCAGTCACCAAATCGCCGCGCGGATCGCGCCCGGGCCTTGGCGGCTTCCTCTTCCCGATTCTTCGGTTCCGCGTCTGTTTCGAGGGATCGAAGCAGACGAGTGGAGACTGTCGCGATTTCGTCCACCGCGGCCTGGAAGGATCGCTCATTCGTCTTGGAGGGTTTGTGAAAGCCGCTAATCTTGCGCACGAACTGCAGCGACGCCGCGCGCACTTCTTCTTCGGTCACCGGCGGATCGAAATTGAAAAGAGGTCGGATGTTGCGGCACATAGGTTGTTTGAAAATCAAATCCGCACACGCTTCAGGCGCAGGCTGTTGGCGACGACGCTGACGGAGCTGGCCGCCATTGCGGCGCTGGCCAGCACTGGGCTCAGGAATCCCAGCGCCGCAGCGGGGATCGCGATGACGTTGTAACCCAGCGCCCAAGCCAGATTCTGGCGCATGATGCGCCAGGCCGACCGGGAAAGCGAGATGGCGTCGGCGACCGCGCACAAATCGCTGCGCAACAGCGTGACCGAGCCGGCCTCCATCGCGACATCGGTGCCGGAGCCCATCGCGAAACCGACGTCAGCTTGCGCCAGAGCGGGCGCATCGTTGATGCCGTCGCCGGCCATCGCCACGACGCGGCCCTCGCCCTGCAAGCGGCGAATCTCCGCGGCCTTTCCATCAGGAAGAACCCCGGCGATGACCTCGCTGATGCCGGCTTGCAGCGCGATGGCCTGAGCCGGCTCGGGCCGGTCGCCGGTGAGCATTACCACTTGCAAGCCCAGCCGCGCGAATCGCTCCACTGCGGTTTTGGTGGTCGCCCGCACGGGATCGGCGACAAAAATAGAGCCGGCGAAGATTCCGTCAATCGCCACCAGGATGCCCTGATCGGTGGCGGGAATTCCGTTCTGAGCGAGAAAAGCCGCGTTGCCGACAACCACCGAGCGGTGCTCCGCCTTGGCCAGGATGCCGAGCCCGGCTACGGCGCGGAAGCCCTCGGCCTCCGGGAGCGAAAGCCCCTTGGAGCGCGCGAAATCGACAATCGCGTAGGCGAGGGGATGCTCCGAACGCGACTCGGCCGCAGCCGCCAGACGGAGAGCGTCATCGCTCAGGTGCGCTTCGAGCACGCGCGGCTTGCCTTCGGTTACGGTTCCGGTCTTGTCCAGAACGATGGTGTCGACCCGGCGCAGTTTCTCCAGCGTTTCGCCGCCTTTGATCAGCAGTCCCATGCGCGCGCCGCGTCCGGTCGCCACCATCACCGCGGTCGGCACGGCCAGTCCCATGGCGCACGGGCAGGCGATGATCAGCACGGCGACGGCGGCCACTGCGGCTTGCGTGATTCCGTGACCGGCGGCCATCCATCCGGCCAGCGTCAACGCGGCGAAGGCGCAAACCGCGGGAACGAAGACGCGGCTGATGCGGTCCGCCATCCGCTCAATGGGCGTGCGCGAAGCCTGGGCCTGTTTCATTAGCGCCACGATGCGCGCAAGCACGCTCGCTTCTCCCAGCGTAGTGGCGCGATAACGAAAACTGCCCGTGGTGTTGACCGTGCCGCCGGTGACGGCGCTGCCCGAGTTTTTTTCGACCGGAGCCGGCTCGCCGGTGAGCATCGATTCGTTGACGAAGCTCGATCCGTCCTCGATGATTCCGTCGACCGGGAGTTTTTCGCCGGGTCTCACGACGACAAGGTCGCCCATGCGGACCTGGGCGATGGGAACCTCGGATTCGACGCCTTCCCGCGAAACCCGAGCCGTGGGCGATTGCAAGCCGATCAGCGCGCGCAGAGCCCCGGTGGTCTGATGCCGGGCGCGGGCCTCCAGCGCCTTGCCGGTGACCACGAAAGCCACGATGAGCGTGGCGGCTTCAAAATAGGTGTGCGGCGCGATGCCCCGGGAGCGGAAGAAATCGGGCGCCACGACCACCGCGGCGGAATAGAGGAACGCCGTACCGGAGCCCAGCGTGATGAGCGTGTCCATGCTGGAGGTTCCGTGCAGCGCCGCGCTGAATGCTCCCGCGAAAATGTGCCTGCCCGCCCAGGCCATCACGAACAGCGCGATGGCTAGCATGGGCCAGTTGAGGCGAGGGTCATCGGCGAAGCGCATCGAAGCCGCCATCGCGATTCCTCCGAGGACCAAGCTCACTACCGCTTTGATGGAATAGTCGCGAGCCTCGGCCAGCTCCGCCCGGTCGCGCTCCTCCTGCTCCTCGAATGCGCTTTGGCCGGGGGTGGGCAGCGCGGCGTCGTAACCGGTCCCGCGAATGGCTTCGAGCAGCGCCGGCGGCTCGACCGTGTGCGGGTCGAAGACCACAGTCGCTTCATTGGTCATGAGGCTGACGGCGGCTCTTTCGACGCCAGGCAACTCCTCGAGCGCGTGCTGCACGTGTGCCTGGCAGGCCGCGCAGGTCATGCCGCCGACGTTTATTTGAATGGTCTCCGTCATTCGACCTTAGAAGGTTTATAACCCGCCTTGCGGACCGCATCGAGCACCAGCTCCTCGCCCGTGGGGTCGATCGACACCACGGCGGAGCCAACCTCAACTTGCGATGCCTTGGCCCCCTCGACGCTGACAATGGCGTTCTGGACCCGGCGCACGCACGCGTCGCAATGCATCCCTTCAATGGCGAGCTTCATATTTATAGGATGCACGAAGCGGGTGGAAAGAAGCTGAGTCGGTCCGGTGCGCGGCCGAGCTAGCAAGCCGCCGGCGATCAGGCTTCCGAGCAGAAAGACCTGGCTGACCGCGGTCGCCAGCAGCGATTCGGCATAGCGGCTGTCGCGGATGGTGTCGATCGCCAGGTGCAGCAGCCACGGGACGTCCAACGGCAGAAGCGGGTTGAAATCGCGGACGCAAAGCGTGGCCGCGAAGATAAGTGCGGCGACTACAGGACGCTTTCGGCTCAGGCGCCCGGTCACCCACCCCGCCGCCGCAAGAATGCAGCAATCGAGAGCCAACCGAACCGTCGCCAGCCACTCCGCGCCGGTAAAATCCGACGACCGGCGCAGCAACCATTCGAGCGCGTAAGCGAACGCCAATAAGGCGGCCCAGCCTGCCAAAACGGCGCGCAGGGCAAGGAGGAGTCGGCGGGCCATCGCGGAAGGTGTACCTAGACCAGAGCCGCTGGGTCAAGCTCAACCAGAGTGCGGAGCAGTACGTCCCTCTTCGCCGGCGGATCTCCGGGCCACTCTTCCACGATCTTTTCTTCCACAATGCCAAACCAATCGCCGTAGCCGAGGACATGTTGACAGAGACGCCTCGCGTCGGCCCATTGATGGTCGCCGCCGTTGCTACTGATAACGAAGTTGGACTTCAGGTAGCGCTTGGCAATCATCAAGGCTGCCGTGACGGCCACGTCATAAGGTCGAAAGCCGGTCTTCACGTACTCGATGTAGAGGCCATCCTC
Organism: Bryobacterales bacterium; assembly: GCA_963838455.1. GTDB lineage: Bacteria > Acidobacteriota > Terriglobia > Bryobacterales > Bryobacteraceae > Palsa-187. Next base: position 5,400 of record CAWISY010000202.1, read on the forward strand.
ATCGGCGTCCCGGCTCTCATCCAGGTCCAGGGTCCTGGGCAGGCTGAACGTCTCGCAACTGCATCGGCCGTCGCAGCAGCGATGCTTGAGGCGAGTGACCAAGCCGTCGGTGTCGCCGTCCAGGGCATTTGCGCTCGGCCCCACGCCCTCCGCTCCTTCGGACGGATAGGGAACGGAGATCTTCTCGTTTTTCGGATGGCCGCAATGGGTCAGTCCGTTGAAACGTATGAGTTGGTCCGTAACCTCGGGAGGCCCCTCGCCCAGGCCGCCCGCCAGCTCGATTCCGGCGTCGGTCAGGGGAAGAATCATCCGCTCGAAATCGCTTCGGATAGCGTTAAACGTAAGCTGCTCGATGACCGCGGCGCGATGCCAGTAGTGTGTGTATCCCAATTAATCCAAATAATCGTAAGCCACCAGCGTCAAAAACTCCGGGAACTGAGGGCTGATCATCATCTGCTCGAAGATGCGGGCGGCGTCGGCGTAGCGGCCTCCGCCGGACTTGGCCTTCAGCTTTTCCAGCACTTCGTCGGTGAGGCGGCGCACCAGCTCCAGCGTCACCGGGCGGCCGTCGTCGAGCTTGGCTCCGTGCTTGACCCATTGCCACACCTGGGTGCGGCAAATCTCGGCGGTCGCGGCGTCTTCCATTAGGTTGTAGATCGGCACGCAGCCGATGCCGCGCAGCCACGCCTCCAGGTACTGCAGCCCGACGTCGATGTTCCAGCGCAGGCCCGCTTCGGTGATGGTGCCGGTGGGCACCTCCAGCAAGTCCTTGGCGGTGACGTGCACGTCCTCGCGCAGGAGGAAGATCTGGTTGGGAGTCTTCATGTGCTCATCGAAGACTTCCTTGGCGATGGGAACCAGGCCCGGATGCGCCACCCAGGTGCCGTCGTGACCGGCCTTGACCTCGCGCAGTTTATCGGCGCGGACTTTATCCAGCGCCTGCTGGTTGGCCACCGGATCGTTCTTCACCGGCACCTGCGCGGCCATGCCTCCCATGGCGTGGATACCGCGGCGATGGCAGGTCTGGATCAGCAGCTCCGAATACGCCTTCAGGAAATGCCGATCCATGGTCACTTCGCTGCGATTCGGCAGCATGAAGCTGGGGTAGTTGCAGAATTTCTTAATGAAGCTGAACATGTAATCCCAGCGGCCGCAGTTGAGGCCGGCGGAGTGGTCGCGCAGCTCATATAGGATCTCGTCCATCTCGAAGGACGCCAGGATGGTTTCGATCAGCACCGTGGCGCGGATGGTTCCGCGCGGCACACCCAGAAGATCCTGAGCGGCGTTGAAGACATCATTCCACAGGCGGGCTTCCAGATGGCTCTCCAGCTTGGGCAGATAGAAATACGGCCCGGTGCCGCGCGCCATCAGATTCTTGGCGTTGTGAAAAAAATATAGTCCGAAGTCAAAAATGGACCCGGACATCGGCCCACCGTCGACCCAGGCGTGCTTCTCATTCAGGTGCCAGCCGCGAGGCCGCACCAGCAGCGTCGCCGTCTGGGGGTTGAGCTTGTAGGCTTTCCCTTCGGGACTGGTGAAATCGATGCTGCGATTGACCGCATCGCGCAGATTGTACTGGCCGTCGATGTTATTCATCCACGACGGCGCATTGGCGTCCTCCAGGTCCGCCATGAACACGTTGGCGCCGGAGTTCAGCGCGTTGATGATCATCTTGCGGTCCACCGGACCGGTGATCTCCACGCGGCGATCCGTCAGGTCTTCCGGGATGGGCGCGACGGTCCAATGACCCGCGCGGATATCGGCGGTTTCGCGTAGAAAATCGGGGAATTTGCCGGCGTCGATTTCGGCTTGCCGGACTTTGCGGCGCGCGAGCAGCTCCTGGCGGCGCGATTCGAATTCGCCGGCCAAGGCGTAGATGAAATGCATCGCCTCCGGAGTCAGAATCTCCGCTTGCGTGCTGGTGAGCGGTGCTTTGATTTCAATCCCCGCCGCACCGGCTTTCGTGCTGGTTGACATGTCAACAGTATATTGAACTCAAGCGAACGGCGCGACAGCCCGCGCTAGCACCGGAATCGTGGTCTACTGGTCGGCGATGGAGTTCGAATGGGACGCCGCCAAGGACGAGTCCAACAGGCAAAAGCACGGCATCGGTTTCATCGAAGCGATGACCGTATTCGGAGATCCGCTAGAGGTGACGATCCCGGATCCCGATCACTCCGGCGTTGAGGCTCGGTTCCTCAGCATCGGGCGCAGCGGGGAGGGGCGGCTATTGGTCGTGGCGTATACTGAACGAGAGGAACGGATTCGAATCATCAGCGCCCGCGAGGCCACGCCAAAAGAACGAAAACAGCATGAAGCGCAACCGCCCCGCCGATGACGACATGAGGGCCGAATACGACTTCTCAGCGGGAGTCCGCGGGAAGCATCACGAGCGGCACAAGGCCGGGACCAACGTCGTGTTCTTGGACACCGACGTGGCGAAAGTCTTCAAAGACTCCGAGTCGGTCAACCGCGCCCTTCGATTGTTGGTCGACCTCGCCAGGCGCGAAGTGCCGCCCAAGCCGCCTGCATGAACCGGACTTGCGCTGGCAATCCGTAGCAAGAACCGCTCCTTGCAGTCGCGGCTCGGTAACACATCTCACCTACTGAGCCGCGCGCGCCAGCAAGCGGCGTTTTTGGACTTCTACCGCTGTGCCCGATTACCCCAGGAAACCGATATTAGACGAGGTGAAGTTGGCCAGGTTCGGGAAGATCGCCGGGAAGGCCGAGGACGGGATGCCGAACCAGGAGCACAGCGTCGCTCCATACTGATCTACGGAAAGCGCCGGAATCCAGCGGCCGCGGACATCGGTGTCATTGGGTCCGCCCAGCACGAACTCCGGGAACTTCCCGTAAATCTGCCCGCCCTGCACGGCGCCGCCCATGACCAGGTGATGGCTGCCCCAGGCGTGATCGCTCCCATCCTCGGTGGTGGGCTGGAAGGTGCGGCTGAAATCGGATTCCGTGAAGGTGGTCACATTTTGGGCCACGCCCAGCTCCTGCGTCGCATTGTAAAAGGCGGAAAGAGCGGCGTCCAATTGCGGATAGAGCGTGTTGTGCGTCTCCAACTCTCCGCCGTGGGTGTCGAACCCTCCCAGCGAGGCGAAGAAAATCTGCCGCGACATGCCCAGGTAGGACTGCACTTGAATGATCTGCGCCACCTGCTGGAGCTGCGCGCCCAGGCTGGTTGTGGGGAACTGGGTCTTGAGCGGGGTGGACTTAGCCAGCGCCGCGCTCAGTGCGCTTGCGTCCGACATGGAATTGGCCAAAACATTGTCCGCGGCCTGCACCAGTGAGATGCTGCTGCCGTCGGCAACCAGGCTTTGGAGCGCGCTCAACCTTGTTTGGGAGACCGCGCTTGAGTTGAATCCCGCCAGATTCAGAGTCTGCCCCGGCGAGAGCGCCACGGGTTGCGTCGAGACTCCGGAGCCTTCGATCACATTGCCCGCGACCGAGAAGAAGGACGGGAATTTGGAGGAGTTGACGCCGGTCTGCGCCAGGTAATCCGCTAAGCGGCCCGCCCATCCGCTGGGACTGTGGCCTTGCGCCACCGAGGTCTGCCATGCGATCTGCTGGTCCGGGTGCGAGAACAGATTCAGCGGCAGCTCGCTCGCGTTGGCCGCGTTCTGATACTGCGACTGCGTCAGCGGCTGGATCAGCGGGCCCACGTTGGCGACGACGGCGAGTTCCTTGCTCCCATACATGCTGGCCAGGCTGGGCAGCTTGCCGTGGAAGGAGATCGGCGGGCCTCCGTTCAGGCTGTTCACCGGCGCGGTGAGTTCGGAGGAGCTCAGCGCCAGGCTGCGGCGAATCGTGGTGTACTGCGCGAAGCTGGAATCCTGCGGGACCACGGTGTTGTTGGAGTCGTTGCCTCCGAACAGGAACACGCACACCAGGGCCTGGTAGTTTGGTCCGTTTTGCGCCAGCGCGGGCAGCAACCCAAACGGGCGAAGAGCCAGGGAACCAACTGTAGCGGTCCCGACTTTGATGAAGTTTCTGCGTGTGAACATGTTTGGCTCCTTACTGAATCACCTGACATTCGCTCGAGGTCAGTACCACGTACAACGCTGCCTGCACCCTGGTCAGCGGCGTGGTGGCGGCGCTGGCAGCGGCGGTGGCGGCGTTCTGAAGTTGGGTGGACATGTTGTTGTGCAGGAAGATGCGCGCAATGTATCCGACCAGGGAATCGATGTCGTAGGAGGTTTGGGCGTACACTTCAAAGGGCGATAAATCCAGCCTTACGCCGGGCATGGTGCCATACAGCAGCGTGTTGATCGTGTCCGCGCGATTCACCGCCGTCTGCGTGGTGTAGATCTGGAACTCCGGTCCATAGAGACCGTTGATGGTTCGGGATTGCGGCGAGAAGTAGCTGAAGACGCTGGGCTCGTAGAACAGCTCTTCGCTCATGTTCGTGGTCGCGGAATTGGCGCCGTTGCTCGCCGCGACGGTCGCGTTCAATCCGCGCAGAACGTCCGACAGGAACAGAATCGGCTCGCGCAGGTGGCCGAAGTTGCTGGTGACGGCCGAAGGGCTGGAGTCTCCGGCGCGAGCCTCCGGGTCGGTCAGGATCGCGGTGATCACCGCCTGCAGATTGCCGCGCGTGCCGGTTCCGTCGTTCTCGAAAACCTGCGCGATGCGCTGGATGTAGGCTTGGCTGGGGTTGCTGGTGACCATGTGCTCGATCAACTGTTGCGAAACGAACGGCGCCATGGTCGGCTGCGCCATCAAGGCGTCCAGCAGCGAATCCAGGTCCTGCTCGGCGGTGTGACCGGCGGGAATCGTGACGTTTCCGAAGATTGTTTTCGCCGTAGTGTCGTGCTCAGACTCCACGGGAATCATTTGGCCGGCATAATACTCCGGGTTGTTGACCTTCGCCGTCGCGCCCGGAGCGGTCGGGTAGGTCCAGCCGGTGAGGACTTTGGCCATGTTGACGACCACCGTCTGGTCGTAGGTGGGTACCGGGTTCATGTTCGAATCCAGCACCGGCGTGCCGTTCATGTTCAATTGCGTCAGCCCCAGCGTGAACAACTGCATCAGCTCGCGGGCGTAATTCTCATTCGCCGCGGTGCCCTTGCTCGGATTCGCCTTGTTGTTGTTAGCCATGTTGAGGAACTTGCCCATGGCCGGGCTGAGCGTCACAGCCTTGATCAGGTCGCGATAGTTGCCGAAGGCTCCGTTTTCGAAGATGCTCCAATACGGCGGATAAGCGTAGGCGTTGGGAACGCCTGAGGTCGCCGAAACCACCCAGATCTGGCTCAGGATGAACGCCACGCGGCTGCGCAGTTGATCGCCGGCGGTGACCGCGTTCTGAAAGAAAGCCGCCTGCACCGGCGCCAGGTTGTTATTCGATTTTCCTTGCGTGTTCAAAATCGCCTGATTCGGCAGATACGAAGACGCGGGCAGGTTGAATTGGCCGGCCAGCCAAGTGTCGATGCCGTCCTGGATCACCGAGTCAATGGAGCCCGCCGTCGGACCCCAGGTAGCCTGATCCAGAAACCGGGCCGCGGCGCGCGGCGTGGGCGATTGGGCAAGAATCACCGGCATCGCCAGCCCCGTGGCGATCGCTAGAAAAAGAAAAGGTTTATTGCGCATGCCTCCTCCGTCACTCCAGGCCGGGGCAAAACCGGCTTCTTGATGATTGAACACGGGGGACTTCAAAAAGTGTCGAGAAAATTGGTCTTGACGTCGTTTGCCATTCGGCACGCCATTTGCTCACAACCGCGACCCACGGGCCGATATGGCTTGTGAACGCGTTAAGGCCGCTTCAGAAGCGCGGCGGCGCAAAAAAGATTCGGGAGGTGTCCGGTGGCATTGGACATTATGATTGTCGACGATTCCGCAGCGATCCGGAAGATCCTGCAAAGAGTGCTGGTCCAGGCCGGCTTCGCACTGGGAACCGTGCACGAAGCAAACGATGGGAATCAGGCCCTGGAAGTCCTGAAGAGCCACAAGGTCGCGCTGATTCTTTCCGACATCAACATGCCCAATATGGACGGCATCGAGATGCTCAGCCGGCTGAAAGCAGACGCAGCCTATAAGAGCGTACCGGTGGTGATGGTAACCACCGAGGGCAGCCAGGCGCGCGTCCTGCAGGCGCTGGAGCTGGGTGCAGCCGGTTACGTTCGCAAGCCGTTCACGCCGGAGCAGATCAAAGAGAAACTTGTGGGGGTCATTTAGAACCGTCATGGAAAAACTTGCCACAAGCGAAATTGTATCCATGGTGGTGCAGGCAACCACCGATGTGTTCGGCACCATGCTCAATCTGCCGCTGGATACCTCTCCGTCGCATCTGGAGCCGGTTCATCCGGCCACCTATGACGGAGTGGTGGCGCTGATCGGCGTCGCCGGACCGTGGACCGGTACGGGCCGCATCTCCAGCTCGCCCGAATTTGCCTGCGCGATGGCTGGAGCGCTGCTGATGAGCACCTACGAAACCGTCGATGAAGAGGTGATGGACGCGGTTGCGGAAGTGTCCAACATGGTGGTCGGCAACGTGAAGACGCTGCTGGAGGAACGCGTCGGCCCTCTGGCCTTGAGCATTCCCACCGTGATCTTCGGGCGCAGTTATAAGACCCGCTCGGCGGGCGTCATGGAATGGACCGTGGTCCCGTTCCAATGCGGCGAAGAAGTTATGGAAGTGCGCTTCAATCTGATCGAGACCCCGGCGGTCAACCATCCGATGATACGTCCCGAACACTTCCACGTATAGATCGAAATTTCCTGTACAATAGCGGCCAATATGAACGGCTTCCTGCGCCGGATTCTAGCCGCGCTGCTCGCCTTCGGCGCGGCGCTCGCGACGGCCCGCGCCGCCCAGATCACCGTGGTTACTTCGGGTGCGTTCACTGCCGCATATAAAGAACTCGCGCCGCAATACGAACATGCCACACACAACAAACTGACCAGCGAGTTCGGCGCATCCATGGGGACCACGCATGACGCCATCCCTATGCGCCTGGAGCGTGGGGAAAAGATCGACGTGGTGATCATGGTCGCCGATACGCTCGACGATCTGATCAAGCAAGGCAAGGTTCGTGCCGGGACGCGCGTCGACCTAGTCCGGTCCAGCATCGGTATTGCGGTGAAGACGGGCGCGCCCAAACCCGCGATCGGCACTGTAGACGCGCTGAAGCGGTCGCTGCTGGCCGCGAAATCTATCGCCTATTCCGACAGCGCCAGCGGCGTGTATCTGGAGACCGATTTGTTTCCGCGGCTCGGCATTGCGGCGCAATTGAAAGGGAAGTCTCACAAGATCGAGGGCTCCGCGGTCGGCGAAGTGGTCGCCAAAGGCGATGCCGAAATCGGCTTCCAGCAGATCAGTGAGCTGCTTCCGGTGAAGGGCATCGACATCGTGGGACCGCTGCCGGAAGGCGCGCAGAAGGTCACGGTTTTCGCCGCGGGCATTCCCGCATCATCCCAGGACCCCGCGGCGGCCAAGGCGCTGATTGAGTGGCTGGCCTCGCCCGCGGCCTATGCGGTAATCAAGAAGAGCGGTCTGGAACCGGCGAAGCGGAAGTGAACGGCGCCGTGGAAGTGAGCCCCGTGGAAGTGACCAGTGCCGCGCAATCGGCGCGGTACGGCCCATAAGTCGAGCGGAACGCCATCAGCATCAGCAGCGACGAGACGCCGATAGTGATGGCCAGCGAGCCGCCTACCATCTTCGGATCGTGAAACAGATGATCGTTGAGGTAGCCCGGCGCGAGCGTTCCTAATCCCAATCCGCCGAGGTTCAGCAGGAACAGGTAGAACGCCGAA
>CAWISY010000203.1:0-24120 GCA_963838455.1 Bryobacterales bacterium
ACGAAGGGCACCTGTTCCTGGTTCGCGACGGTTTCAGACCACAAGCCGAACTGGCCCCGGTTCAAGCCGCGCTCCACTTTGCCGTCGTGCCAGACGTTACGCACGGTCAGCGATAACACGATCGGATGCGCGCCTCGGGCTTTCGAATCGCGCACGAATCTGCGGATGTACCAGCCGTAGGTGTGCACCAGTTCGGGTTTGCCGTCGGGCGTTTTGCCATCGGGCATGGCGAGCAGCCTGGTTTCCTCGCCGGTGCCGGGAAGGTCGGCGCGGGCGGGAGGCTGATCGGGCGCGCCGCCGTCGTTATGGCCGAACTGAATCAGGACGTAGTCGCCGGGCCGGAGATCGGCGGCCAGCCGGTTCCACAGGCCTTCGGTGAAAAAGGTCCGCGCGCTGCGTCCGCCGCAGGCGCGGTTGAGGACGGTGATTTTGGAAGAGTCGAAATAGTCCGCGAAAGGATCGCCCCACCCGCCGTGGCTGGGCAGATAGGCGGTGGAGTCGCCGGCGACAAAGAGGGCGGGGAGCCGGGGAACCTGAATCGTCGACGGCGCCCCGCCCATCGCAGTCAAGGAGAAAAGCAAAACGATTCGGCGCATCTTTAGAGCCCGTTCAAACTCCAGCAAGCCACGCGCCAATGACATGGAAGGCGCGAGGCCGCGGCAAATCACCCAGTTTGTGGGCAGATGGCCCAGTCTTCCCGAAAACTGCACGGGTCGAGTGCAACGCCTGCTTGAATGCGGTGATGGTGGGCTGCGTGCATTGCCTCAAGCGGGTAAAGACGATGAACATCGTTGCGGGGACCGCTGCGGGCGGGAAGGCCGTCGCGCTGGAGCCGCTTCGAAAACGGCCAAGAGCGCGGCGCTGGATGCTCGTCCTAGCAGCCGCGGTGCTGCTGGTCGGTGCCGCTGTGGGCGTTTACCTCTGGAACCTTCCCAGGACCGAATACATCACGGTGCGCGCCGACCGCGGCGACATCGACAGTACCGTGGCCACAACGGGAAATCTGAACGCGGTGATCACGGTGCAGGTGGGCAGCCAGGTCTCGGGCAACATCGCCGCCTTGTATGCCGACTTCAACACCAAGGTCAAGAAGGGGGATCTGGTGGCGTTGATTGATCCCGCTCCGTTCAAAGCCGCGGTCGATCAGGCGAAAGCGACATTGAACTCGGCCAAGGCCGCGGTGCTCACGGCGCAGGCTTCGGTGGCGAAGTCGCAGTCCGATCTGGCCAGCTCGATAGCCAACGTGGCCAGCCAGAAGGCGAATGTGGTCAAGGCGCAGAGCGCGGTGGATCTGGCCAAGGTGGAAGCGGACCGGAGGGCCATCCTGATCCAGCAGAAAGCGACTTCGCAGGAAGATTACGATACGGCCAAAGCGAACTACGACCAGGCGCTGGCGAGCGTCGACGCCGCGCAGGCGGCGCTGAAGGCGGCCCAAGCCTCGGCAGATTCGGCCCAGAAAGCCGTGGAGGTCGCGCAGGCACAGGTACAGGAAGCGCAGGCTACGGTCGAACAGGACGACGCCGCCCTGGCGCAGGCGCAGTTGAACCTGGACCATACCCGCATCATCGCGCCCGTAGACGGCACGGTGGAATCGCGCAACATGGATGTGGGTCAAACCGTGGCGGCGTCGTTTCAGGCCCCCACCATTTTCCTGATCGCGCAGGACCTGACCAAGATGCAGGTGGACACCAACGTGGGCGAAGCCGACGTATCCGCAATCCGCTTGAAGCAGCAGGCCAACTTCACCGTGGATGCGTATCCGGGGCAGGTCTTTTCCGGCTCCGTCTGGCAGATTCGAGAAGCGCCCATCAACGTGCAGAACGTCATCACCTACGACATCGTGATCGCGGTTTCGAATCCGGATCTGAAGCTGTTCCCGGGCATGACCGCGAATGTGACGGTCCTGACCGGCCACGCCTCCAATGCGCTGCGCATTCCAAAATCGGCGCTGCGCTTTCATCCCCGCAGCCTATCTGCGCAGATGGTGAAAAGCGGAGCGAACGCGGGAGGAGATCAAACGGCGTGCGTGCTGGATCGTGGAGCAGTGAAACCGGTGCGGTTGAAACTCGGCATTAGCGATTCCAATTTCGCGCAGGTGCTGGGCGGCTTGCAGGAGGGCCAGGAACTGGTGGTCGGGATGAAAGGGCCAGCGCCCGCACAACAGGCTCCGGCGCCGAGTGGCGGCAGCAAGCGAATCGGCTTCTAGAGCCTCCATGCCTAACGAATTGATCCGCGTTGAAGACCTCACCAAGACCTACATGCTGGGTGAAGTGGAGGTGCACGCGCTGCACGGCGTCACTACCAGCATCGACCGAGGCAGCTTCGTCGCCATCATGGGGCCTTCGGGTTCGGGAAAGTCGACGTTCATGAACATTCTCGGCTGCCTGGACCGGCCGACTTCGGGCAAGTACTTTCTGGACGGAGCAAGCGTGGGCGAGCTGAGCCGCGATGAGCTGGCGGAGATTCGCAACACCAAGATCGGGTTCGTATTCCAGCAGTTCAATCTGCTGGCGCGCACTACGGCGATCAAGAACGTGGAGCTGCCGCTGCTCTATAGCGACCACGCCGGCGATGGCGAAGAGCGGGCGATGAGGGCCTTGTCGATCGTGGGTCTGGCGGAGCGCGCCTATCACCACCCCAGCCAGCTCTCCGGCGGGCAGCAGCAGCGTGTCGCCATTGCGCGCAGCCTGATCAACGATCCGCAGTTGATCCTGGCCGACGAACCGACGGGAGCCCTGGATTCGCGCACCAGCGTCGAGATCATGGCGATCTTCCAGAAGCTGAACCGGGAGCGGGGCATCACGGTGGTCGTGGTGACGCATGAACCCGATATTTCCTGCTTTGCCCAGCGCATTCTGCGCTTCCGGGACGGATTGCTGGTGGATGACGAGCGGGTGAAGTCGCCCCGCCTGGCCGAGCGCGAACTTCAGGGCGCGGGAGCGGTCACCTCATGAAGAAACTGGCGCACAGCATGAGCATCGCCTTCGACGCTCTGCGCGTCAACAAGCTGCGTTCGGCGCTGACCATGCTGGGCATCATCATCGGGGTGGCGGCGGTGATCGCGATGGTGGCGGTGGGCACAGGTGCGGAGGAGCGCATCCGGGAGCAGATCGCCTCCATCGGCAGCAATCTGATCGTCGTCCTGTCGGGCAGCTTGACCAGCTCCGGTATTCGCATGGGCACCGGCAACGCGCAAACGCTCACTGAGGAGGACGCGCGGGCGATCCCGCGGGAATGCGATGCCGTGGCGCTGGCCACGCCCGCAGTGCGCGGCGGAGTCCAAGTGGTCTACGGCAACAACAACTGGGGGACGCAGGTCTTGGGCACTACGCCGGATTACTTGGCGATCCGCGAGATCGAGATTGAAGAGGGCCAGCCGTTCACCAGCTCCGATGTCGAATCCTCCGCCAGCGTGGCGCTGCTGGGCAAGACCGTGATCGACAATCTGTTCTACGGCGAGGATCCGGTGGGGCGGGTGATCCGCATCAAGACTGTCTCTTTCACCGTCATCGGAAAGCTGGTTCCCAAAGGGCAATCGCCCACGGGCCAGGATCAGGACGACGTGATTCTGATGCCCATCAGCACGGCGAAAAAGAAGGTGATCGGAGTCAGCCAGGCGAATTATGCGGCGGTCGGGTCCATCATGGTGCAGGCCAGGGAGGGCCGCACCCAGGACGCGCAGGATCAGATGACCAGCCTGCTGCGCCAGCGTCACCACTTGCAGCCGAACGAAGACGACGACTTCACCATTCGCAACATGGAGGAGGTGTACCGCGCGCAGGAGAATTCGGCCCGGGTCATGTCCCTGCTGCTGGCCGCGATCGCTTCGGTGTCGCTGATTGTGGGCGGGATCGGGATCATGAACATCATGCTGGTTTCGGTGACGGAGCGGACCCGGGAAATCGGACTCAGGCAGGCGGTCGGCGCCAAGACCACCGATATCCTCACGCAGTTTCTGGCCGAGGCCGTGACGCTGTCGCTAGCCGGAGGAGCCGTGGGCGTCGCGCTGGGCGTGACGGCCAGCGTCCTGATCTCGTATCTGGCGGGCTGGCAGACGCTGGTGAGTGTCACGGCGATTCTGGTCGCCTTCGTGTTCTCCGGGCTGGTGGGCGTGTTCTTTGGCTACTACCCGGCGCGCAAGGCTGCGTACATGGACCCGATTGAGGCCCTCCGATACGAGTGACGCGGCGCGAAACCGCTCCCCTGAAGAACGGCCCGCGATTCGCCGCATATTCGCCATTTCGCGATCGTTCTTCATCACTATCGGTGGGCCGCAGGCCCATGAGGACTCCCTCTGGTCGCGGCTCTGTTAGGGTCCAGCGGAGGCCTTAGGCGCCGCGGCGGATCACTTCGACCGAACAGGAAGCATGCATGGCGACCGCTTCTGAGACGCTGCCCAGCAGGAAGCGATCCACGCCCCGCCGTCCATGCGAGCCCAAAACAATGAGATTGGCGCCCCACTCGGCGGCCTCGTTCAGAATGGTGGTTTTGGGCGGGTCGACCAGCACGGAGACGGAATCGGAAACGTCGAACGCCGCGGGAGCGAGGATTTCGCGAACCTGGGCGATGGCGTCCTGCGACCGCTTCATGGCGCTCTCGCGAGCTGTTTCCAGATATTCTTCATCCAGCATGGGCGGCTCCAGCATCGCGCGCACTGCCGGAAGAAGGATCTCGACCACGCTGAGCACGCGGACCTCGGCACCGGCGGGCCAAGGGCGCTCGGCGATCGAACGGGCCGCATTCTCGGAGTGCTCCGATCCGTCGGTGGCCAGCAGGATCTTGTAGCCTTCGCCGCTCGACCGAGGCCGCACGATTTCGATCGAGCAAGGAGCGTAGCGCAGCAACGCCGAGGCCGTGCTCCCGATCAGCAGACGCCCCACCGAGGAGCGGCCATGCGAGCCGGCCACGATCAGATCCGCGGAACTGCCGGCGGCGCGGTCGAGGATGACGGTTTTGGGATCGCCCCGGAGAGCTTCGCCGCTTGTGGCCGGTTGGACGGCGCGGAGTTTCTCCACGGCACGGCGCACGGTTTCCTGGGCGCAGCGCTCGGCTTCCTGCGCGGTCTCCGAGGTGGTCCACAGGTGCGTGGGCTCGATCACGCTGACGACTTCGAAGGACGAATCCGCCGGCCACGGTCTGGCGATGACCTCAGCCAGCGCAACCTGGCTCGCCCACGAAGTGTCGACCGCTAAAAGGGCTTTCATGTGTCAAATTTCTCCTCGAGGTTTGATCTGATCTCTATTTGTTTCAATGCACGCGAAGCGCCAAAGGGCTGCAGTTGAGGCCCGCTCATGCCAGGAAAGGAGCTTGGCCTGTAAAAGCGCCTTCACAAACGATTTAGGCAAAGCTAACGCTCCCATCAGGACTTCCTTAGCGGATGCGGCCTATTCTCAAATCGAACCCACCTGAGGGGTGGGTGTTTTGCAAGGAGAAATACCATGAAATTTCAAATGATTCGTACCGCAGCGTTGAGCACAACCTTGGCGGTTGCGGGCGCAGCGGCCTGCTTTGGAGCACAGCCTGCCAAGGTGGGGTTTGTCGGCAAGGCGGAAGCTCCCAACCCGGCTGACGTGACCAAGGCGGTGCAGTTCGGTAAAGGAGCCGGAGCGGTTCGCTACCGGGAAGCGCTCCCGAACGAAGCGAATAAAGACGCGAGCAAAACACGCGGCTCGCGGAATAGCGACACTGCTTTCCGGAAGTAACAGCTCAGGGTCCGTCCGTCTTGGTCCACTTTTAGGCTGGTCCGCGTCGACTAGCCCCCTTCAAGAGGCCCTCGCGGTCACCGCTTATCCCCTTGCGGCGCAGAGCCTGTAATTCCAATTCCAGAATTTCCCGCCAAACGATCCGCTTTTCCGCCAGTTTATCCAGCAGGGAGCGGCAGCCTAGGGCGCGGCGGCGCTCAATCTCCTCCAGGCGAAGAAAACCTTTGGCGAGGCGATTCGCGGACGGACCGGCGCCTTCGATATACGGCGGCACGATGCCGAGGGAGCAGAAGCTGGTCTTGCGGTTCATCCTAGAATCCCTTTCGCAATTTGCGTTCCACTCCCCCAGGCGGCTCGCGCCGACAGAGGCAAGAGATCGGTTATCAGCGTGCTGAACTTCAGCAAGAATGGCCATCGCTCTCAGTGTCGATCGGCTCGCCGTGCGCTTCGGCAAGTTGGAAGTGTTGAAGGACTTGAGCTTCCAGGTGGAGCAGGGAAGCTGCCTGGCGGTGATCGGGCCGAACGGGGCGGGCAAGACGGTACTGTTTCAGGCGCTGATCGGCTCGGTTCCATCACAGGGCGCCATTCACTGGGCTCCGGGAACGCGCATCGGTTATGTGCCGCAGAAACTCGACATCGAACGCGACATCCCGATCACGGCCGCCGATTTCCTGCGGGCTCGTGCCAGTTTGACCGGCGCCGGAGCGCTCGCGATCAGTCGCGCGTTGGAGCTGGTAGGGATCGCGAAGGAGACGGCGAAGGTCCCCATCGGCGCGCTCTCAGGAGGGCAATTCCAGCGGCTGCTGGTGGCTTTCGCGCTGATGGGTGACCCGACGGTTCTCATGCTGGATGAGCCGACGGCCGGCGTAGATGAGCCCGGCGAGAAGCGCCTGAATGAGCTGGTGCATCATCTGCAACTCGAGCGCGGGATGACGGTACTGTTCATCTCCCACGAGCTTTCCGTGGTTTATCGATACGCGACCAACGTCTTGTGCCTGGGGCGCGGGCGCGCGTGCTTTGGCGCACCGCGCCGGATTCTGACGCCCGATCTGCTGCATGAAATCTACGGAGAGCCGGTGGAGTTTCACGTCCATGAGGATTGAGAACCCATGACTGTTGAGAACGTAGCCCTGGAAATCACCATGGCCGTTGCCGCCGGGCTGGTGGGCTGCTTCGCCCTGATGCGGCGTATGGTCCTGGCTGCCGACGCTCTTTCGCACGTGGCCCTGCCGGGCATCGGCATTGCGCTGGCGCTGCGCGCGAATCCGCTGGTCGGGGCTGTGGCGATGCTGTTTTTCGGAGCGCTGCTGGTATGGGGGATGGAGGGGAAGGCGCGGGTCGGCACGGATGCGCTGATCGGGGTTTTGTTTTCGGTCGCGCTGGCCGCCGGAAGCATGATGACCTCCGGCGAGGAGCTGATTGAGGCGTTATTCGGCGGCGCCGGAGCGTTGACGCGGCCGGAGCTGGTGTTTGGCGTGGCCGCTTCCCTGTGCGTCGCCGCTTTCGTGGTGACCCAGCGGCACCGGCTGGTGGTGATGCTGGTGTCGCCCGATGTCGCCCGGACGTCGGGGATCAATGTTCGGTGGTTGAATCTTTTGTATCTGGAGATGTTCGCGCTGACCATCGCGCTGGGCTTGCGCTACCTGGGCGTGCTGCTGATGGGCGCGCTGATCATCATCCCCGCCGCTACCGCCAAACGGCTGGCGGGAAACCTGACCTCGATGCTGGTGGTTGCAGTGGGGGTTGCGATCACGGCTACGGTGAGCGGCGCGTGGCTGGGAGAGCGCATTCATCAACCCTCCGGTCCGCTGATTGTGATGATATCGGCGGTCTGCTTCCTGTTCAGCTTCCTGCGCGGTTAAGGTTGCGGCATTTGACGCAACTGGGGCGGCACGAGTCGCTCGATTCCAGCGCTGCCGGACTGTATCGATATGTGATCACAGCTCCAAAGCCGGGTGGTCCGGCGATTGCCTCTTCACAGATAGAGGAGGCATATGCCACGCTCCCGGGTCGCGGTGCTGAAGACGGCGCCGGAAACCGTCATCGACGATTACAAGCGCCTGATGGGGCTGGCGGACTATCAATCCTTCCTCCCGCGGGATAAAGAGACCGCGCTCAAGATCAACATCAGTTGGCACTACTTTTACCCGGCGTGTTCCACCACGCCGTGGCAGCTTGACGGCGTGATTGCGACTCTGCTCGAAGACGGCTACTGCAAGGAGAAACTGTACGGTTGCCATAACCGGACGGTAGTGGTCAGCGCCAGGCGCGGAGAGGTGGCTAACAAACACAAACCCGTGCTCGAGAAGTATGGGCTGCGTAATATCCATCTCTACGAGCCGGGCGAGGAGTGGATTCGCTATACGCCTAAGAGCAAGATGCTGGTGCTCGACCAGGTGTATCCGGAAGGCATCCTCATCCCCAAGCGGCTGGTAGGCTCGAACGTGATTCACCTGCCGACCATGAAGACGCACGTGTTCACCGGTATGACCGGGGCGATGAAGAACGCCTTCGGCGGGCTTCTGTTCGAGAAGCGGCACTGGACCCACAGCGTGATTCACGAGACGCTGGTGGACCTGCTGGCCATCCAGAAGGAGATTCATCCGGGCCTGTTCGCGGTCATGGATGGGACCTTCGCCGGGGATGGGCCGGGTCCGCGGTGCATGGTCCCGCACGTCAAGAACTTCATTCTGGCCAGCGGCGACATGGTGGCGATCGACGCGGTGGCCGCGAAGATGATGGGCTTCGATCCGCTGTCGATCAAGTTCATCCGTCTGGCGCATGAGCGGGGCCTGGGCTGCGGCGACGTGCGCGATATCGAGATTGTGGGCGAGGACATCAGCCAGGTGAACTTTCACTTCAGTGTCGGCGAGACGCTGGCCAGCCACGGGCAGAAGATGATCTACTGGGGCTGGCTGAAGCCGCTGGAGCATTTCCTGTTGCGCACGGTCATCGCTCCCTGGTCCTACGCGGCGTCGATCCTGTATCACGACGTGTATTGGTACAACTTCATCGGCCGGCGGAGGGTGAAGCAAGCGCTAGAAACCGGTTGGGGCCGGTTGTTCCAGTCGTATTAAAAGATTTTCTCGTCCCTCCCGACGCGTAACTTTTCCCCTGGCTCGCCGGTTACTCTAAACGGAGACACGTTGAGTACTCCGGAATCGCAGCTCGAGCGGAACCTGGTGGCGGCCGCGCAGGCCGATCCGCAACGCTTTCTGGAAATCTACGACCGCTATTTCCACAGGGTGTGGGCTTACGTATTCCGGCGCGCGCGGAATCGCGCCGAAGCCGAGGATGTGACGTCCGAGGTGTTTCGGCGAGCCCTTGAAAATCTTGGCGGCTATGAATGGCGAGGCGCGCCGTTCTTCGCCTGGCTGATGCGTATCGCGTCTAACATTCTGGCCGATCGCTGGCAAAAAACAAGTACGGACTCGGCCGGCGATCCGCCGGAGACAGCAGGGCCGGATATCGATTTGGAGCGGCGCGCCATGTTGTTCCAGTTGGTCGATCGCCTGCCGGAAGCTCAGCGCCGGGTGATTGAGCTGAGGTACGTGGAAGAGCGGAGCCTGCTCGAAATCGCGCGCACGCTGGGCAAGACCGAGGGCGCGGTCAAACAGCTTCAACGCCGGGCGCTGGAGCATCTGCGCGAAGAGTGGGAGGCCGGGCATGCCTGAGCGATCAATGGCTTGGATCGAAGCTGCGCTGGCCGAATGCCCCACGCGCGAGTTTCAAGATAGCTTACGCAAGGACTTGGAAAGGAGAGTAAGTATGACGACGGCAACACACCCTGCAGGAATACGCGAAGGATTCACCACCGTCACGCCTTATCTGACGGTGGTCGAGGCTGAACGGCTGGTTCAGTTTGCCAAAGAAGCTTTTGGTGCCGTCGAAACAGGAAGAGCAACCGGCCGTTCCGGCCATCCTCACTACGAGTTACGGATCGGCGATTCCATGCTGATGTGCGGTGGGGGAGAAGCCGTGCGCGGGCGCGAACGGCCCCTGGCACTGCACCTGTACGTGCCGGATGCCGATGCCGTCTATCAGCGCGCGCTTGCGGCGGGCGCCGAGTCGCTCTCGGCGCCGGAGGATCGGCCGTATGGCGAGCGGCAGGGTGGCGTGAAGGACCCAACCGGCAATCTTTGGTACATCGCCACGCGCTTGCCCGGAGCGGCGGCAGTGCCGGGGATACGGACGGTCACGCCCTATCTGCATCACACCAATCCGCTGGGCCTGATCGATTTCCTGAAGCAGGCCTTCAACGCACAGGAATTGGGAATCTTCAAAGCGCCGGATGGCCGCCTGATGCATGCCGTGCTGCGGATCGGAACCGCGATTCTGGAAATGGGCGAGACCACACCGATGCCGGCTAGTTTTTACCTTTACGTGCCGGATGCCGACGGATTGTATGAACAAGCAGTCGCTGCCGGGGCAAAATCCGTTTTTGCGCCCGCAGACCAGCCTTATGGAGATCGGCTGGGCGTTGTGGAAGACAACTGGGGCAACACCTGGTGCATCGCCACTTCCTTGGGGCAACAGAATCAGTAGACAGCTTAGGGAACGCTTAGAATTAAACCTTTTTCGTCCGCTACACTTGAGGGATGCGGTTTCTTTCCGGTGTGCGGTTGAGCCGGCGCCACGGTTTCCGGATGGCGGTTGCGGCAGTTTCAGCGCGTTTTTTGCACGGCAGACCCGTTACGGCAGCAGCTCAGGATGCGGCTTTGAGCATCCCGCCGCGATCTTCGAATGCTCTGACAGGTTCCCAATTCGCCGCATCGGTGGCGGGTTTGGACAAGGATTCGCGGGAGCAGGCGATTCACGGGCAGTTGATCAGCGGGAACCTGCCGGGATTCTTGAGAAAGCTGGTGCCTGTCCGGCTCACCAGCGGAGCGGCGAAATCCGCGACCATCTTTGTGACGCCGGAGTATCTGGCGATCGGCTCCGACGGCGACTACCTGCGCATCCCCATGAATCTGTATACGGCCACAACGGTGGCGCAGCGGTTCCGCTTCCTGCTTCCGACGCGCAAGATGGTGGACGCGATCTACGGTCAATGCCAGCGCTGCTTCACGCCGCAGCCCTTGCCCGCCGGGCCGGAGATGACGTCGACAAAATATTACGAGCGGCACAACTCGATGATCGACGAGCAGGCGCGGGAACGCAGCCTTCCGGCCGTCGACGGGCTGGCTGCGGGCCATAAGAAAGACGTGGTGCTGACCAACCGCTTGCGTCTGAATCCCGGCCACATTGCGATTTATGGCTGGCATCGCGGCGCGGGCGATCCGATTCAGCCTCTGACCACCATTCACGTCGCCGGCTACGCCGATTACAGCCACGGAATCCGGCTGGTGGCGGATATGGCCCTGGTGGACGGCAAGCCGCACCCGGTCAGCGCGATGCTTCAAGACCGCTCTTTGGCCGATCTGCTGAGCGATGAGGGGCCGATTCGCGTGCCGGGGATTATCGGCGCGTAGGGGGGAGTCCGCTTCCTTTGGTCGCGGCTCAGCTTTGCCTCCGGTGGGACCGGATGGGAAGCTTCAGAGCCGCGACACGCTGCCCGCTGGGCCCGGCGGAGGTTCGGTCATTCGTCGCAGGAACCCGCTCCGGTCGCGGCCCTGTCTAGTCACAGATCAGCTTACTTTGGCGGCAGGCTCTTGCAGCAGCGGAAACTCAGATGGTAGTTGGCGTGGCTGTGCTCGTCCATGACGCGCGAGCCGTGCCAGTACGGGGCGCGCCAGCGGCACCAATCCTCATGCGCGCGGTAGGCGTCGAAGATGAACCAGCTTCCTTTCATTTCGGTGTAGCCTAGCTCCGTGCTGCCGCGGCTGGACATCTGGCTTTCGTTGAGCGGAAGATTCATGTGCTCCGCCGCATTGCCGTTCAGATCGTAGACGCCCAGAGGGCTGTGGCAGTCCGGGAAAGCGCCGCAGGGGAACGTGTTGGAGCCGCAGCCGGGCCAGCTTCCCCCGTTGCACCCGGGAGTTTTTTGGCTGGAGGCCGCGCAGATCCCCTTCTTGTACTCCGGCCCGTAGCTCCAGCTCTTGGTGGCTTCGTCCTTGCGGTTGTGCACGGCGCGCATGCGCTCGACGGCCTGGTTGGGGCTGAGGCCGTTGATCAGGCCCCACTCATAGTCGGGAGGCTGAAGGCTGCCGGCGCAGGCGCCCTCCCATTCATGCGCGTCGCATATGCGCTTGCTCTCGATGGAGCAGAGTTGGGCTGCCTCCATGGCCTTCACCCAGACCACCGGAAAGTCGAAGGGGATGTCGGGGAACTCGAACTGATCGATGCAGACCTTGGCGTCCTCGGGGCGCTGGGTGAGCGGGTCGTAGAGCGGCGCCATGTACTTGCCGCCGCAGATCTTGTCGAATTTCGGATTGTCGTAGTTGATGCCCAGGCCTTTGATCTTGGCCTGCGCCTGTTCCGGCGTCATGGGATGGCGCGTGACGGCGGGATTGCCCTGGCCCATGATGCCGGATTTAGCGAAAATCTGGCGGATGGCGCGCATCTGCGAGTCGGTCAGGCCGTGGACGCGCTGCAGGTCTTCAAACAAAATCTCATTTTGCTGTTTGAGGGTCATCGGCGAGGCGAGTGGGTCTTTTGCGGGCGGGTTTGGCGCCTGCGGGTGCTGAGCCCGGACCACGACAGCAACCACCGCGACGGCCACCACGGCCGCTCCTACCGATAACCAGCGAGACAACCAGCGTCTGACTTTCATAACCCTCTCCCTACTTGCGCATCACGTAAAAAAAGTCGCGATTGTCGGCATAGCCGAGGAACCGCGGCACGATCTCGCCGGAGTCCGATTTCTCCAGCGCGCTCATTCCTTTCAACAGGTGATCCACGAACAACTGCGAGCCGGAGCGCCGGTACACCGCCAGGTACGTATGTTCCAGGGCGTTCATATCGAGCAGCAACGCGTACTCGCAGCGGTAAGTCTGGAAGATGCGGGCCATGGCGGAGGGCGTCGCGTCGGAGAAGACCGCGTAGATCAGGAACCGCTTGCCGTGGCCGTTCGACTGCAGCGCGGCGCCGGCGCGCATGGTGCGCAGTTTTTCTTCCGCCGATCCTGACCAGTTGCCCGCGCCCCACTGATTCACGAAAGCGCCTGGCACCGCTGTTCCGGAGGCTGGGTCGAAGTCGATCAGCGCCACGCCGTTCTGGCGCGCGAACCGGATGCGCTCCAGAAGCTGGTTGTCCGCCTCGGTCCAGGTCTTCATGCGCACCGCGCCGTCGTCCAGCGCAAATATCGTCGCCAGACCGGGCTGGAGCTTGCTGAAGACCACCCCGTTTTCGATGAATCCGTAGTGACTGCCGTGATTCTCCAATGACAGCGCGCCGAACTTGAAGGCTCCGTGCATGCGCTTGAAGCCGCCGGTGAAGGTTGCGACAGTTCGGGAAGCATCCACGGGGCTCACCAAGCCGGTTGCGACCAAAGGGCTGATGACGCCGATGCCGTCGGGTCCGGGCAGTGCCGGATTTCGCATCCGGTCCGTAACATGATCGGACCAATCCACCCTGGGATGTTCGGTTCCCAGAGCGAATCCGAGATCGTAGCGATCCAGATCGAAGGCGATCAGATAGACCAGCGCGGAGGCTTCGACGCCATCCAGGTTGTTGACCGAGGACCTGTAGGAGCGGAGGATGGCGGGATCGATCAGATCGGGCTGCAGGAGGCTCACATAGATGCCTGGGTTGCCGTTGGCCGGGTACCAGGCTCCCGGCGTCATGCCGTTTCTTGCGGAGGCGTCGAGGTCGATGCCCAGGTTGGCGGATTGCAGAACACGGCCGGCGGCTGCGGAATCGATCTGCGCGGCCAGCGGAAGATCCGCGGCGTTCGCGGCGCTGGCAGGCTCCGAGGGCTTGGCTTTGAGCTCGCCGGTTTCGCGGTTCCAATCGCCCATCACGATGTGGCCCAGGCCGATGATTTTTTCACCGCCCCAGACGTGGTCGCGGAGGAATTCGGTGGCAGCTTCGAGCGTGGAGCGGTGCCCGATGGCGGGATTGCGCAGGTACACTCGGCCGCCGCACAAAGGAGCATAGACCAGCGGCGACGCCTTGGCTTGCTCCAGTGCACCGGTCGAGAACAGGTCGCAGGGGGTTCGGCTGTTGCCGGCGACGATCAGGACGCCGGACGGATATTTTGCGTCGAGCACGATGCTTTGGGAGCGGGGCTCAGCGTTCTCCAGGTGGTAGGCGGCTTCCGCGGCCGCGCCGGGCGTTCCGTTCCACGAAACCTTCAGCAGGTACCACGCGTTGATCACCGGGTTGAGATTGACCAGGGTCGCGACGCCGCTTTGCCCAGTCTTGTTGCCTCCGCCTTCGGCTTTGGCTGAAACGGGAACGGAGGCGGACTGCCGGAACTGCTGCAGTTCCAGGATGGTTTTGGGGACATCCGCGACGTATTGCGCGAGCTGATTCTGCGGCTCGTTCAAGGCGAACAGTCCTGCCGCAGCGCTGACGGCGAGCCAGGCTTGCAGGTTCCGCTTCCAGGAGTGTTCTCTCATAGGGCAAGCATGCTGATGGCGGCGATCAATGCAACCACGATCCAACTGGTGCGGTCGTGCAGCGCGAAGGCAACCGGATCGTCGGGCATTCGTCCGCGATGAGCGATCAGCCAGACGTGGCTGATCCAGTACAGCAGCAGCGGACACAGGAACCAGATGAGCTGATAGCGTCCGTACAGGACCTGCGCCTTGACGGTGTTGATATACAGCGCCAGCACCAGCACGGCCAGGTATCCGCTGGCGATTCCCATAGAGGCCAGCAGTTCCGCGTCGGAAAGCTCGTAGCCGCGGGCCTTGGCGCCGGCGCCGTCGACGCGCTTCATCACCATCAGCTCGCCATAGCGCTTCACCAAAGCCATGCTGAAGAACACGAAGGTCGAAAACGCCAACAGCCAGTGCGACGGCCAGATGGTCACCGCGGCCGAGCCGGCCAGGATGCGAATGGTGTAAAGACTCGCCAGAAAAATCACGTCCAGCACCGCGATTTTTCGGATTTCGAGCGAATAGGCCAAGCTCAGGGCGAAGTACGTGAGCACGGCGGCCAGGAACAGGCTGGAGACCCAGGCGGCGGCCAGGACTCCGAGGGCAAATAGAATGGGGATGGCTCGCAGGGCGTAGGTGAGCGGAACCTCGCCGGAGGCCAAGGGCCGCAACCGCTTGTGCGGATGGCGGCGGTCCGAAGCCAGGTCGAGCAGATCGTTGACCAGGTACCCGCCGGAGGCGACCAGCCCGAGCGCCACAAACGCGACCATCAGCCTGGCCAGCGGAGCGAATTCATACACGCGATGGGCGGCCAGCAGGGGCACGAACACCAGCAGGTTCTTGGTCCAATGCTGTGGACGCAGCACCTTCACGCGGCTGAGCAGCGCGGCGCGCACTCCGTGTTCGTGCGCGACCTGTTGGCATGGGACGTGTTGGTATGGGACATGGATCGCCTGGCGGGCGCTGGACCACACCACCACGTCTGGCTTGCCCTTGCCAATGTAATCGAAACCCCGCTCGCCGAATTGTCCTACCAGCAGGTCGCGCTTGGCCGATCCGGCCAGGTTGGTGACGCCGTCGCTCGCGAATACCAGGTCGAACAGCTTCAAATGATCGGCGACCTGGCGGGCGATTGCTCCATCGGCGGCGGTAGCCAGGACGATGGTGCGTCCGCGGGCGTGCTCCGCGCGGAGGCGGTCGAGCAACTCCTGCCGGTAAGGCAGAACTTCGACGTCGAGCGAGACTCGCTGGGCAATCTGCTTCTTCAGGTACGCGCGGCCACGCAGCAGCCAGAACGGTATAGCCAGAAGGCACCAGGGCGCTTGCTTGATGAGAGCGACGAAGGACTCGATCAGCAGGTCGGTTTTGACCAGGGTTCCGTCCAAATCGACCGCCAGAGGCGGCGATTCAGGCGACTGTACCGGTGGCCCGACTGCTTCAAAATCGAGCAGGAGCGGAACGGTCTCAATGTCTGGGGCGGCTCTCATACGGTCTCATCCCTGCCTTGTGCACATGCACTTACAACTCCAGGGAAAATGTTCTAACGGCGCGACTTCGATTCGCTCCTAGGTGCGTGAAAAGCGCCACGATGGGTGAAACAGCGCACGTCTGCGACATGTTCGCGAATCGGAACTCCAACATCGCCAATGGAAAGCGGTGTGAAGGAATTGGCACGGTGTATGCGGTTCTCATCGGCGACGAGGGGAAACGTATGAACCGCGCAATTGTGCTCGCGCTCCTCTGCTCCGGCGCGCTCTCTGCTCAGACGCCCGCTCAGCAGCGCGCCATTGGCGATGGCAACTGGCCCCGGGAAATCGACTCGGGCGACACGCACATCGTCATTTACCAGCCGCAGGTCGATCGCTGGAAGGACAACCGGATCGAGTCGCGCTCGGCGGTCATCGTCACGCGCAAGAACGATCCCACCGAGATTTTCGGGATCGTCTCGATCGAGGGCCGCACCGAGGTCGACAAGGAATCGCGGCTGGTGGTGTTCGAAAACATTACCATCAAGGACGCGACCTTTCCCTCCGCCGCAGCGCTGAAACCGGCCCTGCTTCAGGCGGTGCGCGATAGCGTGCCGAGCTGGCCGCGCGTGGTCTCGCTCGACCGGTTGCTGGCGGATCTGGCGATTACGCAGTCGGAGACCAAGGCTGAGGCAGTGCCGCTCAAAAACGAGCCTCCCAAGATCCTCTTCAGCAACGCGCCCGCGGTGCTGATCCTGATCGACGGCGCGCCGCAGTACCGGATGGTGGAAGGCACGCCATATTCGCGCGTGCTCAATACTCCGGCGTTGCTGCTGTTCGACTCCCCGGCGCAGACTTTCTACCTGGATGGCGGCCAATGGTGGATGACGGCGGCGTCGTTGAACGGACCCTGGACCGCGGCGGCAAATCCGCCGGAGGAACTCGCGGCAATCAAGGCGCAAGTGACCAAAGATGACGACCGGGAGCTAGGCGCGACGCCGGGCGCGGCGCCAATGGCCACGCCGGGCGTGAGCCCGCCGGCGGTATACGTCTCGACCGTTCCTGCCGAGCTGCTGGTGACTCGCGGGGAGCCGGAGTACGCTCCGATTCCGCTCACCGGCCTGCTGTACGTCACCAACTCCGACTACGACATCTTCATGGACACCGTGACGCAGCAGTATTACACGCTGCTGGCCGGCCGCTGGTTCCGGGCCAAAGGCTTTGTGGGACCGTGGGAGTGGGTTCCCGGAGCGCAATTGCCTCGCGATTTTGCGCGCATCGCGCCGGAGAGCCCCAAGGGACACGTCCTGGCCTCGATCCCGGGGACGGAGCAGGCTCGCGAGGCGGTGATCGCCAATCAGATTCCGCAAACCGCGACGGTGCGCCGCGCCGACGCCAAACTGGATGTCCGGTATTCCGGTGAACCGCAATTCATGCCTATCGAAGGCACGCCAATGGAGTACGCGGTCAACACCACTGCCGAGGTGATTCACGCCGAAGGTCGCTATTACGCCATCCAGCACGGGATCTGGTTCGTGGCCGATTCTCCCGTTGGTCCGTGGGTGGTGGCCGATACCATCCCGGCGGTGATCTACACCATTCCGCCCAGTTCCCCGCTGTACCATATCCGCTACGCGTACGTGTATGGCGCGACCCCGGAGGAAGTGTATGCTGGCTACACGCCCGGTTACCTGGGGGCCTACGTCTCCGATGACGTGGTGGTGTTCGGTACCGGCTGGTGGTATCCAGGCATGTTCTGCGGAGACTTCTGGTGCGGCTGGCCGTGGACCTGGGGCTTCGGCTTCGAATTCAGCTACTGGGGCGGGGGATGGTTCTGGCTGCCGGCGGGGCACTTCTGGTGGTATCACTCGACGCCGGCCATTCATCGGGTTTTTTCCGAGCACTGGAATGCGCATTCAGGGGCGTTCAGTCCAGCGTGGGTTCGCGGCAACGTGAACGTCTACAGCCATTGGGGCGGGCAAGGCGTGGTGGCGCGATCTTTTGCGGCGCCTCGTGCTCCGGCTGGGCAGGGCTTGGATGGGCAAGGATTGGCCACACGCCCCGACGTCTATGCGGGCCGCGATGGGCAGGTCTACCAGCACCGCGACGAAGGCTGGTACAGGCAGAATAACTCGGGCACATGGCAGAGGGCGCCCGCGAATCCAGGGTTGGAGCGGCAGCGGGACTCGCGGTCGCTGGGGCAATCGCGGCAAGGCGAGTTCCAGAACCGCGGAATGTCTCCCGGCGTTCCTCGCACGGCTGCGCCGCCCCGCAGCATGCCTGCGGCGCCTTCGGGAGGCCACGGCGGGCGCCGCTAATTTCAAGGAGCAGCTTTTATGCGTTACGACAATCTTTTCCGCGTGGCGGTGGGGTTGGCCGCGAAAGCGCTGTTACTCGGCGCGCTGATGCTCGCGCTGATACTGATGTTGAGCGGGTGCATCAAGCAGCGGCGTGCGGTGGTCAATCCGCCGCCGCCGGAGCCACCGGCGCCCGCGGAATCGCTGGGTCCGTAACACGTGAGCGTGTCCCAGAGCCAAAAAAGGTTGCCTGAGTGTGGTGTCGAATATGGTATATTCCGGCATGGCTTTGCGCTCCGGCGTTTACATCGTCCCCACCAACCGCTGGTACATTGAACGAACGGTCTGGCTGATTGCAGGCATTGTTCTGCTGGCAAGCACGGGGCTGGCCCTGCTGCTGGACAAGCGGTTCATCTTTGGAGTGATCGCGACGGGCCTGGTTTCCATCAACGTCGCCTTCACCGGATTTTGTCCCGTAGGCAACACGCTGCGGTTTTTCGGAATGACTCCCATGCTCGGCGAAAAGGCGCCGTCGCGCTGGGGCCTGTACTGGATGCAGACGGACCGCTGGTATCTGGAGCGGCGCATTTATGTGTTCGTCGGGATCAATATCTCCGTGGCTTCGGTGCTTTTCTTCACGGTGAGCCCGTGGTGGTCGGCATTCACGATTTTTGTCGGCGGCGCGATGGTGTGGTTCGCAGCCACCGGCTTCTGCGTGATGGCCAACGGCCTGTACTGGCTGGGCGCGGAGCCCAGGCTCAACCCCGAATCCATGCCCTCCGGCCGCTGCGAGGAGTGCGGAATGTCGGGCGTGTGCGTGGGCGCTCACGCCAAGCGGAAGCGGACCGAAGATGGTCCCTTGGTCACCTTGCCGACGTCCCTCTAACACACCACTAAGGGCATCCTCCCCGCAATTCCCAGTTTGCGGAACCTCACTTGCTGCACACAATGTGAGGAGGGACAGGTATGCCCGCCAAACAATTTCAATTCCACAGCGACGCACGCCAGAGTATCCTGCGCGGAGCAGGCATCCTGGTGGACGCCATGCGCGTCACGCTAGGACCTAAGTCCAAGTGCGTGTTGATCGAGAAGAAATACGGCCGGCCGCTGGTTTGCGACGACGGAGTGACCATCGCCAAGGAGGTCGAGCTCAAAGATCCCGAGGAAAACATGGGCGCACAGATGATTCGGGAAGCGGCGGAGCGCACCGGCGACGCCGTGGGCGACGGCACCACCACCGCCACTCTGCTGGCGCATGCCATTCTTGTCGAAGGAGTTCGCAACGTAGCCGCGGGCGCCAGCGCCATCGACTTGAAGCGCGGCCTGGCGCGCGGTTTGAAGGCTGCCGTGGCGTGTATGCGGGCCATGTCGCGGCCGGTCACCAGCAAGCGTGAAAAAGCTCAAGTGGCGACGATTTCTGCGCACAATAACGCAGTCGTCGGCGAGATGGTGGCCGAAGCGGTGGAGAAGGTAGGCGCCGAGGGCGCCATCACTGTGGAGGAATCCAAGACCACGGAAACCGTACTCGAAATCGTGGAGGGGATGCAGTTTGATCGCGGCTTCATCTCGCCCTATTTCGTGACCGATGCGGAAGGAATGGAGGCCGCGCTGGAGGAGCCGCTGCTCCTGATTCACGAAAAGAAAATCAGCAACGTGAAGGATCTGCTGCCGCTGCTGGAGCAAGTGGTGCACGCCGGCCGGCCGCTGCTGATCATCGCCGAGGACGTGGACGCGGAGGCGCTGGCGACGCTGGTTCTGAACAAGATTCGCGGCACTCTGCCGTGCGCCGCGGTGAAGGCCCCGGGCTTCGGCGACCGTCGCAAGGCGATGCTGCAGGATATCGCGATTCTGACCGGCGGCCAATTGATCGCCGAGGAACTCGGGATCAAGCTGGAGCATGTGACGATGGATCAGCTCGGCAAGGCGCGGCGCGTGGTCATCGATAAAGACACCACGACCATCGTGGGCGGAGCCGGAGCCAAGAACGCCATCGAGGGGCGGTGCCGGGAACTGCGCAAGCAGATTGAGGATGCCACCTCGGATTACGACAAAGAAAAACTGCGCGAGCGCTTGGCGAAGCTGACCGGAGGAGTGGCCGTGATCCGCGTGGGCGCGCCTTCGGAAGCCGAAGCCAAACAGTTGAAGGAAGCTTTTGACGACGCGATCAGTGCGACTAAGGCGGCCATCGCCGAGGGTGTGCTGCCGGGTGCGGGACTGGCTCTACTGCGCGCCATCGACGCGGTGGATGCGGAGGAAGCCCGGGCGCAGGAGGACGAGCAGACCGGCCTGCGAATCCTGAAGCGCGCGCTCGAAGCTCCCACCCGGCAGATCGCCGAGAACTCGGCGCTGGACCCCGGCGTGGTGGTGGATCGCATGCGCTCCGGAAAGGGGGCGTGTGGATTGGACGCTTCGACCGGCAAGTATGTGGACCTGATGGAGGCGGGCATCATCGACGCGACCAAGGTGGTGCGCGTGGCGCTGGAGAACGCGGTCTCGGTGGCTAGCACGCTGCTGTTGACCGAAGCCACGCTCACCGAAGAGCGCGAAAAGAAGCCGGAGCGGACGCCAGCGCCGGAATACGCTGAGCCGTAAGGCCCCAAACCGTAATCAAAGACAGTAAGGGAGGCCAGTATGTCTTCGCGAACTTTGTTTCTTGCCCGATTGATGGGACTGTATCTGTTGTGCGTGACGCTCACCATGCTGACGCACAAGCAGGCGATTGTGGACATCGAGAACGCCCTGGTGCATAACCCGGCGATGCTGTACGTGGGCGGGATCATCACCATGGTGGCGGGACTGGCCGTGGTTCTCGGCCACAACATCTGGCGCGGCGGAGCGTTGCCGGTGGTGGTCACCGTGACCGGATGGATGATGCTGCTCAAAGGCGTGTTCCTGATTCTGCCGAACTTCACGGCCAGCTTCTGGGAGGGGATGCACTTCGGGCAGAACTATTATCTCTACGCCTCGATTGGGTTTGTGCTGGGCGCGTATCTAACGTGGGCGGGGTTTCGGGAAGCGTGGCATATCGGGCACCCCGGGCATTCGCACTAGAACCGATCTCGTAGACCCGGTTTGTGGCCGGAAGTCCCCGCGATCAAACAGGGGTGAGGATCAGTTTCCCAGGGGCCTGCGTTATAGCGCCAGGTGGGAAAGGGATCCGTCCCGAAAGGGGTAGTTTCGGGACGAACCATGCCCCGCCCAAGCGCAGCTTGCCTTAGAGCCATTTTCCCCGTATCTTGAGGGCAATGGACGTGCACCTCACCGATCCCGATCTACAGGCGAAGCTGGACCGTTGGGTAACGGAAACCGGACGCGGCCCCGACGAGTTGGTTGAGGACGCCATGGCCGGTTATTTCGACGAGCTGGCCCAGACTCGCGAAATGCTTAACAGCCGCTACGACGACCTGAAAAGCGGCAAGGTAAAGCCGATTTCCCGTGACGAGCTTGTCGCCCATTTCCGCGAAAAGAGCGCCACCGCACGTCGGACGCAGTCCGGTGAATGATCGCCTATGATCTTCATCCCGAAGTCCGTCGTGACCTTGACGAAATTTGGGACTCGGGGCCGACAATCCCGCAGCCGCCGACCGTCTGATCACAGAAATAATCGATGCCATAGACGCTCTTGTCCCCTTCCCCGGGGTTGGCCGCCGACGCCCGGATCTCACCTCGCGACCTCTGCGCTTCATTCTGGTACGGGAATATCTGATCGCCTATGCGCCGGATGAAAAGCCGTTGTGGGTTGTGGCCGTGATGCACGGACGGCGCAGCCCCCGCGTGATGGCCGCAATTCTCAGAGGTAGAGAATAACCGAAACCCGGAAAATGCGTCGCGGTCGGCCTCCGTAACGCCGTGGGCCTAGCGACGTGGAATGTGGGACACCTTGGGCATCGGCACTAACGCGTCCGCTCGGCCCAGAGGGCACCCCGGTCGCGGCTCCGTTTGTCGCGGTCCGTTCAGTGTTTGTCGCGGTACGGGTCAGTCTTTGCCGCGGAGGGCTTCGAAAGACGCAATGATGTCGAGCAGCTCCGAGGCGATGGAGCTTTGGCGGACTTGCCTGGATTCCGCGGTGAGAAGGCGCAGGCGTTCTTCGATGTTTTTTTCCGCGACTTGCATGGAGGCCAGGCGGCTCGCGTTTTCGCTGGCTAGCGATTCGGCAAAAGCGCGATAGAGCGAGACGAACAGATATTCGCGGATCAGCAGGCGGAACAGCCGGACTTCCTCCATGGTGAACGTGGGGATCACTTTCGAGGGCCACGGCCGGGCCTTGAGACTGTTGATCCATTCGGCATCGATGGGCAGGAGGCGCACGCCGCGGACGCGGTACCAGGCTCCGGAAACCGGCCGGGCGTAAATCAGAATCACGAATCCGATGCCGCGGGTAAAGTGCCACTCCTCGATCCGGGCCAGCAGATCCTCGACAGCCTGGTTGATGCCCGCGGTCGAGCTGGGAACCGAGATCGAGCCGTCGAGCTTGCGCCCCAGCGCCTCCAATTGCGACGCCGCGCGCGCGCCGACGGCAAGAATGGATTGGTCCAGGCGATGCGCCGCGAGTTTTGCGAGGGCGCGGGAGGCGTGTTCGACCACGTGGTCGTTAAGCGGTCCGCACATACCCTGGTCCGATCCGAACACCACCGCGCCGAGTTTTTGCCCGGGCGGATATTTGGGCGGGAGCAGGTGCGGCGGCAGGCGCTGCAGCGCGACCTGGAAGCCCATCTCGATGGTGCGATTGTATTCGGCCACGGCGTGCGCGGCGCGCTCGCACTGGCGGATGTTCACGCCGGCCAGCGCTTTCATGTTCTTCACCACGGTGTGGAGCTCCTGGGTGACGGCGATGGTGCGATTGAGAGACTCGCTGGTGTCCATGTTTATGTCCGAAGAGCCTGGCGCCCGAGTTCCACCAAAGCGTCCAAGTCGGCCTGGGCGAGCGGCCGGCCGGCGACGATCGCTTGGCACACGCCGGGCAGCATTTCGGGGAGGACCGGGAACGTCTCCCCGACCTGATAGGTATAACCCGGCAGCGTCACCGTGACCGTGATCGAGCCCGAGGTTGTGGTGAATACGGGGAGCAACGGAATGGATGAGGTCCCCATGGCGGGATTCAAGTTGCCGAGTTGATCGTAGGACAATACCGTGTAGGCGTTGCTCGACAAGAATCCATCGGGATCGCACATGTATAGGCCGTACAGCACGACGCCGCCGATCGATATCTGGGTCGCGATGTAGACCGAATTGTACGTCGTGATCCCCGTGATCACGTTGTCGGTAATTTCCATGAGCGCAGAACCCGCCGTCGCGGCTATGGCGGGGGCCGCATCGGATTCCGCACTGGTCGGGGTGATATCATCAAGCGTGCCATCCGTGACGACCGCGAGTTGCGCGGCACCGGTCGAGACAACGGTTTCGCACCCGACCGCCAGATGCGCCGTATCGTTCAAATCCTCCCACGCCCAGAGCGCGCGCGCGATGGAGACCATCGGGGTGGAAAAATATTTTATCCATCCGCCAATTTTTTGAACGAGTGATATGCCGTTGGGATCGAAGAAAAATCGCGTGAGTTGTGTGGAGTAGATGCCCGCGTTTTCGTTAAGCGCCTGGGTCTGAACGTTGTTCGCGCCGCCGACGAGTTTGAGAGAGGCGTGCGGCATGGCTACCGCGTCTGCGTCGCCGCGACGGGCGTTGAATAGGCCGACCAGCCAGAGCCCTGTTGTTTGCGCCGGTTCTCCTCGGGGATCGCTCCCAAGCGCAGTGCCTGGTACTGCTTCTCGTCAGTTCATCGGCCATCTGCGGGTCATCGCTCGTGCTGGAGAAATTGCGCTGGTACGCGCTCACGTAAATCATGCTCGCGATCAGCAGCATCTCCGGCAGGTACTGCGAGATATAGGTGTAATTCGTGTCGGCGATTCCCGTCGATGCATACGTATAGAGCGACGGGGATTTCGCCGTCCCGGTCACGCGCAGGGTGTACCCGTAATTCGGGATCGGCCCGAACGGAATATTGTTCACCGTGTCCTGATTGTCCCCGAAATTATCGCCGTACATCGCCGCATACAGCGGCGTGCCGTAGGTGTTGGCGTACACGTTCTGCACAAATTCCTTCGATACGAACAGCACCGGACTCCACGGCCCAGAAGTCGACGGCGCTACCTCCAACGTCTGAATAGTAAAGAAATCA
>CAWISY010000204.1:0-17152 GCA_963838455.1 Bryobacterales bacterium
TCTGAAAATCCGGATCTTCGGCTGGGTGGATCTAAGATGAGGCACGTCAGGACTAATTTGGTTTGGTCGCGATGCCCATGATATGGGCGCTGGCTCCCATTAACGTCACCTCGTTCTCGAGTGTCTGCACCGTCGCCATGAGTTGCTGCTGCTGCTCGGCAGTCGCCGATTCTGGTGGCGTCCAGAGCGGGCCCTCTATCGCGCACAGTCTCGGATTTGGAAATCCTCCTTCGATCAACTCCATCTTCAATTCGTCGGGATGATGAAAGAAGGCGGCCGTGAAATAGTCGAGATTCCCGGCTTCGTTGCGGTGCTGTCCGGTTTTCAGATCCTGCTCCATGATCCGGACAAAATCGGGATCGCGGATCAATCCGCGGCCGATACCGTCGAGCGCCGAGGCGAAGCGCGAGATTGCTACCGCCAGCAGAACGCCTCCGGCGCGCAACACCCGCCGCGCTTCGCGAATCGCTTTGAGGCGCTGGTCAAAATCGGTCAGGTGGTACAGCGGCCCGAAAAAGAGCACAGCATCTGCTGCCCCGTCGTCACAGGGAATGGCACGGGCATCTCCCACTTGAAAGGTTCGCGACACACGCGGGCCCATTGCGGCTCTCTGTTTTGCCTGCTCGATATGCAAAGGAACCAGATCGATGAGATCGACTACGTAGCCCCTTTCCGCCAAGGGAAAAGCATACGCACCTGCGGCGCCGCCGACGTTCAGAATGAGTGCCGGCGCGGGTGGCAGAAAGCGATCCAAAAGGTCCAAAGTCCGCACTTTTTCCCAGCGAGAGAATGGGCTCTCCAGCCGTTCGGCCTCTTGACCGGCTTCGTAGTACCGGAGAATTTGTTGTTCCAATGAAGAACGCGAACCGGGCATCCCTCTATTTTGTATCGTTTGTACGACGTAATGGCCGGGCGCGCGCACTGCGCGTGGGCCACGACGCATCCCGAAGCGGCTTCGCGCTACAACTCTTGAGAATGGGCGGTGGCCCGCCATTCCTTCGCGGCGTCCCGAGCGGCTTCCCACGCTCCACGAAGGTCGCTTTGATCCACCAGCGCCAGCACTTCCTCGATGGCGAACATGGTCTGCCGCGCCTGCGCCCTCAGCATGCTGGTTGCATCCAAGTCGGAGGTTAGAATCATGTTCAGATCGGCCTGAACACTCTGCGCCAGGGCGAGGGCTGGATCGACGTTGCCACGGCTCAATTGAAGGATCAGTTCGCGGGTGTTGGCCGCGATCGTCGCAGTCTTAATCAAAATTCGGTTCTCGTTTCAAATCCTGCTGGCATACACGGGCTTCCTTTCGCGTCAAGAGAGGAGAAATGCCCCGCAGGGTTGAGGTGGCACTCTTCGCGGGTTGAGGCACATCTAGTATGACACGGTCGCGCCGATGCGGGACATAGCGTATGCGCCTCAGCGCCCGGACGATCGAAAATCAATCAGCCGGCCTTGCGCCGGTTCGATGGCCGGAAGCTGCCGCGAAGCGATGATGGTTGGGACTTTGCGTGCCGGAACGGATTCGCGTTCCCTTTGGGCTGGCCGTTTCCCTTAGGGTGGCAATGCCCGGCGGGGTGAGGCGTCAGTTTAGTCTCGCGGGGCAATTCTCCGGGGATTATCTCCCGCGGCGTCAAGCGGGCCTTCATCGCCGCTTCGATCTTGCGAACATCGCCGCGTTCGCCGCGCGTGGCGAAGGTGGATGCGGTTCCGCGAGCGCCGGCGCGGCCAGTGCGGCCCACGCGGTGGATGAAGTCCTCAGGAACCTGCGGAAGGTCGTAGTTCACCACGTGAGCGATGTCATCGACGTGAATGCCGCGAGCGGCCACGTCGGTTGCCACCAGAACCCGGTAATCACCCTTCTTGAATCCGGCGAGGGCTTGATTGCGTTGGCCCTGGGTGCGGTCGCCATGGATGCGCGCAGTATCAAAACCGGAAGCGCTCAGCCGCTTGGCCAGACGGTCCGTGCCGTGCTTCGTACGGGCGAACACCAGGAAGGAGCCGGCTTCCTCCCGCAGCAATTTTTCCAGGAGACTGAGTTTGCAATCCTGCTCCACTTCATAAACGTGGAGATCGATGCAGTCCATAGGCTTGGTGGTGACGCCGATGGTCACGCGGACCGGGTCCTTCACATGGGCGCTGATCAGGTGGGCCACGGATTTTTCGATAGTGGCGGAGAAAAGAAGAGTCTGCCGGCGTTCCGGCATGTGCTTCAGGATCTGCTTGAGCGCCGGCAGGAAGCCCATATCCAGCATGCGATCCGCTTCATCCAGAACCAGCACGCCTACGTTGCCCAACTGGATCAGTTTCCGGTCGAGGAAGTCGCACAGGCGTCCCGGCGTCGCAATGACGATCTGCGCGCCCTGGCGGATGTTGCGCAACTGTGCGGTTTCATTCATGCCGCCCACAGCCACCGTGGAGCGGAGATTCATCCCTTGCATCAGCTTGATCGCGCTTTCTTGAATCTGTAGCGCGAGCTCGCGGGTAGGCGCGAGAATCAGGGCTCGGACGCCTGACGGAGGCCTACCTTCCGGCTGGGGCGATGATTGAATTAGGGATTGAATCAGGGGTAAGAGAAAAGCCAGCGTCTTGCCGGTTCCGGTTTGCGCCGTGGCCACGACATCGCGGCCAGCCAAGGCGGGCGGAATGGCTTCGCTTTGCACGGGTGTCGGTTGGACAAACCCATGCTTGATCAAGTTGCTCTGCAACACAGTGCAGAGAGGTAGTTCAGAAAAGTTATTCATTTAGATTTTGGACAAACGTTGTTGCGGACAAATGCGAACAGGCTTAGCTTTTTGGCATCCAGCGACAAAGTGCCATCCAGCGACAAATTGCTTCAAGGTGTTGCTACACCCTGGGGTAATGGTCCTCAAGCCATTTTTCGATTTGCTCTCGTTGGGATGCAAGCAGCATACGCTGCCATTTCACGGAACCGGTGCGCTCGCTGTATTCCGCCATCACATAGGAGTTCTCATTGAGAACCTCGATGATGCCCGGCGTTTTCGTTCGCTGGAAACGATAGATGCGAAGCGCAGCCTTGTAGTTCTTGGCGGTCTCGGCTTTTTCAGGAACCGGCCGTACCGAACTGGGTGCGGCAGCCTCGGAAACCCCGCGACGGGGTTTCTCTGGCTCGGCGGGCACGGAATTGGTTTTTCTCTTGTCTCCAAGAGCGCCCCTGCGGGTTTTCACGTTGTTTCGGCTTCCGTCTGCGGCGTCTGCGGCTCAGGGGGCTCAGGAGAAGCTTCCGCCTGGCGTTTGCGTTCGAGCCGCTTGGCCATCTTCTCCTGTTGTTTTTCCTTGCGTTGCTGCTCCTTCAGCCGCTTTTGAAACGACTGTGGTCCGCGATTCCCCATGAGGACTCCTTACTTGGTCAAATTGGAAGTCTCACCACTGCGGCGAGAACAAAACACCCGGGCGTTACCAGCGGCCGCGACCGCCGCCACCGCCGCTGCTCCTCCGGGGTCCACCGAAGCCGCCGCGCCCCCCCGAATTACCACCGGCGGGCTTCGGACGAGCTTCGTTCACGTTCATCGCGCGGCCGTGCAACTCCGCGCCGTTCAGTTGGGAAATAGCGTTCTGTGCCTCGCCGGGGTCCGTCATCTCGACGAAGGCGAAGCCGCGTGGCTGTCCCGAATCGCGATCCGTAACCACACTGACGCGCTCGACGTTCCCGAATTGGGCGAACGTCGCATGTAGATCTTCCTGCGTCGTTGAATAGCTGAGATTGCCAACGAAAATATTGGTCATGTAAAGGCCTCCTAGGTCAAACTGTCTCTGTCAGATTTGCGCTGAAGGCCGCGGAACGGAATAACGATTGGCAAGCACTGCGGCGAGATGAGGCAAAGACTCTTCGATAATAGCACGATCCGCGAGGTCGTTACCGCAAGGCGGTTACGAGGGCGCCGGGCGGGAGCGTCGCGGCTGGCCTGGCTTGACATTTTCTATATTTCTACTACTATCGAAGTATAGATTCTGGAGGATTGTGCGTCAGGAGGGCCGAATGACCAAGACGGAAGACTCGGAACAGATCGCCCGCTACGCCGACATGCTTTCGGCCATGGGCGCGGAACCGCGTTTGCGCAGCGTGCGCCGGCTGTTGAGCGCCCATCCCCAGGGGATGGTGGTCGGCGAGGTCGGCGAGGAACTGCGAATACCCTCCAGCACGCTGTCGCATCACCTGGAAAAACTCAAAAACGAGGATCTGGTGCGCGTCCGGCGCGAAGGCACCTGCCTCTGGTACTCGGCCAACACCCACGCAGGTTCTTCAGGAGCTACCGGGGTTTCTTTACGCCGCATGCTGCACCCGCAACAAGGCGATAGAACCGCAGAACATCATGTGCTGCAAATGAGGGTGTGCTGCAAATGAGGGATTCATAAGGAGAGCCAGGCAATGAGCACAATCAAGGAAATCGTCAAAGCGAAGTATGGCGAGGCAGCGCTCCGCGTCGTCAACGGACAAAAGAACGGCTGCTGCGGGGCATCGGCGGGGGCAGCGGCGCTGGATGGCTGCGACCCGATTACCGCGGACCTTTATGACGCCGCGCAGTCAGGCGAGCTGCCGGAAAAAGCCGTCGCGGCCTCGCTCGGTTGCGGTAATCCAACCGCTCTCGCGGAGCTGCAGGCCGGCGAAACGGTCCTGGACTTAGGCTCCGGCGGCGGCATCGATGTACTGCTGTCGGCGAAGCGCGTGGGTCCCACGGGCAAGGCCTATGGGCTCGAC
Organism: Bryobacterales bacterium; assembly: GCA_963838455.1. GTDB lineage: Bacteria > Acidobacteriota > Terriglobia > Bryobacterales > Bryobacteraceae > Palsa-187. The sequence continues at coordinate 4,712 of CAWISY010000204.1, forward strand.
ATGACCGATGAAATGCTGGCGCTGGCCGAAGAGAACAGGCGCAAGAGCGGCCTGACCAACGTCGAGTTCCTCAAAGGCGAAATCGAGAGCATTCCGCTGCCCGACAACTCGGTCGACGTCATTATCTCGAATTGCGTCATTAATCTCTCGGGCGACAAGGACCGCGTGCTGCGAGAGGCTTTCCGGGTGTTGAAGCCCGGCGGCCGTTTCGCAGTCTCGGATGTAGTGGTGCGGGGCGAAGTTCCTGCTGCAGTGAGAAAAAGCATGGAGCTGTGGGTCGGCTGCATCGCGGGCGCGCTGGAAGAGATGGATTACGTAAAGCGCCTGGCGAAGGCCGGCTTCGACGCGATCGACATCGAGCCCACGCGCATTTACAGCATCGAAGATGCGCGCCACTTTCTGACCGGCGAAGGCCTCGATGTAGAAGCGCTGGCGAAGGAAGTGGACGGCAAATTTATTAGCGCCTTTGTCCATGCCGTGAAGCCGGCCGGGACATGCTGCGCGCCCTCCTGCTGCGGCGGAAGTGCATCATGACAACCAAAGAAGAAACTCCTCCGCGACAGGCATTCGGCGGGCTCGGGGTTTTCGAGCGCTATCTGTCGCTCTGGGTCGCTCTCTGCATGGGCGCGGGCATTCTGCTCGGCAAGGCCGTGCCCGCCTTCATTCAGGGCCTTCGCGCGCTGGAATTCGGGCGTGGAAGCCAGATCAATGTGCCGATCGCCGCGCTTATCTGGCTCATGATCACGCCGATGATGATGAAGGTCGATTTTTCGGCCGTGCGCAATGTTGGCCGCAAACCCGCCGGGCTCTTCGTGACGCTGCTTGTGAACTGGGTCGTGAAACCCTTCTCGATGGCGCTCTTGGCCTGGGTCTTCTTCCGTTTCGTCTTTGCGGGTTTCATCAGCCCTTCCGAAGCTGACCAGTACATTGCGGGCTGTATTATCCTCGCCGCCGCTCCTTGCACGGCCATGGTCTTTGTCTGGAGCCATCTGACAAAAGGCGACCCGGCCTATACGCTGGTTCAGGTTTCCGTAAACGACCTCATCATGCTGCTGCTGTATGTGCCCATCGTTCAGTTGCTCGTTTCCGGGGCCTCCTCTTTGACAGTGCCCTTTCAGGTCCTGCTTTATTCCGTGATCGTGTTTATCGTGGTGCCACTGACGGCGGGAACGCTACTACGCTTGTATTTCATCCACCGCCAGGGGCGAGCAAGGTTCGAAAACACGCTGCTGCCGAGATTCGCTCCCGTGACCATCACGGCTTTACTGGCCACGCTGGTGCTTATCTTCGCGTTTCAGGCGGATAACATCACGGACCGCTTTTTTCATGTCGTGCTGATAGCCGTGCCGATCACCCTGCAGGTTTATTTCAACGCGGGGCTGGCCTACGGTCTCATGAAGCTCCTAAAGGTCGAACATGCCGTCGCTGCGCCTGGCGCGCTCATTGGCGCTTCCAATTTTTTCGAATTGGCGGTTGCAACGGCGATCGCCCTATTTGGTCCGCAGTCGGGCGCGGCGCTGGCTACGGTGGTCGGCGTGCTTGTTGAAGTGCCGGTGATGCTGTCCGTGTGCGCTGCCTGCAATCGCACACGGCACTGGTTCCCACAGCCTGCTTAAGCGACGGTGAGATGGATGGACAAGAAACGGGTACTCATCCTGTGCACGGGAAATTCGGCGCGGTCTCAAATGGCCGAGGGCCTGCTGCGGCATGATGCCGGAGACCGCTTCTCGGTGGAAAGCGCGGGCATAAGACCAAGCTCCGTGCGCGCGGAGGCGATAGCGGTGATGAAAGAAGCGGGCATCGACATTACGTCGCACCGCTCCAAGCATGTGGATGAGTTCGCAGGGCAGGATTTCGATTACGTGCTGACGGTCTGCGACAACGCGAAGGAGAGCTGCCCGGTGTTCTTCGGCAAGGCTGCGCGGATGCATCACAACTTCGACGATCCAGCCGCCGTCGAGGGCTCGGAGGAAGAGCGCCTTACGCAGTTTCGCCGGGTGCGGGACGAACTGCGGTCGTACCTGAAGGACTTTCCCGACCTGTAAGAAAGCAGTGTTATCCGCGTGCTAAAATTCGGCCACAGCCATGAGCGCGCCCGACATTGCTTCTTCGCTCCGCGCCCCTTCGCTTCCAATCGCCCCGCAAGCGGTGGCCGCGCCGCTGACTCGCGCGGCGATCTTTCTGGTCGTCAAGATCCATCCCGGACCCGAGCCTCTTCGGGCGGTCCGGTCCTTCTGCGCCGGCCTTGCCGCGCTGATCCGTTCGGTCGATTTCCGGGATCTCGACGGCCGCCTGAGCTGCATCCTGGGGTTCGGCTCCGAAGCCTGGGATCAATTGTTCGGCGCGCCGCGTCCGGCGGAACTCCATCCCTTTCGAGAAATTCGCGCGGGCGCGCGGCAAGCTCCTGCTACGGCCGGCGACCTGCTCTTGCATATTCGCGCACAGCGCATGGACCTATGCTTCGAGCTCGCCACTCTGATCATGGAACGGCTGGGCGGCGCTGTCTCTGCGGTCGACGAAGTGCACGGCTTTCGCTACTTTGACGCTCGCGACCTTCTCGGATTTGTCGACGGGACGGAAAATCCGCACGGCGAGGAGGCGAGTAACGCCGTCTTCATCGGCGCCGAAGATGCCGCCTTCACGGGCGGCAGTTATGTGATCGTGCAGAAGTACGTTCACGATCTGCAGGCTTGGAACCGGCTGTCCACAGAAGCGCAGGAACGCATTATCGGCCGAAAAAAGTTAGCCGACACGGAACTGGACGATTCCGAAAAGCCGACCTCGGCGCACAATGCGCTGACCACGATCGTCGAGGACGGAGAAGAAAAGAAGATTCTCCGCGACAACATGCCGTTTGGGCGCGCCGGGCAGGGCGAGTTCGGCACCTATTTCATCGGTTACAGCCGCTCCCCGCGCACCATCGAGCAGATGCTCGAAAACATGTTCGTCGGCCGGCCGCCGGGCAACTACGACCGGCTGCTGGACTTCAGCCGGGCGCTGACCGGAAACTTGTTCTTTGTCCCTGCTGCTTCGTTCCTGGACGCCGTCGGCGCAGATGGCAAAAATGTTTCAAATAACGATGGTTCGCTCGGCATCGGTTCGCTAAAGGAGAGTTTGCCGCATGAATAACCTGCATCGTGAGCTGGCTCCCGTTTCTGACGCGGCGTGGGCGCAGATCGAAAATGAGGTCACCCGCACATTCAAGCGGTACCTGGCGGGCCGAAGGGTGGTGGACGTGAAGGGGCCGGCAGGTGCTGCGTTGTCCGCGGTCGGCACGGGCCACCTGCGATCGATCGCGGCTTCGCGGGAAAGAATCCTGACCCGGCAGCGCGAGGTGAAGGCTTTAGTCGAATTTCGGGTGCCCTTCGAGCTGACCCGCGACGCCATCGATGACGTCGAACGCGGCGCGAATGACTCGGATTGGCAGCCGGCCAAAGATGCGGCTCGCCAGATCGCCTTCGCCGAAGACGGCGCCGTCTTTGAGGGCTACGACGCTGCCGGAATCGTGGGCATCCGGCAGGGGACCAGCAATCCGAAGATGACGCTTCCCTCCGACGTGCGCCAGTATCCGGACGCCATTGCGCAGGGATTGAGTCAATTGCGGCTGGTGGGAGTCAACGGCCCGTACGTCGTGCTGCTGGGCGCCAAAGCTTACACCGCTCTTTCGGAAACCAGCGACTACGGCTATCCGGTGCTGGAGCATGTCAAGCGCTTGGTCGACGACAAAATCGTATGGGCTCCTGCGCTTGAGGGAGCTTTTGTGCTCACCACGCGAGGCGGAGATTTTGAACTTCATCTGGGCCAGGATCTTTCCATCGGTTATCTGAGTCACAGTGACACCAGCGTTCGCCTGTACCTGCAGGAGACTCTGACGTTTCTGCTGCTAACGTCGGAAGCCTCGGTGGCGCTCGAAAACGGCTCCGCCTGAGTTTCGAGAGCATGCTGGCTCACAAAGACCGGCCGAAGAAATGGAGCGGCGATTCGGCCGGTTTCCCCGATAGACGCGCCACGTCGCCGGTGACCAGATCGAAAGCGCCCGCGCGGAGAGCTGCTTGAAAACCGACGATGCCGTTGACCAGCCACGGCGGTAGCCCAGCCGCTTCCAGGCCCGCACGCTGCTGCTCCGCGGTCGATGGCGAAAAAACGACGGGCTTGCCGGAAGCTTCTGCGATCGCCTCCGCAATCTCCTCTTGCGTGACCGAAACCGGGCCGGTGGCGTGGTAGGTGATGCCGGCGTGACCGGGCGTGCACAGGATGCCCGCCGCGGCGGCGGCAATATCATCGCGGGTCACATAGGCTGCGGGAGCGCCGGGGACGGCCGAGTAAGTTCCCGAAGCGACGGCTCGCTTAGCGGCATCGAGCAGCGAGTCCGTGTAAATAGACATGCGCAGGATGGTCCAGGCGGCGCTGGAGGCGATCAGCGCCTGTTCCGTAGTGAAGTGGGAATCGAAGAGGCTGTTGTTCGGATCGGGCCTTGCGCTCACGGTTGAGATATAGGTAACGTGATGGACGCCGGCCGCCGCGGCGGCCCGGATCGCGTCCGCTTGCTGGCGGCTGCGCACACCCGGCGCGAGGTCGGAGGTGGGGATCACGACCAGCCGTTCAATATCGGCAAAGGCTGCGCCCAACTCCGAGGGATGGTTGAAGTCGCCCGCGCGGACTTCGATCCCTTGCCGGGAAAACGGCTCCAGCTTGGCGGGATTCCGCGTGATGGCGACGATGTTCGAGGCGGAGGTGCGGCTGAGCGCGTGGCGCAGCAGCGCGGATCCCATCTGACCGCTTGCTCCCGTGATTCCGAGTTTCATGTGGTTGGCTCCAATCGCCTATCATCACCTACTTCGCTTACCCGCTTATTCAACCGCGGTGAAGTAATCCGGCAGATCCTTCTTCGTGTCCCGGAGGATCTCCACCACTGCCTTCCGGTCCATCCGCGACAGCCTGTCATATTTCCCGCCCGCAACCTTTCCCGAGAGCACCGACCACATGCGCAAATAAATTGCGTTCTTAGCCTCCGCCGGGAGACTGGCGAACGCCTCCGAGTAAATCATGTAACTGCATGGATACCGCATCAGCCGCCGCTCCAGATCGAATTGCCGCAACGACCTTCCCTTGCTGTCCTGGGGCCCCTGGGCCGCGAATACTTCGGCGAATCCCGAATTCCCGCGAATCTTCGCACCCAGGGGCGCTTCGTCAATAAAGAGAAGATAATCCACGAATTCCTGCGCGGCGTTCTGCATTCGAGCAGACAGTGTGCGGGGCTGTTCGAATTTGCCATAGCGCGCCTCCCAGCCCACCCGCGTCAGCAAATTCATCATGTGCATCTGATGGTCGAACACCAGCAGCGCCACCACGTCGCTGTAAGGCGACAAGTACAATTGCGTGTTGAATTTTGATTTGAGCGAATTGAGGATTTCACCTTTGGCGGGGATCGCCGCTTTATCCGCATCTTCAAAAACGGCGTTGCCCATATGCCGCGGTGGGCCCGACTGGCCCGTGACATACCATCCGCCGTAGCGTTCCTCAAGGGGACTTCGGTGATCTGTGATGTAACTTCCTGCCTGATAGAGCGCCGTTCCATTCAGGCCCGGGAAGACGCTGCGAAGAAGCGTTCCGGGAACGCCCATCGAGTTATACGAGACATGGCAGCCCAGGCAACTGTCTTCGCGTTGGAAGCTCACTTGATCCAGCGTAGAAAACGAGACCGGCCCCGAGCCATTTCGTCCCAGCGTGTAAAAGATCATTCCCTGGCGCGGATCTTGTACCGCCAGCTCGATAAATCCGCCTCGCACATAACCAACGGCAACGAAATCGTTGAAGTAAAGCGTCCTCGGATTTTGCGGGGAGATGATGTACTGCTGGACGCTGGTCTTGGCCATGGCCACGATCTGCGACTCGACGGGGACATGCAGGGCGTCCAAAACCGAACGCAAATATCCCGTGCTCTCGTCGTATTTCAGTTTCAGCGAGCCGTCTAAAAGTTTCTTGTTCAGCGCGGCGACGGCATCGTTCGATGGCCCTGCGTAATCGATCGATGGATGGTCCGGACTTCCCTCGAACGCGCCGCCGAGTTCTTCGTAGAAGGCCGTCGCGCAGGTGCAGGCGATCAGCAGGAGAGTTGCTGCTAGAGCGGTCCGGCGCATGGCTTGATTGTAGCTCCGGTTGTTTCTCTCGCCCGGTCCGGCGCGATTGGGCCTGCGTAATTAAGCCACGGCCGGCAAGCCCGCGAGCGCCATCGCGATTTCTTCCGCCGGATAGTCGTAGTTCTGCAGCTTGCCCGCGTGGTAATCGATGTAAGCCTGCATATCGAAATGGCCGTGGCCGCAGAGATTGAACAGGATCGTGCGCGGCTTGCCTTCCTGCTTGGCGCGGAGAGCTTCCTGAATCGCGCCGGCCACGGCGTGGTTGGCTTCGGGCGCGGGAAGAATGCCTTCGGCTCGCGCGAATTGGACCCCGGCGGCGAACGCGTCCAACTGCTGCACTGCGCTCGCCTCAATCAATCCGAGATCGAGCACGTGCGACACCAGCGGAGCCATGCCGTGGTAGCGCAACCCGCCTGCGTGAATTCCCGGCGGAATGAAGGTGCTTCCCAGGGTGTGCATCTTCACCAGCGGCGTGAGGTGCCCGGTGTCGCCGAAATCGTACGTGAATCTGCCCTTGGTCAGGCTGGGGCAAGCGGCAGGCTCAACCGCCATCACGCGGGCGTGGGTTTGTCCCTTGATTTTGCGGCCCAGGTAAGGCATCGCCAGGCCGGAGAAGTTCGATCCGCCGCCGGTGCAGCCGATCACCACGTCGGGTTCGTCGCCGGCCAGCGCCATTTGCTCGATGGCCTCCAGGCCGATCACGGTCTGATGCAGCAGCACGTGATTCAGCACGCTGCCCAGCGCGTACTTGGTTTCCGGGTCCTTGGCGGCCACTTCCACGGCTTCGGAAATGGCGATGCCGAGCGAACCGTTGGAGTGCGGATCTTGCGCCAGGATCGCCCGGCCGGATTCGGTTTCCTGACTGGGGCTGGCGGTAACGGAGGAGCCGAAGACCTCCATCAAACCGCGGCGGTAGGGCTTCTGGTCGTAGCTGACCCGTACCATGAAGACCTTGCATTCCAGCCCGAAGAAGGAGCACGCCATCGCCAGCGAAGATCCCCACTGGCCCGCACCGGTTTCGGTGGCCAGGCGGCGAGTGCCTTCCTTCTTGTTGTAGTAAGCCTGCGGCACGGCGGTGTTCGGCTTGTGCGAGCCCGCCGGGCTGACGCCTTCATATTTGTAGTAAATTCGCGCCGGCGTGTCCAAAGCCTTCTCGAGACGCCGCGCTCGAAACAGCGGCGAAGGCCGCCACTGCGCGTACACCTGCCGGACTTCTTCCGGGATCTCGATCTCACGCTCCATGCTGACTTCCTGCTGGATCAGGCTCATCGGAAACAGCGGAGCCAGGTCGTCCGGACCGATCGGGTTCAGCGTGCCCGGATGCAGGACCGGCGCGAGAGGCTTGGGCAGATCCGGGAGGATGTTGTACCAGGCTTGCGGGATGCGGCTCTGCGGAAGGTTGTACTGGATCGAATCCATGCCGAACATTCTATCAGCCGGTTTCGCGAAGACTGGCGTAGCTGGAGACGTGCGCGATCCGGGATCTCGACAGATGGGAGGAGGAATACAATTTCAGTTGGGAGGTGCTTGTGCAGAGGCGAGACATCCAAGCGCGCATGTTCGAGCTGCGGGACGCCTCAATGGCGCAGCGGATCACATGAGCCGCAATTTCCGGAGTCTGGGTCGCGATGTCGTGGTGGCTACTTTTCGGAGGCGGCCTTCACGCAGCAGGCGGTTGGTTCGGACGCAACTGGCAGCCCGGCCGCATCGTTCGGCGCGCGTGTCTCGCCTTTGGCTTTTCCATTTATTACATCCGGGTTCTCTTTACTGAGTTTGTATTTCTGAAACGGGGCATGAGTTGGAGCGAGGTTTTCACCATCGCTCCTTGGATCCTATGTATTTATCTGTTGCTGGACATTTTGGGCGGGGCAAACTCCAGCCGTCCGGGCGCGGCAGTCGGCGCGGGCGTAATTCTTTTTGTGGCAGGATCCTGGATGAACTCGTACGCGGAATATGAGCGGAACGTTGGAAAGAGCGGCCCGAAAATCAAGGACGGCTCTACACACAGGGGCTATTCCGTTACACGAGACATCCAAACTATTTCGGCGATCTGCTTTCGTTCTCCGGCCTGTGCCTGATCTCAGGCGCTTGGATCACGGCACTGGTTCCGCTGACGATGCTGGCAGGTTTCGTGTTCGTGAATGTCCCGATGCTCGACTTGCATTTGAGGGATCACTACGGCGCGGCGTTCGAACAATATGCGAAGCGGACGCGGAAGTTGATTCCGTTTGTGTATTGATCCGCAGGGACCGTTCGGGGTCATATCCGCCGGGGTGGCGAGGGTTCCAAAGGGCTCCCATAACGTTCCAGCAACATGCCGGCAGCCAGCTTCGGTCCATCCCACCGGGCGATTACTTTGGCGAAAGCGGCCGCGCTGGCCTTCGCCTGCTCGTCGTGCAGCAATCTTTGGATGGCGGCCTGGACGTGCTGGGATGGGTCTTTGGATTTCGAGACCCGGATCGCGAAGCCCAGTCTTTCAAGACAGGCGAGGTTTGCTACCTGCTCCATCTGCATGCCGACGCCGACAACCGGTTTGCCCGCCAGTGCGGCGGTCATCACGGTTCCGATGCCTCCGTGAATGACGGCGAGATCCGCCATCTTGTTGACCTGAAGTGCTGGAACCCAGTCCGTGACCAAGACGTTGGACGGAATCCGGACTGCAGCTACCTGCCTGAGCTGAAACCCACCGGAGCAATCACGCGGTAGGGCCTACCCTGAAAGCTTTCCACGATCCTGGCGACGATCTCCGGCGTGCCGGAACTGCCCATGGCAAGGTAGATCAGCGGCTGGTCCCGCGGAATGCCGGCCAGTTCCGGAGGGATCGCGAATTCATCCTGCGGAATCAAGGGGCCGGTGAAATAGTGATTGGCCGGCAGCTTGACTCCAGAGAATTCGGAAGGCTCCGCCACCAGCGTAATATCACCGCGCCAGAACTCAAAGATGGAATCGTAGCCCGGAACGCCGAAGTGCTTGGCGGTCCGATTGACGGGATTGAGGAATCCACACCGGATCCAGAAGTTGATGAACTGCATCACGAACCAGTCAGCGGCCGCCTTCAATAGAGCCGGCCGGAGGCGATCGGTCATGCCCGCGCCGTGGCGGAAGAAGTCCGGAAGCCAGGTCGACTGGATGACCCAAACCAGGGGAATTTGTAGAATCCGGCACGAAATCGGGATAGTCATGTAGGAGCCGGTCACAACGGCGGCCGGCGCAAGTTCTCGCAGATAAGCAATCTCAGCGTCCACGCGCTGGATCATCTCCCGGCCGGTGAAGGCCGGCGCAAATTTTTCCCCGCGATCCACCTTGGCGATGTGCTCTATTTTCTCTTTGGTGAGCCGGGGCTCCATTCGCTTCAGGGGAAATCCGTGCTTCTCGATCAGGCTTTCGAAGTCACCGCCGTCGGAAATGAACTGGATGGCAAAACGCGCGCTGGCTGCAGGGTGCCGCTCGACTGCCTTGGCAATCTCGACCATCCGGCTGGTCTCTGCCAGGTTGAAAGCGCACGGCGCAAAAAGGAGGGTTCGCCTGGGCATGACCTTTTCTAAATTTAGCCGGTTCGAACCCCTCGCCGTTTCTCATTTTCGACACCTTCTGGCGAAACCCAATCCCTTCGCAGATTTCAGACACTGCCCACCTGTAACCGGGGCGAGTTCTTAGAGTATAAACAGATATGCTGCAGCACGTTCGCTTCACGCTTCGGGGATTCACACGGCAGCCTGCGTTTACGATCGTAGCGGTGTTGACCCTGGCGCTCGCCATCGGCGGGAATACGGCGATCTTCAGCGTCGTGAAGGCTGTTCTGCTCGATCCCTTGGCGTACCGGGACGCGAACCAGCCCCGGTTGCGCAACCAGCTTCGTCTCAGAAGTAATACCCGGTTGATATCATTTCCGCGATACGCCCATTCATACATCCATGTCATACCCAAGTGACTACGGGCGCCTTAGGCGAACGGAACCTAGCCCGATCGGTCACGCGAGACTCCGTCAGCGAACTAGCCCGCCAAGGGCCGATCGCGGCCCTCGAAGCGGCCGAACAATCGCAGCATGGATTCCCGCGATCCAGGCTCCGTTTTGCGGGCGAATTTTAAGACGCAGCCTCAGCCCGCAATCCTCTAAATTCCTCCGCGGGACGGAAGTAAGGTCACCTGGCACTTCGCCCAAGAGATGGACTCGATCCAGCGAGTGGGAACCAGAACGGAGCGGCCGCGAAGCCAGTCTCCGGCCTGTACATCCAGGTACCCGATGTGCCAGGAGGTGTCATCCATGATGAAGTCCTGCAGCCGGCCGATGCCGCCCTCCGAAGCCCTGACTTCGTAATCCGTCAAGGCGCCTGCGCTGCGGAGATGAGAATCCTCCTTGGTGTGCACCGGGTATTCCCTGCCTGCCGGAATTGGATGCAGCGGGGGAAACTCGCGGTCGTGCCAATATGCCGGCCAGTCAAAGTACTCCTGCATCGCAATTTCCTGCTGGCGGGAAACCGGTTTCTCCGCGTCCACATCAGGACTGTGGCGCACTTGCTCCTTGGTCAAGTGGACCTGGAAGGTTTTTTTCCCCCAATCGGGATGTTCCACGGCGGTGATCGGAAGCAGCACATCGTGGCGGTTAAGCAACATTCTCACATCGACGACCAGGTAGCGAATCGTCCACGACTGATCGTCGAACAGAAAGTCGCGAACCTTTCCTATCTTCCCGTCCGTGGCAATTACGGACGACTCATGCAAGGACTCCAGGTTGTGAAGCGTTGTTGTCCTCGCATGGCGCTGGACCGTCAGGCCATCTCGCTCAGCCATCAAACCATGGCCGTGGCCGATTCGGAAAAGCCGGCCGGGAAGAGGATTTCCGGAAAAGGCTTCATGAAGGTTTCGCATTTCAACCCCCTCTCTTCCATGGTATCGCTGCCCGCCAGGCCCTTTGTGCCGCTAGCCTCAGTACGGGCGTCAATCTAACTGACCGGGGCTATGGGCGATTGAATGTGCGACGCCTAGGGTGGAAGTGGAGGTAGTATCCATGAAATCCGAATTCTTCAAAGGCCGCCGCTGGCTCGCCACGGCTTCCCTGGTGGCGGCTCTGGCAGCCATGGGCATTTATGGGTTGGGCGCCGCGACTGCCGGAAGGTTGCCTTTCGAGAATCCGGCTCCGACTCTCCATACGGCCGCTCGCTCAGAGGCGGCTTCCGGGCGGGGTTACTCGCTCGTAGTGAAGCGCGTCCTACCGGCGGTGGTCAACATTTCAACCTCGAAGATGGTGAAGCAGACGGCGATGGAAGTGCCGCAAGGCATGGATCCTTCGCTGCGTCAATTCTTCGGTAACGACTTTGGGCAAGGCTTCGATCAGCCCCAGGAGCAGAATGAGAAAGCTCTTGGGTCGGGCGTCATCATCAGCCCGGAGGGCTACATTCTGACCAACAATCACGTCGTGGACGGGGCCACCGATATTACGGTCACGCTGCATGACAGGCGAGTGATGAAGGCTCACGTGATCGGCGCCGATCCGCGCACCGACATTGCCGTGCTGAAGATCGACGGCTCGAATTTTCCGTCTTTGATGCTGGCTGACTCGAGCAAAGTCGAGGTCGGCGACATCGTGCTCGCCGTGGGCGATCCCTTCGGCGTGGGCCAGACAGTGACCGCTGGAATTGTCAGCGCGACCGGCCGCGGAGGCCTGGGGATCGAGCAGGTGGAAGACTTTATCCAGACCGACGCTCCCATTAATCCCGGTAACTCCGGCGGAGCTCTCGTGGATGACGAAGGCCACCTGATCGGCATCAACACCGCCATCATTTCGGGCGACTCCGGAGGCAATCAGGGGATCGGATTCGCGGTTCCGATCAACATGGCGCGCCACGACATGGAAGAAATTCTGGCGCACGGTAAAGTGGACCACGGTTATCTCGGCATCCTTCCCCAGGACGTGACGCCGGCATTAGCCAAGGCCTTCGGTTCCACCGACATCAGCGGCGCGCTGGTTGGTCAGGTCACTCCGAACGGCCCAGCCGCGCACAGCGGGTTGAAACAAGGCGACATTATCGTCGCGGTGAACGGGAAACCGGTCGTCGACGCCAGTCAGTTACGCACCATGACCGGCATGATGGATCAGAACACGACCGTCACGCTGAAAGTGATGCGCAGCGGCAAGATGGAGGAAGTTCCAGTCACGCTGGGCGAATTCCCCTCCAATCAGGAGCAGGCAAGCGTCAGCAATCCGAGCTCGAATAGCAGCCTTGAGGGTGTTACCGTCGAGAACCTCACGGCGGATACGGCCCAGGAGTTGAAGCTTCCGGCCGCGACCCCGGGTGTGGTT
>CAWISY010000205.1:0-15182 GCA_963838455.1 Bryobacterales bacterium
TTCGTCCGTGGCGCAGCCGAAGACTTGATCTATACCGACGATTTCGAATCCTCCGACAGCCTTGACGTTCGCGGCGGCACCAGCAACTCCTCGCACGACAGCGCCTATCGGACCGGGCCGGGTTCAGAAAGCCCCGGCAACGGGCAGAGCCGGTCGCTTACGATCGGCGCGGGCGAGCGCGAACAGAGCAACATCAAGGAGCGCAAGCACGAGGCGTTCGCCACCGTCCGGCTGGTGAACAAGGACGGCGACGTCATCTGGTCGACCACCCAGGAAAGCAACGGAGCCAAGTTTCACGGCGCCAGCGCGGACGTGGCGGAGAAGATCGCGCATCAACTCGCGCAGGAGTATGACAAGATGCGCAGGACTTCCGCGGCAGTTCCAGCGAAGACCGCGCCTTAGTGGACCGCTCGGCCCAGGGGACACCCCGGTCGTGGCTCAGACGGCAGCTTACAGAGCCGCGCCCGAAGGAAGCGGACGAGCTTCTCTAAGCGTGCCGTTTGAGAATCTGCGGCAGATTCTGCGAGAACGCCGATCTCGGCATCACCGCATTGCAACCGGCCTCCTGCGCCTTCACCTTCAACTCGCCTTGCACGTGCGACAGGTACCCGATCAGGCTGATGCCCTTGGTCCCTTCGTCGGCCTTGAGCGTCTGCACCAGCTTGAGCGCGTCGACGCCCTGATAGTTCAGATCGAAGATGATCAGAGCCGGGTGCGCTTTGGCGCGCTCCAGCACGTCGGTTTCGGTCTTGACGAATTCGATGGGAAGGCCGGCCTGCTTGGCGGACTCGTTGATCTTCACCATGAAGAACAAGTCGTCCAGCACGGCCAGGATTCTTTTACTTTCCGTGGTCGGCATGTAATGTTTTATTGATAAAAAAGCTGTCTTGCGGAGGGAGTAATCCCAATCTTAGCATGCTACCGTTGAAGCATGGCGGCGCCTGCAGCCGTAAGTTTAGTGGCCCGCCGCGCGCAACGAGTCCACCGATGATGGAATCCCCGAATCCCTTTGCCGATCCGCTACGCTTCGAACGCCGGGTGCCGGAGTGCGCCATCGTAATCTTCGGCGCCAACGGCGACTTGACCAAGCGCAAGTTGCTTCCCGCGCTGTACCAACTGGCCGCAGACCGCAAACTGCCGGCATCCTTCGCGGTGCTGGGAACCTCGCGAACCAAGCTGGACGATGCCACCTTCCGCGACAAGATGCGCGACGAAGTGCGGCAGTTCCTGGAGGGCGGCGTTTTCGACGACGCGTTGTGGACGCGTTTTGCCGCTAACCTCCACTACATCGCCGGCGATATGAACGACCCGGCCCTGTATCAGGCGATTCGCAGCAAGCTGGACGAGATCAGCCAGCACAACGTGCTGTTTTATCTTTCGACCCAGCCCAGCTACTACAGCATCGCGGCGGATCAACTGGGAGCGGCGGGATTGGGCGAATCCGCTCCCGGCGCCTGGCGCCGCATCGTGGTGGAGAAACCATTCGGGCATGACCTGGCCAGCGCGCGTGCCCTCAACCAGCGGCTGCAGGCTTCGTTCCCCGAGGAAGAGATCTACCGCATCGACCACTACCTGGGCAAGGAGACGGTGCAGAACATTCTGGCCTTCCGCTTCGGCAACGGAATCTTCGAACCGCTGTGGAACCGGCGCTACGTGAATCACGTGCAAATCACGGCAGCCGAGGCGATCGGCGTGGAAGGCCGCGGAGCCTACTATCAGGAAGCCGGCGCGCTGCGCGACATGATCCAGAATCATCTCCTGCAAGTGCTGGCCACGGTGGCGATGGAGCCGACGGCGGTCTTCGAACCGCAGGCCGTGCGCGATGAGCGGGCCAAGCTGCTGCGGTCGATCAAGATCATGAAGCCGGAGGAGGTGCCGCAGTTTGCCGTCGCCGGCCAGTACCGCGGGTTTCGCGAGGAGCCGGGTGTCGACCCGGCGGCACAAACGGACACCTTCGTCGCGGCGCAATTCTATGTCGATAACTGGCGCTGGGCGGGGGTTCCGTTTTTCGTGCGTAGCGGCAAGAAGCTGCCCAAGCGCTCCACCGATATCGCCATTCAGTTCAACTCCGCGCCGCTGACTCTTTTCGGCTTGGCCGACGGGGAATTGTCGAAGCGGCCCAATCTGCTGATCCTGCGCATCCAGCCGGAAGAGGGGATCTCGCTGCGCTTTTTCTCCAAGCAGCCGGGCAGCGGGATGCATCTGCGGCCGGTGTCGATGGACTTCAAGTACGGCGCCAGCTTCGGAGGGCGGTCGCCTTCCGCCTATGAGACCTTGCTGGTGGATGCGATGCTCGGCGACGCAACGCTGTACACGCGCCAGGATATGGTGGAGGCGAGCTGGAAAGTGGTCGAGCCGATTCTGGAGAATTGGCAGTCGCAGCGCTTCCACTTTCCCAATTACGAGCCTGGGACCTGGGGTCCGGCCGAGGCCGATGCGCTGCTAGCTCGGACGGGGCATCAGTGGCGCAATGCATAGGGGAGCCGAACGCATGACGACGACCATCCAACCCGACCGCATCCTGCAAGAGTTGAGCGAGTTGTGGGATCAGCTCGACCGCGATCAGGCGGAGTCCGGCGGAGTCCTGCGCGCTTGCGCCATGACACTCGTGGTGACCGCCAGCGACGACGAAGACGCCGAGGAGGTGCGCCGGAAGCTGGGCGTGCTGATGCACGATCATCCCTCCCGTGCCGTGATTCTGAAGATCCGGGACGGCGCGGAGTTCGATGCGCGGGTCTTCGCGGAATGCTGGAAGCCTTTCGGGAGTAACCAGCAGATCTGCGCCGAAGGCGTCGAGATCGTCTGCGATCCGGGGCGCATGGAAGAAGCCGAGCAGCTTCTGGTGCCGTTGAAAGCCGCGGATCTTCCGGTGGTGCTGTGGTGCCGCGGATCTGCCGTATTCCAGTTCCGCGCCTTCGACCTGCTATTTCCTCTGGCGGACAAAGTCATCGTGGATTCCTCGACGGTCCCGCACGCAGCGGCGGCGATCGGATTTCTGCGCGGGCTGCGGGCGCGCGGCTGCCGCGTGGGCGACCTGCACTGGACCCGGCTGACCGGCTGGCGCGAGATTCTGGCGCACCTGTTTGACGACAGCGCTCTGCGCGCCCAAGACGTCGTTTCCGCACGCCTGGTGCACGGCGGCGCGACCCCTTCCACCTGCGCTCTCTATTTCGCATCGTGGATCGAGGACGCGGTGCCGCGGGCGCACGTGACCCTGGTGAGCGAAGCTGGCGAGCGTGGGCTTCATTCGGTCACGCTGGCAAGCAAGTCCTGCGAGCTTTCTCTGGTCCGCGACGGCGCCTCCATTGAGGTGAACGGATGCGGCCGGCATTACCGGGCGGCGCTGGCCTCCATGGACGAAGAGTCGCTGATGCGCGAGGAGCTGAAGTTCCTGGGGCCCGATCCTGTGTTCGAGCGAGTTCTCCTATGACCAACATCCAAAGGTTTGGCGATACGGCCCACGCTGCGGCGGCATGCGGCGCGGGTATCCTGGCTCTCCTCAAGCAGGCCATCGCGGAGCGAGGCTCGGCCACCTTGGCCATCTCCGGCGGCTCCTCACCGCGGCCGATGTTTGAAATGTTCGGCCGCGAGCCGTTCGACTGGAGCAAGGTGCACCTGTTCTGGGTGGATGAGCGCGTGGTGCCCCCCACCGATCCGCAAAGCAACTACAAGCTGGCGGCCGACACCTGGCTGGCGCCGGCGAAATACCCGCAATCGAACATTCATCGCATCATCACCGAGCTCGGGCCGGAGACCGCCGCCGAACACTACACCGCCGAAATTCGAGGGCTTTTTGGGGCTCATACGATGCCTGTGTTCGACGTGATCCATCGCGGGATGGGCCCGGACGGCCACACCGCCAGCCTGTTTCCCGGCGAAGCTCTGATTGCCGACCACGGCGGCATCGCGGCGGCGGTGTGGGTCGAGAAGATGCATATGTGGCGCGTGACGCTGCTCCCCGGAGTGCTGGAAGCGGCCCGGCACACGGTGATGCTGGTAACCGGCGCGGACAAGGCCGCGGTGCTCAAGGCCGTGCTCCACGCCGATTTCGATCCCGTGCGTTACCCGGCGCAAATCGGGCGCGACAACTCAGACTGGTACGTCGACACAGCGGCGGCAGGAAGCTGAATCCGCTTCCCGCGCTTTTCCCGGCGGCGGAAGCAGCCCATCATCAACAGGCCGGTACCGACCAGCAGAAAAGGCGCGGCCTCAGGGGTTTGGCTCATCTCGCCGATCTGCATGTCGTCGATGGCGACTAGCCCATCCCCGGACGTACTCTGGATCGTGAAAGTGGTGAAGGAGGAATCGGTGGCGAAGCTGACTAGGGTGGGCGGCGCGGTGGGGGTCGAGGTGAAAATGTCGGGGCTGCCTCCTCCGCTGTCGTCCACCGAGAGCTTGACGTTATCATCGTTCGCGCCGAAGTACAAAGAGACAGCGTTGACCGCCGCAGGCAACGTGATGGTGAGCCTGTCCCCTTCGGTGATTACATAGAGGGCTGAGCCCGAGGGCCAATTTTGGAAGAACGTCGCGGTCAAATTGGAGCCTGTTATCCCTTCCAGATTCGAGGGGCTGGCGCTGAAGACCACCCCCATTTCAGTCACGCTGGGGCCGAGATCGCCTTGGGGAAAGGTGATATTGCAAAACGTGTCGGCGGGAACGGCCGCTTCGAGGGCGGCGAGCGAGGAGTAGCTCATGATATCCGCCATCGCCGGAACGGCGCAGGCGCCGAAAGTAAGAGCCGCGATCAGAAATCTCTGGTTCAGCATTCTCTGGTTCAGCACAGGATGAAATCCCTCCTTGGAAAAAAGCGCGAGCGCAGCTCACCCTAGGCAGGGAGATTTACCCCTAAGTGTCTGATCAGAATTGGGATATCGCTCTTTCCAATTTGGTACGAGGAACGCCGGAATTCTCTGTCTCAGGAGTCTCTGTAGGGCTCCGTAACCGGTCGGGTTCAGTCCTTCGATTCGGCGACAGTTCCCCCGTGGAGCCGTCCCGCGTAGCGAGGAATGGTGCCTGTGTCGAAGTTGCGGCTATTTCTGGGGCGCCGCTTTCTGCTTGGCGTCCAGGTCGCCCACATAGTGGACCGCGTCCCGGTCTTCGCATACCGACTCGAAGAGTTCGGTATCGGGCATCAATTGCTGCATCACGCGGACAGTAAATGGCTCCGTATACGCTTTCGGGTCCTCGATGGTGACGTCGATTTGCAGCGTGCCGAAGTTGAGACGCTTGAAGCGCTCCACCATTTTCCCGGTGCCCGTCAAGGGGCTCCCGTTCACATCCAGCCACACATCATCACGGAATCCGACGGTGGTCACAACCAAGGTATCGTCTTCCCACTTGCCTACCGAGTAGCCGTACCACCAAGGCGTGAGCTGCGGACCCACTTCGGGCAGGGTCTCCCCATCGGTCAGAATCTGGCGGACGTCATTGTTGGCGTTGTACATGATGACGATCGTCCCCGGCCCTTGCACAATCTTTTTTTCATAGGGATGAGTGTGAAGCTGCATCAACCCGAGCGGCCTGCAGTGGGCGTCGGGGTTGTCCTTGCTATTGTTCGCCTTGCGTTCATCCCGCGTCTGCCGGCCCCATTCCGTGAAGGGAAGTCCTTTCTCAAAGCCCGCGCCGAGATCGCCGAACTGCGCGGCCGGGGGCTCACCCGGAGCTCGCACCACCGGCGCGCCTCGACCGGTTCCCTTCCCTTTTCCGTTCGCCGGATTACGGCGCATGGGCTGCCACAGCCCGGAAAGGTCGGGGTGTCCGTCCGGCGCCTTTGGCGCAGGCGCTTTCAAGTCGAGTTCGCCGCTCTCGGTTCTTGGCCCCTCGGTGCGGTGTTTCGGCCATTGTGCAAGCAGCATGGTGGCTCCCGCAAAGAGCACTACCGAGGCCGCCGAAATCATCGAAATGCTGTTGTCGGACTTCATTTGCATCTTCAAGTGTTTGGTACCAGCGCGATAGACAGTATATCGGAGCGGGTCGGGGAATGGGGCGGCGGCCGGGGTTCGAAGTCCTGACGGTGCGCTTGACGAAACGCAGACCGGGAACCTGCGTGTAAAAGTCCAGGTTTGTTTGGGGGTCAGACGCGATCGCAGTAACGTGGTGAAGGCCAACGACGGGGCTTAACACCGACTCAGCATGCACTTTACGAATAAGAGGGACAGAGCGAAGCAGCACACGCGTACCTCGCTCTTACGCCCAAACAACGTCGATGGCCCTACGATTTGGGTTGCGCCGAAGCCTTCCTGAGTGAAAAAGCCGCGGCCAGACATAGCAATCCGGCAACTCCAATTAGCGGCAGGTTGCTGGCCGTGGCAGGGAGTTGCGCAGGGGGCGAGTCGATCACCGGCACTTGCAACTCTTCCAGGGTGAACACCTCGGCGAGCTCGACTTCCTCCTGCGTCGGTTTTTGGGCCTTCAGCGAAGCCGTCTGCATCGCGACCACTTGCGGGTCCTGCATGGTCTGCGCGGGCACGGTGGTATTCGACTCGAGCTCTGCCGGCATTGATGGGACGGGCGTTTGGTTCGCCTTCGCGAGCGCGACGGCCTTCGGCTTCGGGTAGACGAAATCGTGGCCGTAGTTTTGACCTGGATAGAACCACGCCCTCACGGCTTCCGGCGTACCGGCGGGCTGCTCCGAGAACGTGATGATGGGTTTATCCGCGGGCCTGGTGCGGTAGTCGGGGATCGCGAGAAACGTCCCGTACAAGTGGCTCTCCTCTTTGTTGAATACCTGCACGATGTTTCGATCCGAGGACGAATCCGCGAGCTTAAAGACGTAAGTCCCGGCCGGCAGCACTTGACCAGGGATCTCCACAGGGGCACTGAAGGTGATCACGGTTCTCTGATCCCACTCATCTGCCTTCGCTACCTGCATCATGGCGCCCAAGATCACGACGCCAATCATAAAACCTTTTCTTGTTTCCATTCGTTGAATCTCCTTCTCGAGTATCTGGGGGGAACCCCGCGCACCAACTCGCGGGACTGACCATTCCCGAGACACCAGGAGGCAATTCTGAAGCCAATTGAGTATCGTGCGATGAGCCATGGGGACCATAGACATGGAACGCTGTCCCAACCGCGCCGGCGTCAGTTGAGTCGTCCGGCGGTCACGCGTTTGGCCGCGGACTCCCTTTCGGCGATGAATCAACGAGCTGTCCGCACGGAAACAGGATTGCAACCGGTGGCGTGATAGCTGGCTCATCACCACGTAATTTGAAAGGAGTGTTTATGGCAAGTTTGAGATCAAACCCGACCCTCTCTCCCAAGCCCGCGGATCCCGTCTCCGCGCGCCCGCCTCTACCACCGTTCACTCTCGAAACGGCGATTCAAAAAGTTCGCCTGGCGGAGGATGGATGGAACTCTCGCGATCCGGAGAAAGCGGCTTTGGGTTACTCGTTGGACTCGCAATGGAGAAATCGCTCTGAGTTCCTGAAGGGCAGGGCCGAGATTATCGGATTCCTCAAACGCAAGTGGGAAAAGGAACTCGAATATCGACTGATCAAAGAGCTGTGGGCGTTCACCGGGAATCGGATCGCGGTCCGCTTTGCCTATGAATTTTCAGACGATTCCGGCAACTGGTTCCGCTCCTACGGCAACGAAAATTGGGAGTTCGACGAATTTGGCCTTAATCGGATGCGCCACGCCAGCATCAACGATCTCGCCATTCGGGAATCCGAACGCAAGTATCACTGGCCACTCGGGCGGCGTCCTGACGGGCATCCCAGCCTGAGCGATTTCGGGTTCTGAAACCGGCGGTTTCGTAGACTGAATTCACGAAGCGAAACGGCTTTTGCCTTCTCACTCGCGATCGCGGTCCTGCCGTCAATTAGAATCTCCTTCGCAAGCCGCGATCGCTTTTCAGTTGCGTCGAGAAGTCGTCACGGTCAGTCCCGTCGACCATCGTAGTGCCGGCCATCTGTTGATCCTGATTGATTGGCTGTGGTTGCGGTGCGATCACCCGCCGACGTTAGTGCTCTCCGGCGGTCACGCGCCGCGCCACCTAGAGGGGACGTGACCTCGCACTGGCGGGCGAAGAGAATCGGTTCGGTTGCGAACGTAGTTCCTGAAACGCCTGGCCCTTCGATTGCCACAGATCAACGCGTCGGGGAGCATGTAAGGCGCGGGAGCGCGACCCACGATCAATGAATCGCAACACACTTGTCGTACCCGTCAACACGGTGGAGGACACTGACCGCTCGCGGCGCGATGATCTGCTTGCCGTGGAGGAGCCGCTTGAGATTCGTCTGAACGGCTCACCGCTCTCGATTACAATGCGCACGCCGGGCGATGACGCCGATCTCGCCGTTGGCTTCCTTTTTACGGAAGGAATCATCGCCAATTATGAGGACATCGAATCGATCGAGACCGGCGCCGGCGGGTCGCGTTCTGCCTCCAACACCATCAGGATCAGGCTGCGCTCCACCGTCCAAGTGGACGCCACCCGTCTTGCACGCCATTCCTACGCCAGCTCAAGTTGCGGCGTATGCGGAAGAATCTCGATTGACAGTATCTTTGTGCCCCCCGAGCGCGACTTACCGAAACGGCGTGTGACCATCCGCATTCCGGTCGTGCACCAATTGCCGGATCAGTTGCGAGCCTCGCAAAGCGTTTTCAACAGTACCGGTGGGCTCCACGCTGCAGGCTTGTTCGCGGTTGACGGAACAATGCTAGCGCTTCGAGAGGATATTGGCAGACATAATGCCGTTGACAAACTGATTGGCCACGGAATTGCGGGCGATCGTCTTCCGTTGAGCGAATCTTTAATGCTAGTCAGCGGGCGCGCAGGATTCGAAGTCGTACAGAAGGCGGGCGTGGGCGGCATTCCGATTCTCGCTGCCGTGGGTGCGCCGTCCAGCCTAGCGGTCGAGACAGCCCGGCGCTTCGGAATGACTCTGCTCGGCTTCGTTCGGGGAAACCGGTTCAACAGTTATTCGGGTGATTGGAGGATAGGATGAAATTGCGAATCCACGGAAACTCGGTCAGGCTCCGGCTGACCAAGACAGATCTACGACTGTTCGCGGCAAATGGCCGAATTGGCGACGGGATTCAATTTCCGGGCGCCCGGCTCTCCTACGCATTGGAATGCAGTCCCTCGGTGAACGATATCCGGACTCGATGCGAGGGACTCACGATCAGGATTCTGGTCCCGCCAAAGATCGCGCAGGAATGGGTCGGCTCTGATCAGGTAGGCATGCGATGCGATGGACCGGGCGGGCCTTCCGTCCTGATTGAGAAGGATTTCCAATGCCTTCATCGAGAGGGCGCACCGGAAGACGACGACGTCGACTGTTTCCCGAATCCGCTGGCAGACTTGTCTATCGCCTCATAGACGCAGGAGCGGCTGTTGGCATCGCTTTGGCATCGGTGTGAAGGTCTGTTCATCCCGGAGGTTGATATATGAACTCGAGTCTTTCGGACCCTGCGTTGTGGAGCCGGTTGCAGTTCGGCTTCACGCTCATCTACCACTACCTTTTCCCGCAACTGACGATGGGACTGGCGTGGTTCCTGGTGTATTGGAAGTGGCGTGCGCTACGCACGGGTGACGAGACGTACAATCAAGCCGCCCGATTTTGGGCTAAGATCATTGGGCTTAATTTCGCCGTTGGAGTTGTCACCGGTATTCCGATGGAGTTTCAGTTCGGAACGAACTGGGCAGAATTTAGCAAGTATGCAGGTGGCGTGATCGGACAGACGCTGGCAATGGAAGGCATGTTCGCGTTCTTTCTGGAGAGCGCGTTCATCGGTGCGCTGATCTGGGGTGAGAAGCGACTGGGACCTCGTTATCATTTCCTGGCTGCTTTGGCGGTTGCCTTAGGGAGCTGGCTTTCCGGCTTCTTCATCCTGGCTGCGAATGCCTTCATGCAACATCCATCCGGTTACCGAATTCAGTCAGACGGGTCCCTGGGCCTGGTTAGTCTTAGAGCCTTGCTATTGAATCCATGGGCCTGGGTGCAGCTTCTTCACAATCAAATGGCAGCGCTTGTTACCGGTTCGTTCGTCGTTACCGCCATAGGAGCGTTCTACACATTGCGGGGCCTCCATCCGAGCCAAGCACGGCTCTATCTTCGGGCGGGAACACTCGCGGGGCTGATCACTTCCGTTCTTGTTGCCTTTCCAACGGGCGATCAGCAGGCCAAGATGGTCGGTCGATATCAGCCAGTCACGCTCGCTGCGATGGAAGGAAAGTTCCAAGGCGGATCTGATGCGGGAGTTGCGGTCATCGGACAACCGAACGTGGCGATGCGTCGGCTCGACAATCCTATCGAAGTGCCCGGCGCCCTCAGCTTTCTCGCCTACGGGACGTTTCAAAGCTATGTGCACGGGCTCGATGAATACCCCGGGGAAGTTTGGCCAGACAACCTTGAGCTCCTGTACTACTCATTTCACATCATGATCACTTTGGGCACACTTTTCATCGCGCTTATGGGCTACGCCGCTTTCCAGAAATGGCGCGGCGGGCTGGAAACCACCACCTGGTTCCTGTGGATTTTGTTGCTCGCATTCCCTTTCCCGTATATAGCCACTACGCTGGGCTGGATGACGGCTGAACTTGGACGTCAACCCTGGCTGATCTACGGACTCTTCCACACCCGTGACGGCTACAGCAAAGTGGTCAGCAACGGCGACACGATTTTTACCCTGATTGGTTTTGTAGGGCTGTATTTTGTGCTCGGCGTGCTCTTTCTCTTTCTAGCCGGCCGCGAAATCAACCGTGGTCCCGACGAAGAACTGGTTGCCAGCCACGACCAGCAGTCGCTTCCCAATGCGGTTCGCGGAAAGGAATCATTCGTATGACTGCCACCTGGTATGGCATTGTCAGTTTCATGCTGATCGCCTACGTGGCGTTGGATGGCCGCAATTTTGGCGCTGGAATCCTCCAACGCTCTGTCGCGAGAACGCCCGAGGAGAGACGGCAGGTGATTGCAGCGATCGGACCGCTGTGGTCTTGGCATGAAGTGTGGCTTGTGGGTTTTGGCGGCACGTTGGTCGCGATATTTCCGCGGCTCATGGCTTCGGCCTTCGCCGGTTATTATCTTGCCCTCTTCCTGATTCTGTGGTGCCTCATTCTGCGCGGTATCTCCATCGAAGTTGGTGGACACATCAATGATCGCCTCTGGCAGGGGTTCTGGGACTTCGTTTTCGCATTCGCCAATTTTCTTCTGGCTATCCTTTTTGGCGCGGCCGCAGGGAACGTTGTACGAGGAGTTCCGCTGGATGCGCAAGGCAACTTTTCGATGGCGTTCTTCACGAATTTCAGTGTGCGAGGCAATGTGGGCCTGTTGGACTGGTACACCGTATCAGTCGCAATCTTCACAGTTGTCTTGCTGGCGGCTCATGGAGCAACCTATCTCACGTTGAAGACGGAAGGCCCGGTGCACGACCGATCCAGGAGGCTGGCGAAGGGCCTCTGGGCGGCGGTGGTCCCGCTCTTTCTCGCCATCACGACGGAATCGTGGGTGGTTCGTCCCGACCTGCCTTGGCACGCGATTCACAATCCAGTGTGCTGGCTGGGATTGTTGGTGGTTGCCGTCTCGATCCCCACGTTGATTTCCGGTTTTTCTAACAACCAGGAAATGCGCGCTTTCCTTGGGTCCAATTGTTTCCTTGCAGGTTTGTTGTTCACCGCGGGCGCGGCCATTTTTCCTGTGATGCTTTATTCGACCCTTGCCCCTGAGAATTCTCTGACCGCCTACAACGCCGCTGCCGGCCCAAGTGCCCTCATGATTGGCAGTATTTGGTGGCCGGTTAGTTTCGCACTGGCTGGCACATATTATGTGTTTATCTCTCGACGGTATGCGGGGAAGGTCAGCGTCAAGCGGGACAACCAAGGTTTCTATTAGGGCTGTCGTCCGGCGCGTCAGCCGAATTGATTGACCTGGCCAAGACTCACAATCCCCTGACACGTTTCGCACCCTGGGGATCGTGCCGCGGCGGGCAGCGTTCGAAGCAGCTCGCTGCCCTCGCCAGCGTGGATCGTGCGGAGGCACCCCCTATCGGTGCTGCTTCACAAAGCCTACGATTCGCCAAGGCTCGACGTAACCGCCGGTCAGCGCCTGAGGAACGTGACGATATCTGATTCTTCCGCGTCCGTTAATCCGGTCAAATCATCGATCAATCCTCAAGGGCTCGGGTCATCGTTGTTAATAAAGCCGCAAGAAGAAGCCTGAGCTAGCAGGTTGCGGAAAAAAGCCTGCGCCGGTTCCGCTCCCTTTGGTCGCGGCTCCGTAGGTGACTGTGTACAGGCAGCGCCGATTCTGAGCCGCGACCAAAGCAAGCTGTGTTTTCGAGTTTTTCCGCAACCTGCTAGAACTGGCGGCTGGTTACTACCTGGCTGTGGGCCCGCGCGGGCGTTCCGTCACGCCGCAAGCGACTGTTTCCGAAGAAACGCGAGAAGCTCTGCGTTGACGACGTCCGCATGAGTGGTGCACAATCCATGCGGCGCGCCGGCGATGACCTTCAGCGTGCCGTTCTTGACCAGCTTGGAGCTCAGTCTCCCTGAATCGTCGATCGGCACAATCTGATCGGCGTCTCCCTGAATCACCAGAGTCGGGACCTCAATTTTCTTCAGGTCGTCGGTTTGATCGGTTTCGGAAAAGGCCTTGATGCAGCCGTAGGAACCGATGATCGAGGATTGCATTCCCTGCATCCAGAAGGATTCTCGAACTCCCTCGGAGATTTTCGCACCCGGTTTGTTGTAGCCGTAAAACGGAACACTCAGGTCCTTGTAAAACTGAGAGCGGTCCGTGACGACACCGGCGCGGATCTCGTCGAAGACCGACATCGGCAAGCCGCCCGGATTCTTTTCCGTCTTGAGCATCAGCGGGGGCACGGCGGAAATCAGAACCACCTTGGCGACACGCTTCTGTCCATGCCGCGCGACGTAGCGGACCACCTCGCCACCGCCGGTGGAGTGGCCGACCATGGTCGCATCTTTAAGATCGAGATGATTCATGAGCTCGGCAAGATCGTCTGCGTATTGGTCCATATTGTTGCCATGCCAGGTCTGGCCTGAGCGTCCGTGCCCGCGGCGATCATGTGCGATGACCCGATAGCCCCGCTGTCCCAGAAACAGCATTTGCGCGTCCCAGGCATCGGCGCTCAAGGGCCATCCGTGCGAGAAGGTGATGACCGGTCCCGATCCCCAGTCCTTGTAGTAGATCGAGGTCCCATCTTTCGTAGTAAACGTGTTCATCTGTTTTCTCCTTGCTGTTTTGTTGTTGGTAACCGGGGCGAGCGCTCAGGCGCCGGCCGGCAAGCTCTCAACTGGCGCTGGAACATAGGGAAAGGTCTTCGACGGCTTGGAGGTTACCGATTCCTTGCCAATTCCGAGGCGAATTGGAGTGTTCGCCGCGATCGAGAACATGACGTCCGGCGCATTATCGGTGAGCGAGCGGCCGTTCCATTCGGCAAAACCGAACACCGCCGGCGTGCCGACCTCGTAGGGGAGCATGTTGGGGCAGAGCCGGTGCGCGACCTTCTCCGCATAGGCCTTGGGATCTTCCGCGGTCCCGTAAGCCGAAACGACTCGAGCGACCGACTGGGTGATGGCACATTCGTAGGTGGCGAGGTCGGTAGCAGGGCACCCGGCATTGAGACGGTTGCCGAGATCTTCGTTGTACTGGGTGAACAGAGGGTGGATCATGGGAAGCCCCACCCGGTTGATGGAGCGCCATCCCCCGGCATCGGTAGCCAGCGTCGCGACAGCCCACACGCCGATCCGGCGCTTGTCGCCAGCACCGAGCAACTCGGCATCCGGCACCTCCAACACAATCGAGTAGACCGTGTGTCCGGCAAAGAGGTTTCTGGCGCGGCCGGGATCCCAGCCGGCCAGGTTCACTTGCGTGCCGTCCTGAAAGGCGTGGCCGACCGCATGCAACACATCGGGCTCAATCCAAAACGGATCGCCGGATTTAGCGGCCCGCACGCGCAGACCGGCTGGCGTGGTGACCGTCTCGCCGGTGGTCCCCTCCGCGATGATCGTGCCGGGTGCATCCGGATTGACGGCATCTGCGCCCCTAATCCGGCGCACCACGTAGGCTTGCGTTCCACGCGCATCGCGCTCGCCGAAGGTGAACCGGTAGGTCAGATCTTCGACGGCGTCTCCGTTGAGATCGACCTTGAATTCGTACATGCCTTCCGGATGGTAGCCGGGTGCGGGAATCGGGCCGAAAATCGAATGGCAGACATTGATGACAAACACGGTACCGGTCTCGCCGCGAAATACGAACAGGTCCGTGATGTCGAGGCGGATATCCTGCCGGGCAATTGGTGAATCCAAATGATGGGACATGATGTTCCTTTCTTGCGTGTTCTATTCGAAGCCAACGTGTGCTGCCGGCGAACGTCAGGCAGCGCGACCGAGAAGGTCGCCGGAGGGCGATTGCGTGTCGTCAAGATTACAGTCGACGGCTTCCTGGCACCGGATGCAAAACGGAGCCCACGGCACTGCGGCAAGCCGCTTCGGGTTGATGTCCTGATCGCACTCCTGGCAGATCCCAAAGGCGCCTTCTTCGATACGGCGGAGGGCCGCACGAGCGTCTCGAAGTTGGTTAAAGTCACGGTCGAGGTTACAAACCGCGAGCGCGCGTTGCGAAGCCGCCTGGATCTCCTCTAACTGATCGGCGCTTCGCTCAACCGCAATGCCATCGCGCCGGCGCACCAGGCGTTCCAGTTCAGCCACCTTTGCCGCTAGAAGGGCTCGAAATCGGTCCATTTCAGTCTTGGTCATTGGTCTCTCCTCCAGGTCATGGGTCGATTGTGGAGCCTTTCCCGTCTACGGCAAACCCCGGATAGCCGTATTTTGGACTAGCTACATAGTGGGGCAGCCGCTTACCAAGGTCGTGAGATCCGGCCGTACCACTTTAGGGGGGCGAAGAAAGTGCCTGGGCTGGCGCATCGGTCCCCTGTCACATTCTGCTTTCGCCTTCCGGCGCGCGAACGGACCACGGAACCATGCGCTCCAAAAGACCGTCGCGCAGGATCAGCGTGTGGAACAACACTGCACCCATGTGGGCAAGAAAGGTCAGGAATAAAAGATACGCGAGGATCGTGTGCGTTTCACGCAGCGTGGCGTACAACTCCGGCCTCGCGGGCAGAATCGGCGGCAGGTGCACCGCTCCGAACATCACGATCGGGTAGTGGCCTGCTGACAGCAATACGTACTCGCAACCAAGCAACAGGCACAT
>CAWISY010000206.1:0-20906 GCA_963838455.1 Bryobacterales bacterium
ATCCAGCAGCGATCCGTCGCCGTCCGGCGTCTTGGCCAGCTTCGCGACAAAGTCCGTGAACTGATCCAGGTGCCAGGTCTGGATCTTGACCAGCTTGTTGATCCGATCCAGATCGTTGGCGTGATGCGATACGGGATGAAAAGAATCCGGAATCCCGATGTGATTGTACGTCCGGTTGGTGCCTTCGGCCACCTGGATGTAAGAAACCACCCGCGTCAGGTCCGCCTGATAGGCGAGAGCGATGAGGTCGAACATCAGCTTCACCTGCTCCGGGAAGGAATCCAGTTCGCCCACCGGCGCTTCGGGAACGGTGAGTCCGGAAAGATCCTTGGCCTCCGCCTTCTCGGTGCGCCGCTCGATCTCGCGAACGCTTTCGAGATATCCGTCGAGAACTGCTTTGTCCTTGCTGCCCAGATCCCGCTGCAGGCTCTTGGTCCCGTCCAGGATCAGGTCCAGAAGGCTGCTGGTTTCGTGGATGATCGCAGCGCGCTCGGCCGGCGTGTCGCCTTCACCGAACAACTGCAGGAACACCTTGCGTGGATTCGGCTCCATCGGCAAGGGCGATTCCACATCTCGGAAGGACAGCGTTGTGTACGACCCGCCGCCGCCGGCCGCCGACTGAACAATCGTTTCCGAGGAGACTTCAAGAGACGGCAGACGCGTCTCCTGGCCGATGACCTTCGCGATCACCTGGTCGAGAGTCGTCGCCATATGCGCGCGCGGAGCTCCGGTGTCGGGACGGGTCGCGCTGAGCCACGTCGCGGGAGTGAAAGTATGCACCGAGCCCGCTGTCGCCTTGTTTTCCAGATTGCCGAAAGACGAAACGTATTTCTTGTATGGTTCGAGCGATGACAGAATCGGGCTGAGCTTGAAATCGGCGCCGGAGCCGGATGATGTCCACCTATCCATCGCCGGACCATGCGCGGTGTTGTACATGATGGCGCCGTGAGGAAGATAGAAGAAGCCCATGCGCAGCTTGGGGACGGCGGCAGTTTGGGCCAGAGCCCTGCCGGCAGGCACCATCGCGTCCAGAAACGGCAGCGCCAGGGTGACTCCGGCGCCCTTCAGTACCGCTCTGCGAGGAATGTGCTTCTTGGTGATGAACATAATTGCTCCTATGGTCCCTTACTGTGCTTTGGCGACGGCTGTCTTCGCCACGGCCGCTTTCGCCTCTACTCCCGAACCCTGTTTGCGGAAAGCGTCGCTATTGACGATTCCCATGATGATGGACGACAGCTTGTAGTTGTCCTTCGCCGCTCCGCGAACGATGGCGCGAACCTGCGGCATATCGAAGTACTCCAGTTGCCGGTTGACCGCGTACATCAGCAGCTTCTCGGTTACCGTCCGCGAGAACGATTCGGGGTTCGCGACCAGTTGGTCCCTGAGCTCCACCTCACCGTTGATCGCGACTCCGGTCGGCAGCACGGTGCTGGCATCGATGGGGGCATTCGCCGCCTGGCTGTCCACGGTCCGCCATCGCCCGATCGCGTCGTAATTCTCCAGAGCCAATCCGATGGGATCGATCACTCCGTGGCACATCTTGCAGCTAGCCTTGGAGCGATGCTGCTCCAGCCTCGCGCGGACGGTCTTGGGCTGTTCGCCGGCCTTCTGTGAGAGATCCGTTGCCGTATCCGGCGGAGGCGGAGTGGGCGGAGTGCCCAGGATCTTATCCAGCACCCAGGCCCCGCGCAGCACCGGAGAGGTGCGGTCGCCGTAAGAGGTTCGCAGCAGGATCGCGCCCTTGCCCAGCAAGCCCCAGCGCTCCGCCGGAATCGCCGTGACCTTGCGGAACTGCGGGCCGGTGACGCCGGGAATGCCGTAGTGGCCAGCCAGCCGGTCATTCACGAACGTATAGTTGGCGGTCAGCAGGTCCACCACGCTGCGGTCCTCGGAGAAAATGCTGCTCACGAAATCTTGGGCTTCGGTCAAGAAGTCCTGCCGCAGTTGCTCGCTGAATCCGGGGAACAACTTTGGGTCGGGCATGACTTGTTCGAGGTTGGTGAGGTTCAGCCACTTCATGCCGAAGCTGGTGACCAGGCTGGAGGCCTTGGAATCCGCCAGCATGCGCCGCACCTGCTTCTCCATGACTCCGGGCTTGGTCAACCCATTCGCCGAGGCCAGCGTCAGCAGCTCATCGTCCGGTCCGGTGTTCCACAGGAAGAAGGAAAGCCGCGAAGCCAGTTCCAGATCAGTGAGCGCGAATTCGGTGTCCGGCGGAGTTCCCTTCGGCCCTCGAATCGCCCTATACAGAAACTGCGGGCTGACCAGAACGGCCGCCACCGCTTGCTCGATTCCCTGGTCGAAGGTTCCCCCGTCATGACGTCCGGATTCATAAAACGGCATGAGGCGGTTCATGTCTTCGGCCGTAACCGGCCGGCGGAACGCCCGGCGAGCCAGGTTTTCCACGATCTGCCTGGCGCAGGCCGGCTCGCCCGCTGGTTTCGGATCGCAAACAAAGATGAGAGAACGGCTGAGCGTTTTCGAAATGCCGGTAGGGTTGAATGGCCCGGAGATCTCGACGCCGTCGACAAGGTGGGCCCTCCGGTCGGTGGGAGCCTGGCTGCCCGTCAATCCGTTGTACGGTTCCAGCTTCTGAAAGTTTTCGTCCGTCTCCACGTGCGATCGGTCGATGAACGCGACCACCACGTCGTGCACTCCAGCCTTGACCTGCACGGGGATTTTGGTGAAGCGGTCCATGATCTGGGCGCGTCCGGTTCCCGCCGTGCGATCGGCCAGCGACAGGTCCCCCGCTCCGCCGATGGCCTTGCGAAACACGATCCTGCCGTCGATCAGGATGACCACCGTGTTCTGATTCTCCAGAGCATTACTGTACGGACCCACGGCGAGGTTGCTGAGGGTGAT
This sequence comes from Bryobacterales bacterium, assembly GCA_963838455.1. Lineage (GTDB taxonomy): Bacteria > Acidobacteriota > Terriglobia > Bryobacterales > Bryobacteraceae > Palsa-187. Next base: position 2,863 of record CAWISY010000206.1, read on the forward strand.
GCGATACTCGCCGTCGGCTGTGAAGTTGTGCTTGACCTTGATGCCTTCGCGCGTGCCGGGAGGCGGGGGATCTTCAGGATTCTGGTTGGCCGAGATGGGGTACTTTATGCTCGAAACCCGCGGATTCGGATTGCCGACCGCGAGCCGGGCGACGTGCCGCGCCGCAGACACATACTGATCCAGGAATGCGGGGGACACGCTCAAGGCGGCGGCGATATTGTCGAAGCCGTCCACTTGAATATCCTGCGGCAGAACTTCCTTGGCGTCGACGTCAACGCCCACCAGAGCCTTCACCGCGGCGGCATACTCAGTGCGGTTCAGCCGCTGGATCGGCACATAACCCGCCTTCGGACCCTTGGCCTCGGTGTCGAGCGTGGTCTCCATCCAGGCGACAAACGACTCCACATCCTTCTGCATCGGTTGTGGACTGCCCGGCGGCGGCATCTGATGCCCGCGCAACTTGCGCAACGCCTTTTCCCAGATTTGTGCGTCGCCTTCCGGGTTCTGGAGATCGAGCCCCTCCAACGCGAGGCCTCCGGTTTTCAGACGTGCGCTGTGGCAGGTGAAGCAATACTGAGAGATCAGAGCGCCATGTGGATCGCCCGCGGGAGTCTGACTCTGCGCCCTGGCTTGCGGAGCGATGGCCGCGGCGACCGCACCCATAACGGCAATGGTTTGAAGAAAACGCTGTGTCAAACCCTGTATCAATGGCACTCTATGCATCAATCAATACTCTAGGCTGGGGTCTAGAATTCGCAATCAGTCCATCTTTGGTGTATCACACTTGACCGAAGGCCGGAAGCGGCTTCAAAGCGCCCAAGGCGTTTTCATGAATGGTGTAAACTCATCCTGTCGTCTTCACGCCAAGGCGATCGAGAGAGCGCCTATGGAACGGCGCTGAGGAGGTAACCACGATGCGAATGTTCACCATGGCTCCGTACCTGGCCCCACAAATAGCAGGTGCGGCGGCGTTTCTCCTGATGTTGGCGCCACCGGCCCAGACCCAGCAGGCAGCCGTCGACCAGAATGACGGGAATTGGGGCTCCTACGGCAGAGATACCGGAAACACCCGCTATTCGCCGCTGAGCCAGATCGACGCCAGCAATTTCTCCAAGATGACAGTGGCCTGGACCTTCACCACCGCCAATCTGGGCGCCGTGCCGGAGACCAATCTGGAATCGACGCCGCTGGTGATCGACGGCGTGTTCTACTCGACGGCCGGGGACCGGCGCGACGTGGTCGCGCTCAACGCCGCCACCGGCGAGCAGTTGTGGATCCATCGCGAAGACGAGGGCAAGCGCGCCGAGGTTTCGCCGCGGCGTCTCTCCGGCCGCGGGCTCGCCTACTGGGCCAGTGGCGACGACAAGCGCATCGTCTACTTCACGCAGGGCTATCGCATGATTGAGCTCGACGCGAAAACGGGAAACCGCATCCCCAGCTTCGGCGTGGACGGCGTGGTCGATCTCAAAGCGGATGACGATCAGGAGATCGATCCGATGAGCAGTGAAATCGGAATCCATGCCACTCCCATGATCGGCAGGAACACCATCGTAGTTGGCGCCGCGCACAAACCGGGTGGCGTGCCCACCAGCAAGACCAACGTAAAAGGATATGTGCGCGGATACGATGTCCGCACCGGCAAGCGCAAGTGGATCTTCCATACGGTCCCCAAGCCGGGCGAATTCGGATTCGATACGTGGCTGCAGGATTCCTGGTCGTACACGGGAAATACGGGCGCGTGGGGAGAATCCTCCATCGACGAGGCGCGCGGCGTCGTTTATGTCGGCGTAGAGGAGCCCACCGGCGATTTCTATGGCGGACCGCGCCCGGGCCCGAACCTGTTCGGCGAAAGCCTGGTTGCGCTGGACCTGGAGACCGGTGAGCGGAAGTGGCATTACCAGTTCGTCCATCACGGCATCTGGGATCACGATAACCCTTCGCCGCCGATCCTCGCCGATGTCCAGATCAAGGGCAAGCGAGTCCCCGTGGTGGCGCAGCCCAGCAAACAGGCGTTCCTGTATGTGCTGAACCGGGAAACTGGCCAACCAGTGTGGCCCATTGAGGAGCGTCCGGTGGAGAAAGGCGACGTTCCGGGCGAGTGGTATTCGCCCACGCAGCCATTTCCGACCGCGCCTCCGCCTTACGAGGTTCAGGGAGTCGATGAAAGCGTGCTGATCGATTTCACGCCGGAGCTGCACCAAAAGGCGCTCGACATCGTGAAGCATTATAAGATCGGTCCGATCTTCACTCCGCCCGTCGTGAGCAAGGCCGAAGGTCCTTACGCGACTCTGGTCGCGTCGCTATCCGGGTCCAATTGGATGGGCGGCTCGATCGACCCAGAGACCGGCATCGTCTATGTTGGCTCCAGCCGGGGTGCGACCCCCATGGGCCTGGTGCCATCAGGAGCCCGTTCCGATGTCGGATGGATTTCCGGGAGTGCGCCCGGCGTGCAACGAGGTACGACGGTCGACGGATTGCCGCTGTTGAAGCCGCCCTATGGGCAGATCTCGGCGATTGACTTGAAAACCGGCACCATCCTCTGGCACGTCCCGCATGGCGACACTCCGGACAATATCCGCAATAACCCCGCTCTGAAGGGTCTGAATATCGGACGCACCGGACGTCCTGGCGCGGCGATCACGCTGGTGACCAAGACTATGGTCATCGCCGGCGAGAAGGGCACGGTGACCATGGCCGACGGTAGGCTGGGAGCGAATCTGGACGCCTATGACAAGGCGACCGGCATGCTGGTGGGTTCCGTTTTCATGCCGGCGCAAGCCACCGGCGGTCCCATGACCTACATGGTGAACGGAGTGCAATATATCGCGATCGCGGTCGGCGGCAACATCAATGGCCGTCCGCAGGCGCAGTTCATGGCGTTCCGGATACCCAGCGATCAGCCGGCGGGCAGAGGTGGGCGCGGTGGCCGAGGTGCGCCGCCTGCCGCCCCGCCGAACTAAGGCAGGACCAGCGCTCCGTAGCAACAGATCTTTTTGCGAATCTTTTGACGAAACTGGGACGCCTATTCGGGCGTCACCCTGAGTTATTGTCCCCGAACAAGTATTCATTGCTGTCTAAGCCGTCCGGCCGGGGATGATTGGGGCAGAGGACCCCTCGTCATGAAGATCTTGTTTGTACACCCCAGTTCCTTGATGTACTCGGAGATTTATCTTCGCCTGGAGCCCTTGGGTTTGGAGCTTGTCGCCGAATCCGCGCGCAAAGCCGGGCATCAAGTGCGGCTGCTGGATCTGCAGGTATTCCGGCATCCCGATTTCTTCCGGATTATAAAAGAGTGGAAGCCGGAAGGCATAGGCTTTTCCCTGAATTACTTGGCCAATATTCCGGAGGTGCTGGATTTGGCAAAGGCCGGCAGGAAACTCCATCCCGCCTGCTTCATCTTTGCCGGAGGGCATAGCGCCTCCTTCACCGCGAAGGAGATTCTGGCGCACGCCGGGGGCGCGATCGATTGCGTGGTGCTCGGCGAGGGCGAAGGAATTACGCCGCAGGTGCTGGAGGCCGCAGACGACCCGGATCTGCTGCGGACGCTTCCGGGAGTGGTGACGCCGTTGGGTGACGGACCGCCTCCGAAGCTGATCGAGAATCTGGACGCCCTGCATCCGGCTCGGGACCTCATGGCCCGGCGCAAGAAATATTTCATCGGCGTGCTGGACCCGTGCGCCTCCATCGAATTCACTCGCGGCTGCCCTTGGGATTGCACCTTCTGCAGCGCCTGGACATTCTACGGTCGCAACTATCGCAAGCTTTCGCCGGAAGCGGCCGGCGAGGATCTGGCGCGCGTGGCCGAACCGGGCGTGTTCGTCGTCGACGACGTCGCCTTCATCCATCCCGAACACGGCGAGGCATTGGCGCGCGAAGTCGAAAAACGCGGCATCAAGAAGCAGTATTACCTGGAGACGCGCGGCGACGTGCTGCTGCGCAACAAGGAGATTTTTCGCTTCTGGAAACGTCTCGGCCTGAAGTATATGTTCCTGGGTATCGAGGCGATCGACGACGAAGGCTTGAAGGCGCACCGCAAGCGCATCACGATCAAGAAGAACATCGAGGCGCTGGAGTGCGCCCGCTCGCTCAACATCCATGCGGCGGTCAACATCATCGCCGATCCGAGCTGGGATGAGCGCCATTTCCAGGCCGTGCGCGATTGGGCGCTGCAGGTTCCCGAAATCGTGCATATCACGGTAAACACTCCGTATCCGGGCATCGAAACATGGGTGGCCGAATCGCGCAACTTCACCACCCGCGATTACCGGCTCTTTGACGTGCAGCACGCGGTGCTGCCCACGAAGTTGCCGCTCGACCGCTTCTATCAGGAGCTGGTCAAGACGCAGCAGATCCTGAATCAAAAGCACCTGGGATTTGCGGCGCTGAAGGACACCTTCGTCATGGCCGCGAAGTTTCTCGCCGCGGGGCAGACAAATTTCGTCAAGATGCTCTGGAAATTTTCGAGCGTCTATAACGCCCAACGCCAGTTCGAGGAACACAGCGAACAGGTCCACTATTCGATCGGCCTCCCGCCGGTGACCGGGCAGAAGACTCGCGTCGACCCCACGCTGCTCTATATTCACAAACCCGCCACGGCCCAACAAATTCATCCGACGTCCGTCTAGTAGACTGGGGCGCGGGAGGCGCTCGCCGGATGAACGATTTCTTCAGAGACTTGCGGCATTCCATCCGGATGCTCCGCAGGAGCCCCGGCTTCACGTTTACGGCCGTCGCCGCACTGGCGCTGGGGATCGCTGCCGTCACGGCGATTTTCTCCATCGTTAACGCCGTCCTGCTGCGGCCGTTCCCGATTCGCGACGCGGACCGCTTCGTCATCCTGATGAGCAACACCGTGGATGCGAAGGGGCAAGCGGGGTCCAATCCGGGCGTCTCGCCGGTGAAATTTGCGTTTTTCCAAGCCCAAACCGGCATCCTCCAGGATGTCTCCGCTTCGGATTCGATCAGCTTGAACTACACCGGAGGCGACAAGCCGGAGCAGCTCTCCGCCCTGCAAGCTTCGGCCGGCACGTTTCAGGTTTGGGGCATTCCGATTGTGCGCGGCCGCTCCTTCAGCCAGGAAGAGGATTCCCCGCACGGACCTCATGTGACGATCCTCAGTGAAGGGTTTTGGCGAACCCGGTTCGCGGCCGATCCGCAGGTGCTGGGCCGGAACATCGAACTGAACGGCGACGGCTATACCATCATCGGAGTCTCCGCCGACAATCCCGCATGGCTGGAATTTGGACCGCCGCCGCAGGTGATCCTGCCGATGCAGCTCGATCCCAACAGCACCGACGTGGGGAATTACTTTGGCGCGTACGCGCGCTTGAAGCCGGGCATCACTCTGCAGCAGGCGCAAGTAGCGCTGGCGGTCTCGACGCGAGCCCTGCGTGAAAAGTTCCCGATCCAAATGGGTCCCAAGGACACCTTGACCGCCAAGACCTATAAGGAGTTTTTGATCGGCAACACGCGTCCTCTGTTGTGGGTGATGCTGGGCGCGGTGGGATTAGTGCTGCTGATCGCCTGCGCCAACGTGGCCAACCTCCTGTTAGTCCGTGCAACGAGTCGCCGCCGCGAAATCGCCATTCGAGCTGCCATCGGAGCTGGGCGAGGCAGAGTGATCCGGCAACTGCTGGCCGAGAGCGTCTTGCTTTCACTCGCCGGAGGAGCCTTAGGCGTGGCTATAGGCTACGCAGGAATCCGCGCGCTGCTGCTGGTGAACACGGCCGGACTGCCGCGGCTGGGGGAAAACGGAGTCGCGCTTTCGATCGATTGGCGGTTGCTGGCCTTCGCTCTGGGGATCTCGCTCGCCACCGGCATCATCTTCGGGCTGTTTCCCGCGTTGCAAGGCTCGCGTGCGGATTTGAATGCGGTGCTCAAGGAGGCCAGTGGACGGTCAGGCACCGGCCTTGGCCAGAATAGAGCTCGCGCGGCGCTGGTGGTGAGTGAAGTCGGGCTGGCCGTGGTGCTGCTGGTGGGTGCGGCGCTGCTGATCCGCACTTTCGTCGCGCTGTACGCGGTGAACCCCGGATTCGATCCCACCAACGTGCTGACCATGCAGATGCTGTTGACCGGGCAGAAGTATCAGCAGACCGCCGGCGTGGCGGACGCCATGCACGACGCCGTGGAACGAATACGCACGATTCCCGGAGTCGCGAGCGCCGCCGCGACGGATTTCCTGCCGCTCCAAGTGGGCGCTGGCATGCCGTTCAACGTGATCGGCCGGCCCGCGACGCAAGGGCCGTTCCATGGGCAGGGCTCGTGGTGCCCGGTGGGGCCCGGATTTTTCGAGACGTTCAAAATCGCGGTGAAGCGCGGCCGGATCTTCAGCGAGCGCGACGATACCAAGGCTCCGCCCGTCGTCATCATCAACGAAGCGATGGCCAAGCTGTTCTGGAAGGGCGGCGATCCGCTGAAGGATCGCATCCTCATCGGGCACGGAATCATGAAGGAGATGAAGGATGAGCCGGCGCGGCAGATCGTCGGCATCGTCGCCGATGTGCACAACAGCGCGTTGAACGTTGACGCCGCGCCCACCATGTACGTGCCCATCCCGCAAATGCCGGACGCTATGAACGCTTTTCTGGTGCGGCTGGTGTCGATCTCCTGGGCTGTGCGCACCCAAGGAGAGCCCTACACACTGTCCGCTGTAATTCAAGAGGAGCTGCGCCAAGCCACCGGGCTGCCGGTGACCAGGGTGCGCACCATGGCGGACGTAGTCGAAACCTCCTCCGCGCGGCAACGCTTCAATATGCTGCTGATGACCGTGTTCGGCGGCATGGCGCTGCTGCTGGCAGCCATCGGTATTTATGGACTGATGGCGTACACCGTCGAGCAACGCACCCAGGAGATCGGCATTCGCCTGGCCCTGGGCGCCGAATCCAGCGACGTCCGCAATATGGTGATGCGGCAGGGCATGGCCCTGGCGCTCGCCGGAGTTTTGATCGGCATCGTCGCGGCGTGGGCGCTGGCCAAACTGATCGAGAGCATGCTGTTCGGCGTGAAGGCGCGGGACCCGCTGGTGTTCGTCCTCGTCCCGCTGGTTCTTGCCGTGGTCGCGCTGCTCGCGGTGTGGCTGCCGGCCCTCCGCGCCAGCCGCGTCAGCCCGATCGAATCTCTGAGGTATGAGTAGAAGCGCCGAAGCCCTGCCAGGCCGGCGCGCTACACTTTGGGCATGGGGCTAGCCTCGGCCATGATCTTCGTAAGGGATCTCAACCGCATGGCCTCCTTCTACGCGGACGCTTTGGGCTTGAAGCCGGTCGAGGAAACACGGCTTGAAAACTGGGTGGAATTCGAAGGGAGCGGCGCCAGGCTCTCGCTGCACGCCATTCCGCCGGCGGCCGCCGGTCAGCTTAAGACGTCATCTCCACCCGAGCCGCGGGAACAGGCGCCCACAAAACTGAGCTTTGAGGTGCAAGATGCCGCTTCGGAGATCCGGAGGCTGGAATCGCTCGGCGTCCCGTTGGTGCGGAGACCTTGGGGCGCGGTCGACGGAATCGATCCCGAGGGAAACGTCTTCGGCATTGTTTCGAAGCCTTAGGCCGCTCATCACGCCGCGGCTGTATCCGCGTGTCATCGCCGAAAAACCTTGATATCATGTTTCCGAACTGGAGACCACACATTCATGGCGAAATCGAAGATCAACTCCGGATTTGGACGCCGCGGATTCCTGAAGAACGCGGCCGCGAGCGCGGCAGGGGCGGCGATCGCAACCACCGCGCCGCTAGCGGAAGCTCAACAAGGAAACGGCCAGCAGCGCAACGGCGCGGGCTCGGGTAGAGCAAACGGCCCGGCGCCGGCGCCCACGCAGGCGCAGATCGATCGCGATGCCGGCAACGTGCGGCCTCCCGCGGTCACCCGCACCATTACTCGCCCGGGCTCCGATCTGATGGTCCAGGTGATTCACGACATGGGCGTCGAATTCGCGGCCGCCAATCCCGGATCAAGCTTCGAAGGCTTGCAGGAATCCTTCATCAACTACAGCGCGCCCGGCAAGCCCGTGGACAGCAAACCCGAGTGGATCACAGCGTTGCACGAAGAATCGGCGGTGACCATGGCGCATGGCTACGCCAAAGCCGAGGGTAAGCCCATGGTCGCGGTGCTGCACGGAACCATCGGCATCCAGCACGCCGCGATGTCGATTTATCAGGCCTACTACGATCGCGTGCCGGTGCTGCTGCTGGCCGGCAACGATCCGGACTTCATCGCCGCGCACACCGCCAAAGACATGGCGGGCATGGTGCGCAGCTACACCAAATGGGATGCGGAGCCGAAGACGGTAGAGGAATCGCTCCACGCCATCCAGCGCGCCTATAACGAGGCGATCACGCCTCCCATGGGTCCGGCGATGGTTGTGCTCGGCACCGGCATTCAAAAGGAGGACGTGCCCAACCTGCAGGTTCCCTCCTACAAGCCACCGACGTTCGTCACCATTGACACGACTCGCGCGAAGGAGATCGCAGCCGGCCTGCTGGCGGCGCAGAATCCGAGGATCGCGGTGGGGCGCTTGCGGACGCCGGAAGGCGTGCAGCGGTCGATCGAGCTGGCGGAACTGGTGGGCGCTTCCACCAGCACTACGGCAACCAACGGTCCCATGAGCTTCCCGCAGAGGCATGCCCTGTGCGGACCCGGCGCGGACGCCACCTACGACTACACGCTAGGCCTGGAGGTCGCTGGCGCGCAGGCCGCGATTATCGGCCCAGGGACGTCTACCATCGTCGCTGAGCGCGACAAAGATCACATCGATTTCGGCGGAATTACGCCGGGCGTCGGTGGACGCGCAAACGGAGGCGGTGGTGGCCGCGGCGGACGTGGCGGAAACGGAGGTGGTCGCGGCGGACGCGGAGGCGCAGCGGTAGCGAATGCGGCTCCCATTACTGCCGACGCCGAAGCCAGCCTGCCTCTGATCATCGACCAGGTAAAGTCGCAGATGACTTCGGACCAGAAGTCGCGCATTCAGGCGCGGATCGCAAAACACACCGCGGCGAACCATGAGGCTCGCGTCACGGCGATTCAGGCCGCGGTCGCGAGCAAAATGGCGGGATGGAACGGCACTCCCATCAGCACGGCTCGCATTTACGCCGAGCTCTGGCCGCTCATCCGCAACGAGGACTGGTGCCTGTCCTCGCCCAGCAATTTCTCGGGAGGCCACAACGCGCAGTTGTGGGACCACGACAAGCCATACAGCTACCTGGGCGGGCAAGGCGCGGGCGGCATGGGCTACGGCGCTCCGGCTTCGGTGGGCGCGGCGCTGTCTGCGAAGGCCCACGGGCGCATCGTGATCAACGTCCAGACCGACGGCGATTTGAACTACGCTCCCGGCATTCTCTGGACCGCGGTGCATCACAAGCTGCCGATGCTGACGGTGATGCACAACAATCGAGCCTGGCACCAGGAGTACATGTTCGTCGAATACATGGCCGGCGTGCGCGGGCGCGGCGCGCTGAACGCCCACGTCGGCAGCACGCTGCGCGATCCGTTCATCGACTATACAAAGATGGCCTCCGGTTACGGCATGTCTCATGAACCCGCACCGATCACCGATCCAACCAAGCTGTCGGCGGCGTTGAGGCGCGGCGTGGACTCCGTGAAACGCGGGGAGCCGTACATGATCGACGTAATCACCCAGCCTCGTTAAGAAATGTCGCGCCAAGGAAATGTTTATGAAGAGGATTCTTCTTTCGGCGGCGGCGCTGGCAGCGGCCGCGGTGATTCTGAATGCCCAGGGGGGTCGCGGCCGTGGGGCTGCGGAGCCGGCCAAGCCCGTTCCCCCTCCCACCAGTCCGGTGACCGGCAACGCCACCGCGGGCAAGGGACTGTACTACAACTTCGGCTGCTATGCCTGCCACGGATACAACGGCGAGACCGGCGCCCGGCATTTCGTCGGCGTCTGGGGCAATCTCTCCACCGAGCAAACCTTCCTCACCTTCCTGCGCGGACGCGCCAACGTCGCGCCGGAGACGCCTTCGACCAGCATGCCGAACTTCAGCCAGAACTCCATGTCCGACAAGCAGGCCAAGGACATCTACGCTTATATTCGGACGTTCAAGAGCACTGCGCCTCCGGAAGTGAAGGACGCACCGGCGCTGAACGCCATCGTCGACGACGCCAAGCAAGACAAGAAGTAGGGTTGCGAGATCTAGAGGTTTCGAGAATCACGCTGGTAGTGTCGGGAATCTGGGTTGAACTGAAACCTTTCTGCCAGGTGGGATCTCGCAGAACTACTGGCATGATACGCTGACTTGGTGGAAACCCTCGACTGGGAATCGCTCCCAAATCCCGGCCCATCGGCGGTAGAAACGGAAGTGATTCGCGCTAAGGTTCCGGGCGGCTGGTTCATTCGCGTCATCGAAACATCTGGCTATGCCGCTGCCTTCTTTTATCCCGATCCAAGGCATGAATGGGACGGCTCTTCCCTATGAGGTAGGTCAACGCACCCTTCAGCGGAACGAAGTCAGAGACCTGTTGCCCCGGCTGGTCGCTGGGTATCGGAGGAGGATGGCAAAATGAAGAACTCTTCTATCGCAGCCAAGCGGCGGAAGCCGCCCGCCGGCAGCCGGATTATTGCAAGCCTCCAGGAAGCAGTCGACTGGGCGGAGGGTAAGGACGTCGCCGTCCAGCTTCCACCGTTGAAGCCCCGGAAATCGACGTACGCGAGGTTCGCCGGCGCCTGGGACTGAGCCAGGCCGAATTTGCGGCCAAGTTTGGGTTCCTGCCTGCAACCCTGCGCAACTGGGAGCAGCGCCGCACCCGCCCCGACGGACCGGCGCGAGTTCTATTGGCGGTGATCGCCCGGCATCCTGATGCCGTGGAAGACGCCCTACGCAGGGCTAGCTGAGACGCTCCTTCAATTTAGAAACTGCATCACCGAACGACCCAATACAAGCTCACTGAATCGTTGCCTTGACCAATTTCACCAATCGCCGCAGGTCAAGCGGTTTTGCCACGGCGCAGTGTGGTTCGCGCTCCCGGGCCAAGAACAATTGGGTCTGCGAAGGTGGCTTCGGAGGTAAAATATGGGTAGGCAGGAGGGATTTATATGTCTTGCCCTGGGACGAATTGGAAGTTCAGACGGATCGCGATTTCCTTGGTCACTGCCTTGACCCTAGCGGCAGTCGCCACCCCGGCGGCGACCGCGGCAAAGATCGCGCCAACGGTGACTTGGCCCGCGCCGGCGAACATCACCTCCGGAACGGAGCTCAGCGGGATGCAATTGGACGCGACCGCGAGCGTGCCGGGGACGTTCGTGTACAAGCCACCCGCGGGAACGGTTCTGAGCGCAGGGACTCAAATGCTATCCATGACCTTCACGCCCGCCGACGTTAAGGGGTACGCGAAGGCAACCATGAGCGTGCCGATAACCGTGAACGTCGCCGGCAATCTGACCGTTACCGACGGCCAGACCTATATGTTCAGCCATGGCGCCATCGGCGGCAACGTCGTGATCAAGGGCGGCAGTCTCGTGCTTAACAGCAGCATCGTGGGCGGCGATGTGCAGATGAACGGTGGCAGCTTGTCCGTCTTCGGCAGCAGCAGTGTGGGCGGGAACCTGCATATCCGCGGCAACAGTGCCTACTATATTGATCCGTCGGCGAAGATCGCCGGACAGACCGTCGTCGCTCCTACGCATGGCTCCGCCACCGCTCCTACGCGAGGTTCCAGTTTCGGGGTTGTTGAAGGGGGTACGCCGAACACTGATCTCCCCATTTTCCCCATTGGACGATAAACAGGCTTTCCTGCTGGAAGCGGGAGGGGCGGATCCTCAGCGGCCCAATGGCGGCTAATGTCTTTTCCGCTCAAGGTCAGTCTCGGATTCGGTCCGATACGCCTCCCTGCGGTCCTCAAGGTTGTCTGCGTTTCGAGAGACGGAATGATGGGCAGGACGCGCCCGCCCCGAAAATAATCATCAGCATGACCGTTTTCGGGTCAGAGTGTGCCACGCAGCGCCCGGCGCGCGGAAGTCGCGGCATTTGCAGCGCTGCGCACGCCGCGGTAAGATAAGCCCTCAGACGGGTCCGATTACAATCGTTCCAAAGAAGGTGAATCCATGGCGATCAAGAAATCCGTGAAGATACGTGCGCTCCTGGTGCTCTGTTTGACTGCCCTCGCCGCCCCCGCGATGTGGGCCCAAGGTGGAAACGGTGGCGGTGGAGGACGCGGTGGTAACGGGGGAGGCGGCAATGGCGGAGGTCGTGGGGGCCCCAGCCGCGAAGCCAAAGTTACCGACGTCCCCTTCAGCCGGATCCTCAACTCGAGTCAGGAGCCGCAAAACTGGCTGACTTATTCGGGCAGCATCATGAGCCAGCGCTACAGCGGGCTGACGCAGATTACTCCGGCTAACGCCGGCGATCTGTCGCTGAAGTGGGTATTCCAATCGCACTCGCTCGAAAAGCACGAGGTGACGCCGCTGGTGATTGACGGCGTGATGTACACGATCCAGAGCCCGAATGACGTCGTCGCGCTGGATGCCGCCACGGGCAAGACCATCTGGACCTACGCGCACAAGGTCGCGGAGGGGACGCGCAATCCCTGCTGCGGAAACCTGACCCGCGGCGTGGCGATTCTCAACGACAAGCTCTTCTTAGCCACGCTGGACGCGGAGCTGATCGCCATCAACGCGCGCACCGGCAAGGAAATGTGGAAGACCACGGTGGCCGACTACAAGCAGCAATACTCGATGACGGTGGCGCCGATCGTGGTCAAGGACAAAGTGATCACGGGCGTGGCCGGCGGTGAGCACGGCATCCGCGGTTTCATCGCCGCCTACGACGCCGCGACCGGCAAAGAGGTCTGGCGCTTCAACACGGTCCCCGGACCGGGCGAGCCCGGCTTTGAAACCTGGCTCGGCCCCGACGGTAAGCCGAATGATTCCTGGATGCACGGCGGGGCGCCCATCTGGGTGACCGGCTCCTACGACCCCACGAACAACCTGACCTACTGGGGCACTGGCAATGCCGGACCGGACTGGGACGGCGATGCCCGCCTGGGCGACAACCTCTATAGCTCCTCGGTGATCGCGCTCGACGCCGATACTGGGAAGCTCAATTGGCATTATCAGTTCTCGCCACACAATGAGTTCGATTGGGATGCGACGCAGGTCCCGGTGCTGGCCGACATCCAATTCAAAGGCCAGCCGCGCAAGGTGTTGATGTTGGCCAATCGCAACGGCCTGTTCTACGTGCTGGACCGCACTAACGGCCAGTTTCTGAGCGGCAAGCCGTTCACCAAGGTGAACTGGGAAACCGGTTTCGACGAGAAGGGCCGCCCCATGCTCGACCCCAAGGTCAAGCCCACCAAGGAAGGGACGCTGGTTTACCCTGGCAACCAGGGTGGAACCAATTGGTATAACCCCTCCTTCAGTCCCGCGACAGGCTTGTTCTACATCTCGGCGTGGGAGAACACATCCAGCATTTACTCCAAGGGCGAAGCTCCGCCGGAGTTCCATAACGGCGGCAACTACACCGGCGTGTTCCCTAGGAATCAGAATACCGGCGAGGATATCTACAGCGACGTGATCGCCGTCGATCCGAATACGGGCGAGAAGAAGTGGTCGCATCGTTTAGATGCGCCTTCGACGGAAGCGGGCATCCTGACCACCGCCTCGAACTTGTTGTTCAGCGGCGGCCGCGACGGAGCCTTCTACGCGCTGGACGCTCGCGACGGCAAGCTGCTGTGGAGCACTAACCTGGGCCCGTCGGTTTCCGCCGGTCCCATCACCTACACCGTAAACGGCAAGCAGTTCGTCAGCATCCAGTGCGGCAGCGCGCTGTACACGTTCGCCCTGAAGTAGGCTCTCACTCGGCCCAGCGGAGCTTCGGTCATTCGTCGCAGGAAACCGCTCTCTCCGGTCGCGGCTCTGTCTAGTCACAGATCAGTTTTGGGCGGCGTACAGAGCCGCGCGCGTAGCAAGCGGTATCCTAAGGGGAATGGTTGTTGAAATTGACGGTGTACCGCTGCATCTGGCCCATCCGGATGAATTGGCGATCCGATGGGTAGGGCAGGAAGAAGTCATGCGCCAGCTTCTGGCCGCGTGGCTCGTAATCGATCCGCAGGACTTGCCGATGAATCCGCGCCTGCTGGGCAAGCCCGGCGTGGGCAAGACCACTCTGGCTTACGCGGCGGCCAAGCGGCTGGGCCGCGAAGTCTACATCATGCAGGCGACCGTTGACACCCGTCCGGAAGACCTGCTGGTTACGCCGGTCATCGAAGGCGCCGCGCGGCTGCGCTATGTCGCCTCGCCGCTGGTGACGGCCATGCTCCGCGGCGGCATCGTCATCCTGGACGAAGGCAACCGCATGAGCGAGAAGAGCTGGGCCAGCCTTGCTCCGCTGCTCGATAACCGGCGCTACGTCGAATCGATTGTGGCCGGGATCAAGATCAAAGCGCATCCCCTGTTCCGCCTGGTCGCCACCATGAACGATGACGCCAGCACCTTCGACCTGCCGGAGTACATCCACTCCCGCCTGCAGCCTCAAATTCTGATCGATTTTCCGGAAAGGCATGAGGAAGTCGCGATTTTGAAGGAAAATCTCCCATTCGGCGACGATCATATCCTGAACTACGTGACCGATTTTCTGCAGAACGCGCACTCTGCCGATGAACGCTACACCGCGCGCGACGGCATCAACATCGCCCGCTTCGCCATGAAGCTGGCGAGTGAGGAGTCCTGCGAGGTCACTGCCGCTACGCTGCGCCTGGCGATCACCCAGACTCTTGGCGACGAAGCCCTGCGCTATGTCCCTCGAAACTGAGATCAAGCGCGGCGGCCTGGACCGCGGCCGCATCCTGTATTTTCCGGTGGCGCCCGGCCGCGTGGAGTTTACGATCGCGCTGCGCCGGCTGCTGCTGGAGCGGCGTCCCAAAATTATCGCGGTGGAGCTTCCGGGGTTTCTCGAAGCCGCATACCATCGCGCTCTAGCCCGGTTACCCGAAATGTCCGCGATCCTCTACATGGAGGAAAACGGAGACGACGATCGCGCGGTGTACGTGCCGGTAGAGCCGGCCGACCCGTTCACCGAGGCTCTGCGCACGGCGGAAGAAATCGGCGCGGACATCATGTTCCTGGAGCCCGATTCGAATGAGCGGCCCCACCTGCCCGACAATTATCCGGACAGTTACGCCGTCGCCAGGATCGGCCTGGAGAAATACATCGAGGCCTATCGGCTGTGGCCGCAGGAACGCACGGAGGAGATCAGCGCGCATGCGGCGGGCATGGCCTGGAAGCTGCAAGGCGCGGACCCGGAGGCGAGCGTGGTGGCCGTGGTGTCGCTGAATCTGCTCGATCCGCTGCTGGATGCGATGGAGGCTCCGCAGGAACCACCGGCCCCGCGCAAGAAGCAGCCGGAAGTCCGCTTGCTGAATCCGCACCCGGATTGTCTGGCGGAAATTACCGTCGAATTTCCGTACTTGCAGGAACGTTACGAGTTTTTCCGGCTGGATTTAAAAGGAGCCGAGACGCTGGACCGGCCGCGCGTGCAATGGGATCTGCTCCGCGAAGCCGAGGCGAAGTACGCGGAATCCACCGGGGAAAAGCTAGCGCACTGGCAGCGCCGCCTGATCGCACGCTACACCCGCAACCTGGCGAACACCGGCGGCGATCTGGTTGCCGGGGTCTACGATCTGGCGGTAGCCGCGCGCTCCATCGTCGACGATAACTACGGGTGGGAGGTGTGGCAACTCGCCAATCGCTACCTGGCGCAGCATGAAACGTCGAGTCTCGAAACCGTTCGCCTGTCAGCCGGCGAAATCTGGCTCAACACCAAGCGCCTGCGCATCCGGCGCCGCCTTCCCCGCCCCAAACAGCGGCTGAAACCAGCCGGCCTCAAGCCCCGCAAACGGGAAAAAGAGCCGGGTGAATGGGCCAAGCAGACCACCGGCAACGCCATCTGCTCTTATCCTCCTGAAGACCTGGTGATCGAAGAATACGGCCGCTTCCTCAAGCAGAAGGCCAAGGCGATGCTCTCGGAAGAGCGCGTTCGCGTGGAGCCGTTCACCACCTCGATCCTGGACGGCATCGACATTCGCGAGACCATCCGCAACTGGCACAGCCAGAAAATCTTCGTGCGGCAAGCCGACCGTTTATCCGGCCAGGTGGGCGCGGTGGTGGTGATCTTCGATGAGGACCGCGAGGACCGCTATCCTTATCTCACCACCTGGCTCGGCGAGCATCAGAACGAGTCCGACATGGCTTTTTATTCCACCTTCCCTTTCGACAACCTGGTGGGGCCGGGCATCGGGCGCGCCGAATATGGCGGCATCCTGATGACGCTTCCTCCGCGCCGCATGTTTGACGTATGGTCGGATACCGATTACGACTTCGCCGAATCGAAAGCGGAGCGGCTGCTGATGGCAGGCCTGGATTATTCGGTCGAGCGCTTCGTGGTGTATGTCGCGGCCAAGCCGCCGCGCTCCATTTTCCGGTCCATCTCCGCGCACGTGGGGCGCAAGATTTTGTACGTGCCGATCGGCGCGCTGTCGCCGACCAAGCTCAAGAAGCTGCGCGTGGTGCACGTGCTCGACAGCTACGAGCGGCGCGGCGAGGCCAAAGACTACATCTGGTAGACGCCTCGTGATGATGTTCTCGACACTGAATCGTCAGACCGCCGATGAAGCCCAAAGTCTACATCGAGACCACAATTCTCAGCTACCTGGCTGCGCCGTCTAGCCGGCAACCCGTGACCGCTGGGAGGCAGGTGATCACCCGCCGGTGGTGGGAGACCGAGCGACAGAAGTACACGCTGGTCATATCGGAAGCGGTTGAGGCGGAGTGCGAACGAGGCGACCCGTCGTTGGTCCGGCGTCGTCAGGAGCTCTTGCGGGAGGTCTCGCTTTTCCCGGTGGACCAGAGGATACTGGAGGTAGCGAAGCGATTGGTTGTTCCCGGCGCGATTCCCGAGAACGCTGGGCCTGATGCGGTCCACATTGCGGCGGCGTCGGTGGCAGAGTGCGAGTTTCTGCTGACTTGGAACTTCCGGCATATCGCGAATGTTCGAATTCGGCGGGAAGTGGAGAGGATTCTTGCGAAGCATGGATACACCAAAACGACGATCTGTACTCCGGAAGAACTCGTCTGACAGGAAGCTATGGGACGACGAGGTTCTCACGGACGTTTACGCCGCCCGGGACGCCTATTCCGCGGAGCAGGGCCACGATCTGGACCGGATCTACGCCGACTTGAAGCGCCGCGAGCGCGCCAGCAGCCTCCCCCGGCTGACGCCACGCCAGCTCACCCGCGAAGGTTAGTAGGAACTGCGCCAATCAAGACTGCGTATTCGCGGTGACTCTTTTGCCGCTTTTGTCTTCTACCGCTGCGTCCTCGCGCCGCCGAATTGAATCGCGGACTCCGCCGAGAAGCGCCGGTAGTCTACGTACTTGGCCGTGATTCTTTCAGCCGTCTGGTTGTCGCCTTCGGTTCGAACCGTGGCCTCTTCAAAAGAAGACGGCAGCACGAACTCCTGTTCGGCCACGCGCGCCGGTTTGTAGTTCACGCTGAGGCGCACGGACCGGTAACCGGCGCTGGCGGGAATGTCCGTGCATTCCAGCTCAATGCGCATCACCGCTTTGGTCTCGAAATCCGCATAGATCAAGCCTTTGAAGGGCACAGTGGTCGTGCGGCCGCTCTCCTGCAAACCATAACCGCTTTCCTTCGGCACGCGGTACGCGAACACGTACATGCGACGGCCATTGAGCTGCGCTATGCGTGCCCACCGGAATACGGCCGCACTCTTGGGATCAGCGTTTTGGGCAAAGATGCGCGCCAGGAGAGCGCCAAACTCGCCTCTCGACTGCATCGCCGGCAGTTCGCTTCCGCGGGCGGTGGCTGCGGGTTTGCCGTTGACCATCACGATTTTACTCAGTTCCCGACGGCCCACGAAGGCCAGTTGGATCTGCACGTCGCCGGATCGCGAACCGGTTGGGGACAGTGCAAACCCACTCCGATCCATCACCAGGGATGTCGTCAACGCCCAGTGCGTCATCTGTATGCAGGTGAAGTCGGGCAGACCCTCGATGAAATTGAGAGCGTAGACGCGAATCGCTTCCCTCGC
>CAWISY010000207.1:0-24003 GCA_963838455.1 Bryobacterales bacterium
CATTCTCCAACGGCAGATGCTTCATTCCTATGAGAGTGAGAAAACACAATGAGAAGAAGCGATAGCGCCCTCGCCGAATTGGAAGTGGGTAGTTGCCTGGGCAAGAGAGCCTATATGTCGCTCAGAGAGGCGGCGGATACAGCCGCTGCCTCTCGCAATCACACAGGTGAAAACATCCAAGCGTACCAGTGTCCTTTCTGCCTCCTGTTTCACATGGGCCATCGCAAGAGCAAGAAACGCCTTGAAGCGGAGGGAAAATTGAAGCCGTACAAATTTGAAGACGGCGAACGGAGACGGATGTAAGTACGCAGACGAACAATATCGAGTTTTGCCGAACCCCGGATCAGGTCGTGTGGTCTGACAAACCGGATCGGTCTTATCAACGAGGCAAACAGAAAGGAAGGCGATATGCCCAATTCCAATTTTGAAGCTGAAAATGTAAACGGATCGGTGCCCACGGCGGCAGCGGAATCCACAGAGCAACCGACCAGCAGCCCTGAAGTGAAGTTGTACGAAGTGTCTGTAGCAGCGGACGTTCAAATGGCCCTTACGGGCTACGGACGTGCTTCAAGCCGAAGTCGAAGAGCTTCAGGCGATCATTTCCTGGAACACCGATGCCCTGGCAAAGCACAAGGCGTTCTTGGAAACGTTGCTGAACGAAGGTGACGACAAGCAGGCGGTGGCGGCGTAAAAGCGCAGAGGACGACCAGAGCCGGATCAGCGCAGCCGACGTGCTGAACAATTTGTTCCGGTCTTCCAAATCCACAGCCAGCTTTCGCAGATTGGGGATCGCTGGCGGCGAAAACAAACCAAAGGAAACGGAAGACATGGATTTATACAAAGCAAATGTAATTCTGACGGGCGACTGCCTTGACCAGATGACGGGACTCGACCGAAACAGCGTCGATCTGATCGTGACCAGCCCACCTTATGCGGACGCACGCAAGCGCACGTATGGCGGCATTGGCCCAGATGAATACGTGGACTGGTTTCTTCCACGATCAAAGGAGTTGCTTCGAGTTCTGAAGCCAACCGGATCATTCGTGTTGAACATCAAAGAAAAAGTCGTGGACGGCGAGCGCCATAACTACGTGCTCAAGCTGATTCTTGCCTTACAAAGCCAGGGGTGGCTCTGGGTAGAAGAATACGTTTGGCACAAGACGAATTCGATGCCAGGAAAGTGGCCGAACCGTTTTAGAGATGGTTGGGAACGGTGCCTGCACTTCACCAAACATCCAAAGTTCAAAATGAACCAACACGCCGTCAAGGTGCCCATCGGTGATTGGGCCAAGACGCAGCGGACGACACTTCGCAGGAAGAGCGCCGGTCGAAGAGAACGTAAAAACGGCAGTGGCTTCGGAACAAACGATTCGGCTTGGCTGAACAAGACGACAGTATTCCCGGACAACGTGCTCACTTTACCCACGGAAAATGTGAATCGGCACCACAGTGCTGCGTTCCCGGAGTCGCTACCAGAGTTTTTCATGAAGCTCTTCACCGATGAAGGTGACGTGGTTATGGACCGATTCGCCGGGTCTGGCACCACGCTGGCCGTGGCGAAGCGGCTTGACCGCCATTACATCGGCGTCGAGCAGCACCAGAAAAATGTCGATGTCATTCGCCAGAGACTCGGAGCAGATGAACCGCTGATTACCGTGCCAGCTTATGCGTGGATGACCACAGTCGATAGGACGGTATTGGGCGCACGCACTGAACAAGAGTACGATGCGCTTCGAGAGGAAATCTTGGCCGTCTGCGGTATCGAACTAGCGGCGTAGTTCAGACGAGTTTTGCAAGGATTCGGAATCGCTGACGCCTGGAATGTCCAGAGTCGCCAGCGCCGTGAAGATCAACCAAATCCGTTGCCTCGGGCGGCGGAACAATTGAGCCGGGAGACGCAGCGATCCGGCGATTGTTGAAGAAAGCTGCAAATTCGATTGAAAGGAGAGTCGTGATGAGCCGGAAGAATTCCAATTTGTTCGTCTGCGGCTGCACAGCCTTTGCGCTGTGTAGGTACAGCAGCGATGGTTTTTCAAGACGACGAAGTTTACTTCGTTAGAGATTTGATGAAGGAGTTCGGATTCTCGTTCAACAAGATCGTAAGATTGCTTGAGCACGAAGACGACGTGTACCGAGACCGCAATCTTGGACCAGCCGTGGGAAAGCAGTCATACACCAGCTACCGAATCCCCGGCTTAGTCGCTGAACGGCTTCGCCAGCGCCTCACCAAAAAGTTTCTCCAATCGAAGTTCCCTGTCAACAAGCCACGCCGAGTAGTACCGCTCAGTAACAGAGGTATCAGAGTGGCAAAGAAGGTGAGACACGTCCTCAAGCCCCATCTTCCTGAAGTGGAGCATTCGGTAAGCGAACGTGTCACGTAGTCTGTGCGGCCTACAGTCATCGACGCCGCAACGATTCCCAATCTCCTGCATTCGCTCGTATACAGCGGCTTCGACCTTGCCTTCATCGGCGTTAGGGTCTCGATAGGCGAACGGCAGTTTGGTTGAGAACCATTTACATTTTGCGATCTCAGTCTTGAGCCGATCCGTGATGTAGATGACGTGATCTTTTTTCTGTTCGTTTTTTCGTTGCTTGGTCATCTCGAATTTGTACTTCCACAGGTGCTTGCTCTTCGTGACGTGCCGGGGATTGAATCGCACTCCGTCGCTGACACGCAGTCCAGTTTCCAGCATCAGTTCCAACAGGAGCCGGAACGTAGCGCCGTTGGTTGCGTAGCCGTAGGTGCCACCGTTGAGCTTTTCGGCTTCGGTAAGGACCAACAAAAGTTCCTCTTCGGTGTACGGCTGCTTTTTGTCGTAGACCACTTTTGGCGTCTGGACGATGCTATGGAGTGCAACCTTTATCCATTCACGCTTGTACGCAACCTTCAGGAAAACTTTCAGTTTGGATACCGCCGTCGCTCTCGATGAACTGGCCTTGAGTTCCTTGAGACCATACGTCTTGAAATCTTCCAATAGATCGTAGGTGAGACCGCTCATGTGGTACACACCCCGGCCCTTGCAATACGCTTGCAGGCGATCCAGGGTGAGCTTGTGGTGTCCCTTGGCCTTGTCTCCTACTTTCTCTTCGTGGCCGTCCAGGAAGCGTGTGGCGCAATCCTCGATGGTGGGTCCATGCACCGTGATGTCTTTACCGTGCGCTTGCATGGAGCGCAACTCAGCTTCAGCCGCAGCCCAATCACGATGCCCTGTGGTGGTCCGTGGGTAGTACGTTCCGTCGTCTGCGGTGCCTGTGATCCAGATGGGACAGTCGCAATCCTTGTAAAGTTTCTTTGCTTTTGTGGCGAGTCCGAGGGTGTGAACGATGCAATCGTCCGAGTGGTAGCGGTACAGGTGGAGCGGCACAGGCGTTCGCATGTTGTTGATAATAACATGCTGTTTCTACAGGACTCTGTAGACTTACCTTTTGATTGCCGATAAGTTGTTTGTTATGAATTAGTTGGCTCCCCGGCATGGATTCGAACCACGATTCACGGCTCCAAAGGCCGCTGTCCTACCATTAGACGACCGGGGATCAGGAAGCTCCTCGTATAATTTTAGCAGTTACTTGGCTTCGCAGCCCCATTGCGAGTACGGCGTGCCTTCCAGGCTTCTCTGATCCGAGGTGCTGCACACGTTGAAGATGCCGGCCTGGGTCTGGTCCACCATGCTGTAGGCGTCCTCCATGACGATCCGCCATTGGTCGTTTCCAGTGATGGGGTCGATGGGAACCTGCCGCAGGTAACCCTGATCGACCAGGTCCTGGAGCGTCTGCGGAGCCTTCTTCTTGTCGAAGGTATACTCGTCGATCACCGTGCGCAGAGTGAACAGGTTGTTCTTGAGCACAGCTTCCTTGGTGCGCCGCAGCGACTTCTGATACATCGGCAGCGCGACTGCAAGCAGGATCGAGATGATCGCCAGCACGACGACAAGTTCGATCAGCGTGTAACCGTTCTTGAGGCGTGCTTTAATCCGCGCACAACGGCTCACGCCTGTGCGCTCCCGCCGGCGTAGTCCGCCGCGTCTACCAGGTTGAATAAAGTGTTCCATCTCGCGCCGTCTCCGTGCTCTTGGTGTGCACATTGAAGACATTCTGTCCGCCCCAACTGGTGCTCAACGGATCGTCCTGCTCGCTTACCAGTTGCCAATCGCGAGTCCCCGTCATCGGGTCGATGGGGATCTCCCGCAGAAACTTGACCACCTTTCCGTCGGCCGATTGCGACAGCTTCACTCCGTCCACCAACTGCTTCAGATTCTCGGGATATCCGTCCGCATCCAGCTTGCTCTGGATCTTGTTGGCCAGCGTCGCATCCTTATAACCATCGATGGCCTTGCGCAAAGTCCGCAGGGCCTCCTGCAAACCGCGCTCCTTGTCGCGGCGAACTTTGTAGCGCGCCAAGGGGACGGCCATGGTGGTCAAGATGGAGAGGATGGTGAAAGCTACAATCAGCTCTATCAGCGATAGACCCCGCTCTCCGCGCCGTTTCACCGCCTGCATACTCTGCTGCCCTTATTGGTGCCGCATTTATTATTGAATGCTCACCGGGACACTTGCCAGCTCAGCCGGCTGAGGCTGCAGCCGGGAGTTCTTCAAACTGGCGCCGGTAATCGAGACCGTGCCCGATCCCTTGCCGATCGCCGAAAAAGAAAGAGTGGCGACGATGCCTGAGCCGGTGACGCCCTTGGCTCCCGGCAACCGCGTCAGCGTCACGGTAGCCTCGCCAGAATCGTTGCGAATGTCCTGCTGCTTGGTCACCTTGACGCCGTCGCGCGTCAGCAGATCGCCGGCCGCCGCCTCATTCAAACGCACCTGAGCCGGGTCGTACTTGATCTGCAAAGGCGACAGCGAATATAAATCGGCCGCTCCATCCAATTGCAGGCTGAGAGTAAAAGATCCCTCCCGGCTGACCTGGACCGCGCCGGGTTGGAAGCTCAGCCGCGCGGTTTGCGCGACAGGCGCAGGCGCCGGACCTGCGGGTACCGGACCTGCGGGTAACGGACCTGGCCGAACCGGAGCTGCTACGGGCGCGGCAGGAGGAGCAGCGGCCGCAACATTCGTGGAGGCGGGCGTGGGGGCGGGCGCCGTCCCGGCTTGCGCCTTGGCAGGCACGGCCGGGAGAATCACCGGCTCTGCGTCCGGCAACTGCTCATGAATCACGCGAATATTCTGGTCGGAGCCGGCATAAATGGTGCGCAGATTCTCCGGCGTATAATCCGGCGTGCGGATAATGTGCGGCGTCACCGCGATGATGATCTGGTCCGTCACCTTGTTTACCGACGTGCTGCCGAACAAAAATTTGCCAAGCACCGGAATATTCGTCAATCCCGGAATTCCGGCCAGCGAATTGGAGTCGGAGACCTGGTTCAACCCGCCCAACAGGCTGACCTCGCCGTTGCGCATGCGGACATCGGTGATGTTCTTCTGCTGCGCAATCACAGGCTGCGAAATGCCGCCGCCCAACTGCTCGTAGGATTGCACCGAAGATACCGTGATTTCCAGGTGCATGGTCAGTTCATCTGCCGAGTGCACCGTTGGCTGCATGTTCAGCGTCACGCCCGTATCGGCGTAGGAGAACTGGGTCTGCACCAGCGGGCTCACGCCCACCGTGGTTGCGCCCACCGCCGAGCCCAGGCTGCCAGTGGCGTAAGGAATGCGCACGCCCACCTGCAGTTCTACCTTCTGCCCGTCGGAGGCGCGTACCTGCGGGCGATTCATCACCTTGGTCCGGGAATCCGACAACATCGCGTTCAGCATCGCTCCCGGCAGACTGGTGGAAAAATCCGCTGTGGAGAGATGCGCCAGGCTGTTCAATCCGACGGTGCCGGGGGTCGCAGCCGGGGTGGTTGTTCCGATTCCACCGGTCGGCGTGGTGGTGGACGTGGTCGACGTGGTGGTCGATGTCGAGCCGGTGGTATTCGTGGCGATGTTCGAGGTCGGGTTGAAGCTGATGGGCACGTTCAGGCCGGCGGTCCCGCCTGAGGCAATGGTTGCCGCCAACTGCTTGGAATAGGTGCTGTTGGTCTCCAGAATCTCCACGTCCACGATGACTTCCGCCTTGGGCTTGTCCAGATCGTGCACCAGCTTTTCCACGAAAGCGATTTCATCCGGAGTGCCGCGCACCACCATCGCGCGTCCTGCGTTGTAGGTGAACACGCGCCGTATCTCGGCCACGGTGCGCATGGCGTTGGCGATTTCCTGGAATTCCTGCACGGTGTAGGAATTGGGCAAATAGAACACGCGCAGAGCCTCGGTCTGGAAGTCGCGGCGCTTTTGGGTGTTGTCGTCGGCCACGAAAATCGTATTGGAAGAGATCGGCTTCCAGAAGGTGTGGGTGACGAAGGCCAGGTAATCCAGCGCCTGCTCCACCGTCATCTCGTCCATATTCACGTCCATCGGCTTGTTGGAGGCCAAGCCCGCCGGATCAAACGACACATACAGGCCCGCCATCATCGCCACCGTGCGGAATATCGTGGTGGGCGGCTGGGAGTTCATCTTGGTGGGCGGGAGCTTGCGCATGGCCGGCTTCAGCTCCGGAGGGGCCTCGATTGCGGCCACGCGCTCGTCCTCTTCCGCTTTCATTTTCTCGACCGGGGTCATCCCTGCGGTTCCGGGCGAGCTTGCCTGGCTGCCCAGCATCATCTGCTGCGTGCGCTTGATCTCCTGCAGCGCCACCTGCGAGGACGGGTCCATGATAATCGCCTTCTGGAACTCCCCCATTGCCTCCGCCAGCTTGTTCGCGGAGCGCAGCTTTACGCCGGCATCCACGTGCTTCTGGCCGCCCTCAAAGCGCGCCCGCCGCAGCGCGATCTCGTAGGCGGGATTGGCAGGGTCTGCGTCCTGCGCCTTTTGATATTGCGTTACCGCCGTGTCCCAATCGTTCTTCAACTCCGCCGCCTGGCCGGCTTTAAAGAACTGTTCCGCCTTCTTGTTGGATTTCGCCTGGATGGCGGCGGCGCCCAGAAGAGCGGCCAGGATCAGCGCCAGGAAGGCGCGTAAGTATTTTCCATTCATCATGTTGCGTGGTACACTGGAACGTTCGGGGCAATCCCTCATTAGTTCTTGACGCAGCCCCAAGTCCAAGCGTGGAAGCCAAAATCAAAATCCTGAGTGATAACCGGTCCGCCTCCCACAGCTACGCCCTCTCGGATCGAGTCGAGGCTGGGCTGGTGCTGACCGGAACCGAGGTCAAGGCCGCGCGCGACGGTAAAGTCCAGCTCAAGGAAGCCTTCGGCGAAATCGAGCACAACGAAGCGTGGCTGGTGAACGCCCACATCGGCCAGTATTCGCACGGCAACATCATGAACCACGCGCCGGTGCGCCGCCGTAAACTGCTGCTACATCGCGCCGAGATCAACAAGCTGCAGCGCGAAACGCGCGAGCGCGGCTTGACGCTGGTGCCCACCAAGCTGTACTTGAAGGAGGGCCTGATCAAAGTGGAACTCGCGGTGGGCCGCGGCAAGAAGCTCCACGACAAACGCGAAAGCGAGCGCGCGCGGGAGATGCAAGCCGAAGCTAAAGCCGCCGTCGGCCGTCTCAAAAGAAATTAAAACGTATGGAATCCTTTCTGATTTCTCAGCCTTTTGACCAGGTTTCTGCCGATGCTCTCGCCATCATTGTTTTCCAGGAAGAAGCCGCCGCCCCAGCCGAGTTGAGCACCGTCTCGGACTGGCTGGAGGAGTTGAATGCCTCGGGCGAGTTTTCCGGCAAGCCGGGCGAGCTCGCCATCCTGCATCTGTCTTCCGGTCTGGCCTCCGGCCTCGCCTCCAAGCGGCTGGTGGTGGTGGGCGGGGGCAAGCGCGATGGGTTCGACTCTGCCGCGCTGCGCAAAGCCGTAGCCTCGGCCTCGCGCTCGCTCAAACAAAAAGGCGTGAAAACGTTGGCGTGGTGGATCGGCGCAGGCAGCGCGCCTGGCCTGATCGAAGCGGCCATTGAAGGCGGCATTCTGGGCAATTACGAAGTCGACGTCCACAAGACGTCTTCGAAGGACTCCAAATCGCTCGACAGTTTCTCCGTCGCCGTTCCCGAGCTTTCCGGCTCCATCCAATCCGCTTTCGCGCGGGGCAACATCCTGGCGGAGGCGCAAAATTTCACCCGCACCTTGGCCAATGAACCCGCCAACCTGATGACGCCGGCCATCCTGGCGGACCGAGCCCGCGCCATGTGCGCGGAATTTTCGCTCGATTGCGAGGTGCTGGATCAGGATCGCATGCGGCAGTTGGGCATGGGCTCGCTGCTGGGCGTGGCGCAGGGCAGCGCGGAGCCGCCCGCGCTGATCATCGTGCGCTACAAACCAGTCCGCTACCGGCCGGCTGCGCCGCCATCTTCCAGCGATCACCTGGGGCTGATCGGCAAGGGGGTCACCTTTGACACCGGCGGCGTATCCATCAAGCCGGCCGACGGCATGGAAAAAATGAAGTACGACATGTCCGGCGGAGCCGCGGTTCTCGGCGCCATGCGCGCAATCGCGCAGTTGAAACCGGCCATCCCCGTTACCGCGCTCGTTCCCGCCGTTGAAAACATGGTCGGGAGCAAAGCCCAGAGGCCGGGCGATATCGTCACTTCTCTTGCGGGCAAGACCATCGAAGTTTTGAACACCGACGCCGAAGGGCGATTGATCCTGATCGATGCGCTGACCTACGCGCAGCGCCTGGGTTGCACCCACTTGGTGGACGCGGCCACGCTGACCGGAGCGATTGTGGTCGCACTGGGCCACGTCAACATCGGCGCGTTCACCAACAACGACGCGCTGCTGGGCCGCGTCATGGCTTCCGCCAAAGCGGAGGGGGAAAAGGCCTGGCAGATGCCGATGGACGACGAATACAAGGATTTGCTCAAGAGCCCGTTTGCCGATCTGGCCAACATCGGTGGGCGCCCCGGCGGAGCCATCAGCGCGGCCTGGTTCATCCGCGAGTTTGCGGGCGATACGCCGTGGGTGCATCTGGACATCGCGGGCACGGCCTGGCTGGATGACGCCAAGCCTTTCATGCCCAAAGGGCCTACCGGCGTGTGCGTGCGCACATTCGCCAATCTGGCGATGAATTGGTAAGACATTAAGGGAAATGCAGCACGAAATCGCGTTCGAAATGGCCGTTTCCAGCATCCGCTTCGGCAACGGAGTCACGCGTGAAGTCGGCATGGACCTGGCCGAGCTCGGCGCGCGCCGCGTGCTGGTGGTCACCGACCCGGTGCTCAAGAATCTCGCGCCGGTTCACACGGTGCTGGAATCGCTGGAGTCCAGTCACGTCCCGTTCCGTCTCTACGACCGCGTGCGCGTGGAGCCCACCGATGAGTCGTTTCAAGATGCGATCCGCTTTGCGCAGCAAGAACCCTTCGACGCGCTTGTCGCGGTGGGCGGCGGCTCTGCCATCGACACCGCCAAGGCGGTGAATCTTTACACCACCTACCCGCCCGCGGATTTCCTCGATTACGTCAACGCTCCGATCGGCAAAGGGCTTCCCGTTCCCGGCCCGCTGAAACCTTTGATCGCGATTCCCACCACCGCCGGAACGGGGAGTGAAACCACGGGCGTGAGTATTTTCGATCTGACGCGCATGCACGCCAAGACGGGCATCGCCAGCCGCCGCTTGAAGCCCACGCTGGGATTGCTGGACCCGGCCAACACGCGCAGCATGCCTCCGGAAGTCGCGGCCTCGAGCGGGCTCGATATTCTGAGCCACGCGGTGGAATCCTACACGGCTCTGCCGTATTCGGAGCGCGCTTATCCGGAGCGTCCGGCGCTGCGTCCCGCCTATCAAGGCTCGAATCCGATCAGCGATGTATGGTCGACCGAAGCGCTACGGATGGTGGCGCGTTACCTGGTGCGCGCGGTGGAAGATCCCTCCGATGATGAGGCACGCGGAAATATGCTGCTGGCTGCATCTTATGCCGGAGTAGGGTTTGGCAACGCGGGCGTACATTTGCCACATGGCATGTCATATCCCGTCTCGGGCAATGTCAAAAGTTATCGAGCGCCGGGTTATCTCTCGGATCATCCTTTGGTTCCTCACGGAATCTCAGTGATTCTGAACGCGCCCGCGGTATTTCGCTTCACCGGCTGCGCGTGCCCGGAGCGGCACATGGAAGCAGCGCAGGCCTTGGGCGCCAACATCGCGCACGCGAAGCTGGAAGATGCCGGCAAAGTGCTTGCGGATCGCATCGTGTGGTTTATGCATCGCATAAAAACTCCGAATGGATTGAAAGCCCTCGGGTATGCGTCAATAGATGTAGGTGCACTTGTGGAAGGAACGCTTCCACAACATAGAGTCACGAAATTGTCACCACGCCCCGCGGGCCCTGAAGATCTTGCTCGCTTGTTTGAAGATGCAATGACGGCGTGGTAGTTCCGCTGGAATTGGAACAATTTTTCGTGACGGCGTTACGTTTCTTCGGATGCTAACGTCTATACAGGTGCAGGCCAAGAATGGCCCTGCAAAAACCGATACCCCGTTGGTCTTTCTTTTTAAAATAAAACTTCAGAAAAGGTAAGGAGCTTAGAACTCATGAAATTAGGAAAGTTGTCTCTCGTTTTTGCCACTCTCGCGTTGGGCATCGCCAGCGCGGCGTCCAGCTACAAAGTAACCATTCCCAACGACATCTGGGCGGGTGACACGCAACTGAAAGCCGGCGATTACAAAGTGAGCGTGGAAGGTGACAAGGCCACCTTCATGAAGGGCAAGCAGACCATCCAGGTTCCGGCCAGCGTCGAGAAGGCGAACTTCAAGACTCCGGAGACCACCCTCGAATCTTCCGGCACCAAGCTGCAGGCCATCGACATCGGCGGCACCACGACCAAGATCGTGATCGCCCCCGGAAAGAACGCGACGACCAAAGCTCAGTAAGACAGTTCGGGTTGTAACACGATCGGAGGGCGCCGTTTCAAACACGGCGTCCTCTTTGTGTTTTAGGGCGTTCCCCTTACCTGAGCACTACGCCGTTTACCCGAGGAAACCGCACGTAGTCGGGAACCCGGACGCCTTCCAGATCGAGCGCGGCGCCCATTCCTCCGGCCCACTCCAAAGTCGTCACCCTCGCCGGATGCGGTTCTTCAAATCGCGGTGGACGCCGCTCGGCACGGATGGAGAAGCGGCGCCAGGAGAGCGGCGAAAGGGACGGATCTGCCGGAAACGGGGACGGCAGCGGGAGCATGTCGGGACCCCGCTCCGGAAAGTCGGCCGTAACGGCCACTTTCACGTCGTGGAATGGTGTCAGGCAATCCAGCCAATCCACCGACTGGGATCTCCGGCACAATCCCACTTCCGGAATCAGGAACGGTTCCTTGTTACCGGGAACATCGAAAGTTCGCGGATTGCGGAACACGGTCACGTCAAATGACATGTGCACTCGCGTGGGGGCGGCTCTGA
Organism: Bryobacterales bacterium; assembly: GCA_963838455.1. Lineage (GTDB taxonomy): Bacteria > Acidobacteriota > Terriglobia > Bryobacterales > Bryobacteraceae > Palsa-187. The sequence continues at coordinate 11,361 of CAWISY010000207.1, forward strand.
GTTTCTGATACTCCTGACAATAAATCTGCACCCCGTGGGAGAACTTCAAACGGCCCTGGCGAACCTCACCCCAGGAGAAAAATCCCGCCTCGGGCTGGGAGAAATCACCGATACCGAATTTGGCGATCCGGACCTGCGCAAAGGCGCCCTCGGGCAACCCCTCGATGGTGAAGGGAAAGTCCAGGTACACTGCGCTCGCGCACTGGTCCGCTTGATCGCCGTGTGACGCATCCAGATCGGCGCGCACCGTTTTGGCCTCTAGTCCATGCGTTGTCAATCGCGGAGAGATGGCCGCAGCGGCCGAGGGCAGCGGCGATACGTCTCCTGGAACAGAGAGAACAATGCAGGGCACGAGAATGGCCCTCGCCAGCCAGGCGCGGCGGGCCTTGTATTGCCACAGAGCGACGCCCGCGGCCACGAACAATAGCCCCAGCCCCGCCCAGTAGCCGAGCCATGTGGCCGATATCATGCCCACTCCCTGGCTGAGGCCGTACAAGGCCTCCGGGATGAAAAACTCGGCTGCTATACATCGGCTGCTATACAAAGGATGGAGCCCAGAACGAATTCGAGCATGTTCCGGGTCACGGCAGCCAGCCCGATCGCCGGAACCATGAGGAACATAAATCGCAGGATCTGTTCCCAGGCGAATCCTGCGGCATCGTGACCGAAGAATCCGAGGCCTTGGCCATGGAGAATCACCAGGTCGGAAAGCGCCATCGGTGCGGCCAGAAACACGGCGACAAACAGGCCCTTGGCCAGCACCAGGCTGCTTCTCCGGTACGGCCGCGTCAGCCAGAACTGACGGTCGCCCGGCAACGCTTCGGCTTGAATCGCCCGCGCGATCAGAACCCAAATCGCGGCGGCCAAAAGCATGGTGTAAATCTGCCGGTTCGCGATCAGCCCTTCGAAAGAACTCACCGCGTTGTGATAGGCGAACCCGGCGGTCACCGCCAGCGCCGCGGCAATCTCATATCTCAGCCCGCGGACGTCTTTACGAAAAATGTGGAGGGCCTGCTTCAGGATCACAGGCGTGTGATAACACCTAGTACAGGGAATGCAAGCCCGTTTTTGCCACTCGCTTAACTGGGGCTCTCCGCGCTGTAGCGGGCAATTAAGCCGGTCCGCACCGCCTGGCGGTAAATGTGAGAAAAGAAGGCTCCCGCGAAAACGATATCGAGCAAGGCCAGCGCCGCTCCCAGAGCCAGTGCACTTCCCTCCACGCCGCGGCCTCCCACAATCGCCCGCACGCCTTCAAAGACGTAGGACGCGGGCAGCAGGTGCGAAACCCCTTGCATCCATTTGGGGAGCGTCGACAAAGGATAAAACACCGCCACGAAAGGAGACAGAATCGCCGGTATGGGCCAGATCAGCCACTCCGCGGCCGGGCCGAAGCGCAGCACGATGGCGCTTCCGAAAATTCCCAAGGAGATGCCGAAGGCGAACAGCACCAGCAGAAAGGGCAACAGCATGGCGCCGAAGTTGAAGAAGGAAAGACCGAAGATGGTCACCGCCATCGCCTGCATCACGCACAGGCCGATGAAGCTGGTGCCGATGCTCGAAATCACCAGGCCGGCCAGATACTCCGGAATCCGCATCGGCGTGGCGAAAACATTCAGCAGGCTGCGCGACCAGACGTCCTCGAAAAACGCCGTGGTCACGCCCTGCATGACGCGCACGAAAAAATCCCACAGCAGCACCGCGCCCAGCAGCACCGGCACGAAGTTCATCCCTGATCCGGCAACGGAGTTTAAGTAGCGCGTGATGAAGCCCCACAGCACGATGTCGATGGCCACCCAGATAAACAGCGGCAGCATGCGCGTAGGGCTGCCGCGCAGCAGATAGTATTGCCGCAGCACGATGGCTGCGGTGCGGCGCAGGTTCATGCGTTTCCCAGTTTCATGCCCTGAAGCTCAAGCGGCTCACGCGCCACCGAAATGAACAGCTCTTCCAGATTGGCTTTGCCGTGCTCGCGGGCCAACGTCCGCGGGTTGCCCTCCAGCAGAATCCGGCCGCGCGAAAGGAACAGGACACGGCTGCAGACATCCTCCACCTCATACATGTTGTGCGAGGTCCATAGCACGCCGCCGCCATCCTGCGCGACGAAATCGCGAATGATCTGGCGGGCGTCCTGCGCTGTGGCTGGATCGAGCGAGGCGGTGGGCTCGTCGAGCAGCAGCAGTTGCGGCCGGTTGAGCAGAGCCTTGGCCAGCGCCACGCGCGTCTGCTCGCCCGAAGACAGCACGCCAGTTTTGGAGTTGCGAAAACGCTCCAGTTCGAACTGCTTCAGCAGTTGTTCGATCCGCTCGGTCAGGCGCTCGACGCCATAGATCATGCCGAAGAAACGCAGATTCTGGGCGACCGTCAGGTTCCCAGGCAGCGCGGCGTAGACGGCAGCGAAATTGGTGGCGGCCAGCGCTCGCGAGCGGTCCTGCGCAAGATCGATGCCGGCGATGTGCACGCTGCCGGAGCTGGGCGCGAGAATCCCCAGCAGAATGTCGATGGTGGTGGTCTTTCCCGCGCCGTTGGGCCCGAGCAGTCCGACGATTTCGCCCGGCTCAACTTCGAAGGAGACCCCGTCGACGGCTAACGTGGACACGCCGTCGACGGACGGCGCCGCGCCGTAGTTCTTGCGCAGGTTCCTTACCGACAGAACGGGGGACAGAACAGCGGACACACCTTCATCATCTCAGGACGCGCCGGCTTTTTGAAACGCGCGCAACGCAGGCTGTGCGCTGATGCGGACGCAAGTCTCCAGACCAGCACTCAGGGCCGGGAACTTGCGTCCTGGGACGGCCAGCGTCAGTACTGGGACTTGTGTTCGTAAGACGCGGGCCGAAGTGATGGTATACTCATTTCTACTCCGGAGCACTGCATGGCCCTGCACGTTCGTTTTTTTTCGGCCGCCGTCCTGGCGTTGCTTAGCACCTCCCGCCCCGCGCTACCCTTTCAAGGATTGACCTCCGACTCCCCGGTGATCGAGCCGCACAAGCGGCCCGAACCTCATCTGGGGATTTCGCCGGAGCTGCCGCAAGCGGCTCTGCCGCCAGCAAACTTGCGCGCGGACGCGTCCATGGTGCTGGTGCCGGCGCAGGTGGTGGATGCTTCCGGCGCGCCGGTCAGCACCCTCCGCAAAGAGGATTTCCGCGTCTTTGAGGACGGCGTGGAGCAGCCCATCACCGACTTCGCCCACGAAGACGCGCCGGTCTCGGTGGGCTTCCTGTTCGATTCAAGCGCCAGCATGCGCAATAAGATGCGGCAGTCTTCCGAGGCCGCCTCCGCGTTCTTCAAAACGGCGAACAAGGACGATGAATTCTTTCTAGTGGAGTTCAATGAACATGCCCGGCTTTCGGTGCCCTTCACCACCGACGCGAGCGAGGTGTACAAGCGCGTCTCCCGGGTGCATCCGCTGGGGCGGACTTCGCTGCTGGACGCGGTGCACCTGGCGCTGGTGCAGATGAAGCGGGCGGTGCATCCGCGCAAGGCCATCGTGATCGTTTCCGATGGGGGCGATAATCGCAGCCGCTATACTGCTTCGGAGATCAAAAGCGCGATGCGCGAGTCCGAGATTCAGATCTACTCGATGGGGATCTTTGATCCGCTGGAGCAGCGCAAGCGCACTCCGGAAGAGAAAAACGGTCCGGATCTGCTGGGAGATCTGGCGAAGGAGAGCGGCGGACAGTACTTCAACATCGACGATGTAGACCAGTTGCCGTCGATCAGCGAACGGATCGGGGAGCAACTGCGAAGCCAGTATCTGCTGGGGTACGCGCCCGGCAACCGGGAGCGGGACGGCAAGTACCGCGAGATCAAAGTGGAACTGGCTCCACGGGCACAGTCAACGGAGCGGGAAGTGCGCTTCCGCCGCGGCTACTACGCGCCCAGTCACTAGCTCGGCTGGCGGCAAAAAACCGCTCTTCGCAGTCGCGGCCCGGTAGCGCAGGGCGTCAGCCCTTGATGTGACATTTGGCGCAATTGCCCTTCGATTCGAAGGCCGGTCCGCCGGCGTGATGGCAGGCCCCGCAAGAGGTCATATTTGTCTCCGCGGTCTTGTGAAGCGCGGCCTTGTAATTCAGCGGAGCCTTGGCGTCCTGCATGAACAGCTTGGGGTGGCAAGCTGCGCAATTGCCCTTTTCGCGCGTAACGTGCGCGGAATGATCGAAGGTCACGTTGCCGTTCTTGGTGGTGAAGGTAAGCTTGGTCGGGGGCTGTTTCTGCTGACCCATCAGCGCCAGTGTCCCTAACAGGCCAGTGGCGAACGCGAGAACAACAATCAGAGTACGCATGCTCTTTATTTGATTCCCTTTCTTTTCTTAACGAACACCGTTCAGTCCAGCATAACAGGAGCCTTGCCCAGGTGGCTCTGCCTCTGAAAGTGGCCCTGCCTCTATTGGCTCAAGAACGCCTCCACGGTCAGCACCATCAGCACGATTCCGATCACGATCGCCAAGGCGCCGAAAACGCGGGAAACGGTTTTTGCGGTTGGCGTCGGCGCCGCGGCTTGCAGCGTGTCGAGTTCCCCGTTTTCGCGCAGGCGGGCGTATTCTTCCGGATGCCGCTCGGCCAGCTCTTCCTCACTCTGGCGGCCGGTGAAGATGGTCACGTCCATAGGGAAGTTCTGCGGACGCAAGTGTTCGTTGAAGAAGTGGACCACGAAAATATAACTGATCGCCAGCAGCGCCTCTTCGCCGTGGATCAGGAGCGCGACGTTCAGCAAGGATCCCGGCACCAGCCGCGCAAAAAAAGGCGCAAACCACATAGCGTACCCGGAGATGCCGATCACTGCCATGCCCCAGAACACGCCCCAGTAGTCCAGCTTTTCCCAGTACGTGAAGCGGTCGAAGCTCGGTTGGCGGCCCAGGAACAGGAACCAGCGGATCTGGCCGATGAAGTCCCGGATGTCTTTCAGATTCGGCACCAGCGAATTCGGACCCCACAGCAGCCAAAGTTGTTTCTTGACCACGGCGCGATAGGCGACGTCCGCGACGTGATACAAAAAGTCCACGGTCAGCGCCACCGCCAGAAATTTGTGAAAGAAGATCAGTGCGGGGAAGCCCCCGATTAGATTGGCAAACGCGCGGCTGGCCGCCGCGCCGCTGAAGCGCAGCGCCAGGCCGGTGGCCGCCAGGCCCAGAAAAGTGACCACTAACACCGCGTGCAGGACCACCTGCACCGGCGTGAACCGGGTGAAGTAGCGCGGTCCGGCGCTGGGTATGGCAGGACTGCTCATGATTTTTCTCCTTTCTCGGCTTCTCCTTTGCCGGCGCGCCCCGCGCGCAAGCGGATGTACCACAGCAGGGTGTGGAGCGCGGAGAAGCTTAAAAAGCCTCCCAGCAGCAGGTTCATGAACAACGCCGAGGCATGCAGCACCGGGAAGGCCTTTCCGTTGTGAGCATCGGCGTGCGGCGCATACGTCACAAAGCTGGGACTCACGCCGGTGTGGCATTTCCCGCAAGTGGTGACCAGGTTGGCCTGGGCCACCGGCGATTTGGGATCCGAGGACGGAAGGATGCCATGCTCGCCGTGGCAATCCCAGCAGTGCGCCGTCTCGGTATAGCCCAGAACAGAGACCTGGGCATGGAACGTGTCGCGATAGGTTCCGTACTTTTCGCGATGGCAATCTCCGCAGGTGGCGCTGGTCTTCATCTGGAAGGAGGCGTCGCGCACGCTGGAGATCTGGTGCGCGGTGTGGCAACTGGTGCACACCGGCGCTCCGGTATCGCCCGCGGCGAAGGCCCGCCCATGGATGCCGGCGCGGTAGTCCTGTTCCACGCCGCCGTGGCAGGCGCCGCAGGTGGCGGGGATGTTGGCCCGGTTCACCTTGCTCTGCGGATTGCCGGGCGCGAGAATGTCGTGCGAGCCGTGGCAGCTCGAGCAGGTCGCCGCCACCAGCAGGCCGTCCTTGGTCAGCGCGAAGCCGTGGATCGAATCCATGTACTCGGCGTAAACGTCGGAGAGGCCGTGCTGCTTGGCGAACTCCTTGTTGGCATGGCATGCCCCGCAGGTGCGCGGCAGGTTCAGCGGATAGACCGGGGAGCGGGTGTCCTTTACCGGCACAATCTCATGTGCGCCGCCGTGGCAGTCCGTGCATAGCTGCGGGCTGGCCGCGGCATGCACGCTGGAGGCCAGCGCCTGCGCGGCCGCGGTGTGGCAGGAGGCGCAGTTCACCCTGGCGATCTGGTCCGGATGCGGAAAACCTTTGATGTCGCTATGACAGCCCGTACATCCGATGGGGCCGTGAACGCTCGCATGCATGGGCTTGTCTTTTTCGTCGTGACAGGCCGCACACAGCGAGTCGTCGGCGGCCTTGGCCCCGACTGCGGCCAGGGCCAGGAACAAGAGCGCGGCTACTTTGAATCTCGCCGCCGCTTTGCATCTCGCCGCTTTGCATCTCGCCGCTTTGCATCTCATAAGCTCACTCCCTATTTCGGGTCGCCTCCGCCGGGCACTCCGGAGAGCCCGAGCTCGCTGAGAATCTTTGGATTCTTCTCGTCCATGGCCGCCAGATCGTGACAAGTCGTGCAGTCGTTGGGAATGGTGCGCCCAGCGGCGCTCGAGTGGCCGCCGTCATGACAGCGGAAGCAGCCCGGCGAATCCATGTGGCCCAGGTTGTTGATATAAGTACCCCAGGTCACCTTCATTTCCGGAAACACGTTGCGCTCGTAAATCGCCTGGACGGCGGCGATCGCGTCATCCAGGGGTTTGCGTTCGCCCGAAAAAATCTGCGGGTAATTCTTCTGATAGAAATCCAGTAGCGTAGCGGCCATCTGGCGATGCGCCGTGTCGCGGTCCGGATACTCCGTTTTCAGCGCCGCCATCCCCTGCTTCTTGATGAAGGGCAAGCTGGGGCTGATACTTCCGTTGGCCATCGCCTCATCCATGGCCCGGTCCGGCAACTGGAAGATGTGGGTGGGACGGTTATGGCAGTCGACGCAGTCCATGGTGCGCCGCTCCCCGTGCGCCAACTGGTCCGGCGTGACTTTACTCGCGGTGTCGTTATAGATGGTCTGCTTGCCGCTCGCGTCCGTGTAGATCACCTGCGGGATGGTTTGCCGCTTGGTATCGGTGGTGATGTATTCGATCCGGGTGTTGTCGGCCAAGTGCGCGCCATGAATGCCGATGGATCCGTTCCAGGTGCGGCCGCCCACTTTCATCAGCAGCACGGTGGTTGCCGGCGAATTCGATTCGTCTTCGGAGAACTCGGTATGCACCACCGCCTTGGGCTGCGTGAACAGCAGTGGCGAGTGGCACTGCTCGCAGGTTTCGCGCGCCGGGCGCAGGTTCTCGACCGGAGAAGGAATCGGGCGCGGATAGCTGTTGGTGAGCACCGCGAAGACCTGGCGGGTGCCCGACAGCTTTGAGCGCACGAACCACGACGCGCCCGCCCCGATGTGGCACTCCGCACAGGCCACGCGCGAGTGCGGCGATAGTTGGTAGGCGGTGAACTCCGGCCGCATCACCACGTGGCATACCTGGCCGCAGAACTGCGGCGTGTCCATGTACTGGATGCCGGCATAGGTGAGCTGGCCGGCGATCACCACGTTGGCGGTGGTCGCCACCAGGATGAATCCCAGCAGGTGCCGCAGCGCCGGAGACTTCAGCGTCAGCGGGGGGAAGGCGTCGGTATCGGCTGCCCCCTGCCGCTTCATACGCCGCCAGCGTATGTACATGCCCAGCGGGATCAGGATCAGCCCGCCCGCGAACAGGCCCAGATCCACCAGCCACAACAGGCCCAGGTAGGGATTCTGGTTTCCACTGTGCAGCAGCGCCGGCAGCAGGAACAGCCACGACACTCCTCCCGTGGTCGCCAGGATCACCCCGGCGAGGCTCAGGAAATTATTCGAAAGATAAACTACCGGACGAAACAGACGCGGCCACATCGGTCTACCCTCCCCAGGGCGAAAACCTCAGGCCCGCCGTCACCAAATTTGTGCGGAAGCCTTCGTACAAGTAAAACGCTTCGCCGTAGCCATAATACGTCCACTGTGCGAAGAAGCTGACCTTCTTGCCGGCGGGGACCATCAGCTTGGCGAGCGGCTGATAGTACGCTGTCGGCCGGCTGCCCGAGGAAATGAACAGCGATCCTCCGGCCGCCAGCGATGGCGCCAGCGCCTTGGCGTGCCCCAGCCGGATGTGAAACAGGGCGCTGCCAATATGTGCATTGTCGCGATAAAGGGACAGCGCTTGCCCCAGGCTTTCCGGCTCCAGGTACCCGATATTCGAATAAATGGTCGAGCGCGTATAGGATCCCTCGAAGTCCCACCCTTGCTGGGGCGGGGTCCACAGCAGCGAGAGCGACTCCTGGTGCGAGGAGTATTCGTAGTTGGCGCCGGGCTGGGGATCGTGATTGTTGAGCAGGCCGAAATCCGCCGATAAATTGAGCGTCTTGGTCGCCTGGTAGCGGGCCTTGGCCTGGATCTTCTGGTAATTGTACAGGCTGGTGCGGAAATAGGCTCCGCCGCTTGCGGCGCCTTCGAAGCTGCCGGAGAGCGTGATTTTTTGGGCCGGGCGGTAGGTGAAGCCGCCGATGCCGACGTTGCTCTTCATATTGGCCTGGTCGGAACTGACCAGGTCGGCGGCTGGAAGCGTGACATCTTCCCCATCGCCCCAGATATAGCGGTAGCCCAGGCGAATGGTCAGCTTGGACCATGGGTCATACAGCAGGTTGACCTCGTTCTGGCTGTAATTGGTGGCAAGCGAGGATTCGAGCAAAGCCGTCATCTGCGCCGGCGACCCGGTTAAGGGTTGCAGCGTGTTCAGCGAATTGGCGTTGCCCGCCTCATGCAGCCGGTCGGTCAGCCAGTTCTCCAGAATGCGGACGCGCCGGAACGGGCGAATCTCGGCGCCGAAACTGCCGGAGGTGTGCGGCAGCTTCGCGGCCGCGGTCACCATGTACGCCTGGCTGGTGTAGAACAGGAGCTGATTGGCGAGCACCAGGTTGCCGTTCTCGTTCTGGGTGTAGTTGATGTCGGTCTGGGGCTGGCTGAACAGGAACTGCCCGTACAGGTCCAGCCAGGAGGCCACATTCACCGTCAGCAGGCCTTTGCTGTACACGCTCGAACCGCGCGCGCCGTATCCGGCCGCCAGTTGCTGCAAATCGAGGTTCTGGCCGAAGTACGGAACCAGATTATTCCCGAAATTTGCGGCGCTGCCGGTTCCGCTCTGATATTGATCCTGATTGTTGACGAAGGTGGTGCCGCCCTCCTCCAGCGTGACGTGGAACTTGCGCCGCTCAATCCGCACGCCGCCGCGGTACAGGTTGGTCAGGTCGTAAGTGGTGCTGAGGACCGGAAAGGAATTGGGCAGCGAAACGAAATCGTCGACGCCGGTGCCGGTTCCGGAGTCCCGCTCGAAGCCGAAGTACGGAACGATCCAGTTGCCAGGGAGCAATTCCAGCGTATAGTTGCCCATGTGCCGGCGCGTATCGAGCGACTGCTCATCCAGCATGATGCCGCGCGAAGCCAGCGGATCGGCAAACGAAGGCAGATCGTTGAAGTAGGCGATATCGCGGTAATCGGCGTTGAAGGCGTAGCGCTTCTTTTTGGCGATATCGACGTGCAGCGACTCGGACGGCTCATCGCCCCAGTTATAGGCGCGCACGCGGATCTGATCGAACAGCAGGTGATGCGGATCCAGAATGGTGAACTCGGCGCCCACCAGCTTGGGGCCCGAGCCCAGATTCACAAAGCTGCGGTAGGTGTCCTGGCTGCCGGCGACGCCCGTGTTCCAGCGGTAACCGACCTCGAACCATCCGCTGAACCAGTCATCGCCGGAGGGTGCTGGTGATGTGGCCGCCGGCGGCGGCGCCGCCGTTGTGGAAGGCGCAGCAGCCGCTGCAGGAGCGGGCGCAGCCGGCGCCGGCTGATCTTGCGCCGCAGGAGTCGTTTGAGCCTGCACGGTTTGACCTTGCAAAGCCTGACCCTGCGCGGCAGGCGCGGGAGGCTGGTCCTGAGCCCGTGCTACCCACGGGAGGCTCGCGAAGGCGACAACAAGGAAGGCGTGGATTCTCAGTTGAGCAGATCGCGTCATTTGAGTAAATCCCTATCCACATAACTGCCGTGAACCTTCTGATGGCACACGGTGCAGTTCTGATATTGCGGCGACCGCAGGTCATGGAACGACGGCGGCACCACGCCGATGGTCGAGTTGATGCGCGGGCCGGTGGGCAGGCTGGCGTGGCATTCCAGGCACACGTAGCGCACCTCCTGCCGCACCAGCATCTTCGGGTTGGCCGAGCCGTGCGGCTCATGGCAGGCCGTGCAGCCGTCAAAACGCATGGGCGCGTGCTCGAAGGTGAAAGGCCCGCGCTTGTCGCCGTGGCAGTTGAGGCAGCCGGGCTCATTGGCTCCGAAACTCTGCAGCATCGCCGGACGAATGCTTCCATGCGGGTTGTGGCAATCCACGCAGCTCATGGCGCCTTCGGGAAGCTTGTGATGATCGGGGCGCTGGAACTGGGCCCATTCACTGGCGTGGCAACCCGAGCACTGCGTGTTGATCTGGACTGCGGTGCGCGCGACCATCTCGTCGGAGTGCACCTTGTGACAACTGGTGCAGGCCACCTGGTCCTTGGCGTGGCTGCTTTCCAGGCGCCCTACCTGGGTGGGCTGATTCAAGTGGCAGTCCAGGCAGATTCTGTCGATCGCGGCTGGCGCCAGCTTGGCCGGGTTGCGGATCAGGGTCGCGTCGGCGGATTCCGCATGTTTCTCTCCCGGACCGTGGCAGCTCTCGCAGGCATGCCCGGCGAATCCTTTATGAGTATCGGTCTCCAGCGCCTCATGCGGATTTTTCTTGAAGGCTTTGACAGTGTCCTCGTGGCAGGCCTCGCAGGTATCGGTACCGGCGAAGTCGGCGGCAGTGGGTTTAGCGGCCTCGGATTTCGCTGCTTTCTTCGCTTGTTTGGAGGCCTGGGCTGGCTTGGAGGTTGGGGCTGGCTCAGGCGCTTGTTGAGGGGCTTGGGCCCGCTGGAAAGCTTGCGCCGGTGCGAAGCCCCCCAGCAAGATCCCTGCCCAGATCAAACCGGCGCAGCGTAACATGACGTGTCCCCTAATCGTATGTATAACTGCGCCGGTCCGGTGAGCGCTAGAACTCCGCATGCACCTGATCGACTGCGTAAGCTCCGCCGGTGCCATGGCAGACGTTGCACGCCTCACCGAGCGAGGTCGTGTTGGACAGCGCATGCGACGCCGTCGCAATGTCCATGTGGCAGCCCGTGCAGGCGGAGGTAAACGGCTGCACCGGGTTGATGGGCCCTTGCGGGTCGGTTACCGGATTCAGGCCGGTCAGCGCCAGGTCGTTCTGCTCCGAGCTGTTGACGTGGCAGAAGGAGCAGTTCGCGGTGTCGTTGACTGCGCCGCTAGGGCCTAGCCCCGGGAACAGCACGCCGCTGAAGTTGTTGGTGCTGCCTCCGAAGCCGACGATGATATACGGCCGCGTCGAGGGTTGATTGACGCCGTAGTGGATGCGGTGCACCATCAGGTTGAAGTTGATGCCCTGCGGCGGCGCGTTGGCGATCGAGGGCGTCTTGTCGGTGCTGCGCAGCGAAGCGTCGGTGTTGTTCGGATTGTGGCAGAACACGCAGTACTGCACATTGTTGCGCAGTGAGCCGTGCACCTGGAGGTTCACGTGGCAGGCGTTGCAATTGGCCTCCTCGACGACGGTGCGGCGGTTGGCCAACGGCGATCCGTCCACCGAGAAGAACGTCACCGGATTGGGCGTCCCATATTCGATGCTGGTTTGCACCGTAGCCCCGTTGATCAGCTCCGGCACGGTGTCGGTCCGGCGCGCTTCAATGGCGATGCCAAAGGTTCCAGTAGCGTTGGCGGGAATCGCGTGCGTGAAGGTATAGGTGCAAGTGCCCGAGGAGGCGCAAGTAGCCGCGGTCGTCATGCTTTCGGTGACGTAGCCGGGTGTAGTCACGCCGCTTCCGAAATTGGTGGTGCCGTAATCGGTGGTCGGGCCGGTCATGGTCGCCGACAGCGACAAGGTCGGCGTCGACAAAGGCACCGCCGCGCCGGCCGTGTTCAGCATCGTGAAGGTCAGCGTCGGAGTCTTTCCGGCTACTCCGTTGGACACGCCGGTGATCTTCACGTTCAATCCGCTCAGCAACGTAGAGGCGGTGGGAGCCACGTGCGCGCCCATGATGGAAGCGTCAAAGTCCAGGTCACCCTGCGGGATGTGGCAGTCCGCGCACAGCTTGTCGTCGACCTGGATGCCGCCGGGGTGATTGGCGCCGGTGGCGAAGTTGACATTGTCATGACAGGAGCCGCAGGGCGCTTGCCCCGGATTGGTCAGATACGCGGTCTTCTGCGCCGCGCCGGTCGATTGCGAGTGGCACACCGTGCAACGCCGCGGATCGCCCGGGTCGGCTGGAAACACCACCGTCGAATAGTTAGGGGACCCGTGCGAGGTGATCGACGGGATGTACTGCCCTCCGGCGACCACGCTGGGCAGGCTGGCGCCCATATGCAGTTTGTGGAAAAACACCTTTGCGTCCAGGGTGTCGCCGGTGTTGGGATCCAGAAGCTGCGGCTGGTGGCACAGCACGCACATGGGCATGCCGCGGCGCGATCCGCCGTGCGCCGAGAGTTGATCGTGACAGGTGTTGCAACTGGCCGTTTCAATAATGTCGTGCGTGTTCGTCACTTTT
>CAWISY010000208.1:0-7071 GCA_963838455.1 Bryobacterales bacterium
AGCCCGTGCCGTTCGAAGTGCAGAAATTGGATCCCCAGAGGGTGAGGATGTCGTAGGGCGCCACGTTCGGCGTGGCCGCGCTGGTCAACGTCGAAGCGCTAATGATCTTTGTGATGGTCGGTCCAGCGCCGACCGGGATCGCGAAGGTACCCGTCGGGGTGGCGCAGGATCCGCCGGCCGGATTGCAGACGCCGAAGGTCACTAAAGTTCCGGTCCACGGCAGAAGCGGGTCGGCGGAAGCCGGCGCCTGAATCGTCAACACGACGGTCGAAGAGTTACTCACGGTAGTGGAAAGGATGTTGGCATCGGGGACGATCTGATTGCTCGCATTTACGATGCCGACCGTCGTCCGCTGGGTGGGATCTGTGCCGGGAACCAATCCAGAGCCGTATAGCGTCAGCGTGAATATCTCGCCTACGCTCGCGGTGGGCAGGTTGGACGGCGTGGACGAGTTGAGCACGGCCGTGGACGTTCCCGCCTGAACGGTGACGTTGAAGGTGACGGTGCTCGAAGTCGTGCCCCACGCGAATTTCACTGCGCCTGTCAGCACACTACCCGGCTGCGCTTCCGAGAAGGGCAGGTTCGGGAAAGTCACTGGAATTTCGGTGCCGAAATTGTAGGCCAACCCCGACACCTCCGAAGCGGCGATGATCGGCGCAATGATGCCGCTTGATGTGGTCGAATACTGGATCGGCGAGCCGCTGGACACTGCCGTGATGGTCGCGGTGGGGAGGCCCTGCCCTTGGACCCAAGTCAGGTTCCGCGCGGTTCCTTCGGCAAAGCTCAGCGTCGCGGCTGGATTCGTCACCATAAGATTGATGTTCACCATCGTGTCCGCGTAGCCCGACACGGAAATATGAACGGTCTGTGCATACGGAGCCGACTGAGGAGCGAGCGAATCAATCCCACCGGTCGCCTGGAAAATGATCGTGTTCGCGCTGCCGTAAACGCCGCTCATGGGGCTCGCCGTCAACCAGGAGCCGAGAGTTGCCGGATTGACGGTGTAGATCTGGCCGCTGGTCGCTCCACCCAACGTGACAGTCCAACTGGGATAGGCCGGAAGAACCGGCACCCTTGACGTACGTCTGTACCGGCGGGGTGGTGGCGGTCAATGTGGCCGGAGCAACCACTTTGTAAGTGACGGGAATCGTCACGGACGGCGCGGGTGCGTTCGTCAGAACAATCGAACCCGGTGTCACGGTGCCCACCGGGCCGCTGCAAACGGGTGTGAAATTGACGGTGGTCGACGGGTTCGCATTGAAAGGCGGGGTCGACGACAACGTAAGGAAGCCCGGCTTACTACCCACCGCGAACGGCGTTCCGCCGGTCGCCGTAGAGGCGACGGTCAGAGTGAGCGTCGTGGGTGAGGCTGTGTAGTTGCTGCCACTTAACTGGCAAGTCACCGTGGCCGAACTCGCCGTGGCCGTCAGCGCCGTTGCGGTGCTGACCACGGTGATCGTCGTGGTCACGTTGTTGGGGTCCGTAGTCAGGGCGCCTCCGTTTTGCGTGGTCATGAAGTGGAACGTCGAGGCCGTATTCGCTCCCGACGAAAGGCCGGAACAACCGGGCGCGGCGCTCAAAATAAAATTGACACCCGACAAGGCGTTGGCCGATGTGAGCGTCTGAGAGGCTGGGGATACGGCGAGTCCCGTAGTCCCAGTGCCAGGAGTGACTACGACCGGATAGGTCAGGTCCGCACCGGGCTTGACGGTAATCGTCACCGTGGTGGCAGGGCCCGTAGCCGTATTACATGTGATTGTGGTCGCGGAGGTTGCGCTTAGCGACAAACCCGCCGCGTGCATGAGTCCTGGACAGAAGGTCGACGCAAGCGCCGCCAGGAATAATCCCGATCGCCGGGATTTTGAACTTTGAGGGTTCATATTCTCGTCCTTTTCTTTACTTTCTGGCGGCGTTGTGCCGCGCGCCCAACTTAAGCGGGTCGCTGCAAAACGTATCGGCTCAGTTTGGGAAGGCGGAGAGAAAAGAATTTCCTGGGTGTGCGTCTCAGTGGGGGGGCGAACTTCAAATCTTCTGAGTACGACTCATCTGCTACAATCGCCTCACCCCTTTGGTCACTTGCTATGCTCACTGAAACCAAGATTCACCGGATGGAGCCGGATATTACGGTGGTGGAAATCGCCGGCCGCTTAAACCTGGGCAACACGCTGCTGTCGATCGAGAACACCATCAAGCGCCTGATTGACGAGGGCTCGCGGCGCATGGTGGTGGATGTGACGGCGCTCCAGTCGGTGGACTCCTCCGGCATCGGGATGCTGGTGAGCTCCTTTGCTCACATGGAGCAGCGCGGCGGTCACCTGCACCTGGCCGGAGCCCAAGGCCCCGTCCTGAAGGTGTTTGAGACGGTGCACCTGGACCGCATTGTTCCGATGCACGCGGACGTGAAGTCGGCGTCGGCTGGGTTGCCGTAACGTTGTAACTACTTCGTCGCCGGAGCGGGAAGCGAAGGAGGCGGAGGCGGTGCGGATCCGCCGCAACCTGCCGTGCCGGGCCTGCAATTGTCGCCCGGAGCTCCCCCGCCGCCGGGCACACCGAGGCCGGGAAGCTTGGCGTTGTTGCCGCCCAGCGTTAGTGCCAGATCCTTGAGGGCCTGCACCAGGTATTGGCCGAAGGTTCTGGGATCCAGGCCGTTCGACGCGATCGGCACGCTCTTATAAACCTTGATCGACTCGCCCGTGTGCAGGGTCGCTTCACGGCTCGACCCCAGCAGCTTGTGCCCCACCACCACCGTCCCTTCCTCCACATCGACCTCGGTGGTCTCGTCGTCCTCATCCACGCTGACGTCGAAGGTGGTGCCGCGCACCGAGATGACCGCGGTCGGAGTCATAATGCGGTTGGGATTGGGCTGATTGCCGAGATGCTCGATGTGCACGCGGATGGTCCCGATGATCAGGTCCAGCAGGTCCTTCCAATCGCCCGTGTTCTTGCGGAACACCAGTTCGGAGTTGGGATAGATCTCGATAGTACTTCCGTCGGAGACCTGCAGGGTGGCGTGACCGTCCGGTCCGGACACGACAACCTGGGTGACCTGAACGGTGTCGCCCGTCGATAGCGCGTAAAGCCGCGAATCCTTAAAGAGGGAGACCTGCCCCGACTGCGCAATCACGCGAGCCGAGTAATGTTCGGAGCCGGAAGGCACCCAGCCGCCCGGAAACTGGCCGAAACACAGGGAGGCCGCAGCCGTCAGCAATAGTGACAACTCGACCGTTCGCGTCCTGTTAGGCCCACGCATGAAGAAACTTATCCCTTAAGGGTTCAAAACACAGTACGAACCCGCGAGAAGTTCAGTCTAACACAAACAAGAAGCCCTGCAATTGCATTTCCCGGAGAGTATTCCTGGCCAAGGGTTACTAGAATCAGCAGTTTCGGAAGAGAAATGCCGATAGATCAGGGTACAATGGACTCATTTGATGAGTAGTTGGGCCACAGTGAGGGGACGCGGGGCCACAGTACTGGCGCGAGGCGCCACAGCAGTGCGGGTGACGCTGCTGGTGTCGGCCGCCTGGACCATCGCGTCCGCGCAGGCCGTTTCGTCCTCTACGTTTCCAGCTCCGGACTGGTACCACGTAGGAAACTCGCTCGAAGATCTTTCGCTGGCAGGCTTGGCGACCGGCGCCGTCGACCGGGTCTGGTACTCCGGCGACGGTGGCACCCTGTACCTCTCGGCATCGGGTAAAATCTTCGAAACCAGCGACTTCGAAAAATGGACGGCGTCCTCCGCAAACCCCCCGACGGCGAACGATCTGGCCTCGGACGGAATCCCGCTGCCGGAGCCGGGCGCTCGCCTCAAAGGCTTCAATGGGCAGGGATCCACGATCTACGCCTTCGGAACGTTCGTGTATCAATCCACTAGCGGCGGCGCGAGCTGGGACAACGTGACCGGCTACCGCGGCCGCTCCATCATCGGTCCCGGAATCCGTGACCTGGCGGTTTCCCCGCGTGATGCCAATGAAGTGACGGTCTCGACCTCGGCGGGGGTTTTTCGAAGCGTGGACGGCGGCAAGACCTGGTGCGGATTGAACGACGGCCTTCCCAATCTTCTGCCCGTGCGCTTGTGGGCTTTGCCCTCCGGCGACCGCGGCGCGCAGATTGAGGTTTCCGGCAATCTCGCGCTCGAATGGCAGCCGGGCGAAAAGCAAGCTTGGCGGCCGGTGGTGAATCAAGACGCGCAGCACGATGCGGGGATTCGCCAGGGGTTAGGCGTCAGCGCGTTCGCCCAGAGCGGAAACATGATCTATGAAGGCTGGCAGGATGGGCGCATCACTGCCTCCGCCTCCGCTCCGAACGCAGCGCCCATTCCATACTCGGTGCCGAATGGCGGAGCGGTGGAACGATTCTGGGTGGATCCCTCCGATCCGCGCATCGCCCTGGCGGTACTGGGCGCGCGCCCGGCCAACGCGATTCCGGGAACGACTGCAACCCACGTGCTGCACACCGTCAATGGCGGAGCCACCTGGGACGATGTGACCAAAGATTTGCCGGATCTGGCGGTGCAGGGGGTCTGGGCGTCGACTGAGGGCCGCGCCATCTACGTCGCCACCGAAGCGGGAGTGTTCTTCACCCGCACCGATGTCACCGTGCTGAGCCTGGCTACGCCCTGGCAGCCGCTCACCGGCTTGCCGCAGGCCCCGGTTACCGATGTTCGCTTGGATGCCGGCGAGAACCAGTTGTGGGCCGCGGTGCAAGGGTTCGGCGTGTACTCCACGCTGGCGCCGCATCGTCTGGACGACCCGCGCGTCGTGAGCACGGCGGATCTGGTGGCGCGCGTGGCGCGCGCCCGGATCGCTGATGAGCGTGCGCGGAGCCAAGCTTTCTTCGGCGCAGGCCGGAGGGCGGGAGGTCCCGGTGCTGGCCTCTACCGACACAGAGTCGCAGATTCAGATTCCGTTCGACGCCTCCGGCTCCAGCGTTTCCCTCTCCTTCGCGCCCATCATGGGGCGCTATTTTGAAACCCTCCTTCCGCTGGCTTCCACCGCGCCCGGTATCGTGGTCTTTCCCGACGGTACACCCACGCTGCTCGACGCCGAGACCGGCACCATGCTGGATGCCTCCAACCCCGCGCACTCGCGCGCCCGGATCCAGATCCTGGCCACGGGCCTGGGCCGCGTGAATCCGGATTGGCCGGCAGGCAAGCCTGCGCCCTCGGATGATCCTCCCGTCGTGGTGGCTCCCGTCACAGCCTACCTCAACGGGAATCCGATCACGGTCACGCGTCAGGTGCTCGCGCCCGGGCCTGCGTACACCGGCTTTTACCTGGTTGAAGTGGAGCTTCCGAAGCTGCTCAATACCGGACCCGCGGAGCTGCGCCTCGAAGCCGGCGGCCACGCGAGCAATCCGGTGCGGTTGTATATTGAACCTTGATGCGCCGTTTCGTGTTCTCCGCTCGGCCCAGCGGAGGTTCGGTCATTCGTCGGGGGAAACCGCTTCCTCCGGTCGCGGCTCTGTCTAGTCACAGATCAGGTAGCCGCCTTCAACAGAGCCGCGACCGAAGGAAGCGGTTTGCGAGTGCATTGGCAGCTCTTGTAGCTACTTCAACATTCGCGCTCCTGTCGCACGCTCAACAGGACAAAGGCGAGAAGCTCGCACCTTACTTCCCTACTCCGGAAACCATCGTAGACAAGATGCTGAAGCTCGGTGAGCTCAAGCCCGGCGAAACCATGTTCGACCTGGGCTCCGGCGACGGCCGCATCGTCATTGACGCCGCACGCAAGTACAAAGCCAATGCCATTGGCGTCGAACTGGACGATTCGCTCTACCAGCAGAGCATGGATCGCATCAAGACCCTGGGGCTCACCAAGACCGCGCGCATCATCCACGGCGATCTTCTGAAGCAAGATTATTCCTCGGCAGATCTGCTGACCGTGTACCTGCTCCCTGTAGCGACGGACCTGGTCACGCCGATTCTCGAGAAACAGCTCAAAAAGGGCGCCCGCATTGTCGCCCACGATTTCCAGTTCGCTGCCTGGAAGCCCGACCAAACCGTCGATATCGACAACGACGGGGAAGGCCGGGCGCACGAATTGTACCTGTACCGGCGCTGAAATGATTCCTTATCGAGGGCGGTTGAGCCTTCGGATTGCCCGCACGGTCCTGGCGGCTGGGTGTATGGCCTGGTATGGGATCAGCGCGGGCCTGCACGTCAACTGGCTCACCGCGCTGCTGGCGGCCTATCTGGTCTATTCGCTCGGCGCGCTCTATGAGGTGCGCTTCGACGCGTCGATGCGCTCCCCGGTGGGCATGCTGGCGGACACTTTATATTTCGGGCTGTGGAGCTATCTCGCGCCCGGCGCGTGGATGCCGGCCATGACCGCCGGATACCTTCTGGCGTCGGTATGCCTGCTGCAGGATCTGCCGCGCACAGTCTCCGCCGCCGCGGTCGCTCTGGTGCTGGCCCTGCTGCTGCCCTCGCCCGCGACGCCGTCGCTGATCTGGACCGTGGGCGCGGCCGGCTCGGCGGCCGTGGTCCTGTCGTTCTACAAACGCTATCTGGACGAGCGCATGTCCATTCTTCTGCGCAACAACCTGATCATCCGCTCCCAGGCCGAAGGCGCGCGCGAGGCGGAACGCCAGCGCATCGCCGCCGATTTCCACGACGGCCCGCTGCAGAGCTTCATCAGCTTCCAGATGCGGCTGGAGGTGATCAAGAAACTGATGGCTCGCGACAAGTCGGCGGCCGAGGAGGAACTGCGCCAGCTTCAGGACTTGTGCAGATCTCAGGTGGCGGATCTGCGCAGCTTCGTGCGCAGCATGCGGCCGGTGGACGAAGGCATGAGCCTGAGCGCATCGCTCAGCCGCATGGTGGAATCGTTCCAGCGCGACGCCGGCATCTTCGCCACCTTCACGGCCGAAGAGTTTCACGATCCTTCCAACACCGAAGCCGCGCTGGAGACCCTGCAGATCGTGCGCGAGACGCTCAACAACATTCAGAAGCACTCCGGAGCCACTCGCGTGGTGGTCACCGTGGCGCGCGGCTCCCAGCGGCTGGAGGTTACCGTGGAAGACAACGGCTCCGGCTTTCCCTTCAGCAATACGTACTGGTCGAGCAGCAAGAAG
>CAWISY010000209.1:0-13462 GCA_963838455.1 Bryobacterales bacterium
TCAGGTCCTTTCCATGGCCAAATACGATGACCCGGTCAAACCGGAAGAGTACGTGTCGTATCAGCAGGTCTTGTTTGGAACATTTCTCTCGACTTTTGTCATCCGCACCTCCGGCGATCCCTTGAATCTGGCCGAGACCCTGCGCCAGGAAGTCTGGGCCGTCGATCCCGATCAACCCGTCGTGAAGGTCGAAACCATGCAGGACGTCGTGGCCGATTCCATCTGGCGGCCCCGTGTTTCAGCCTGGATGTTTTCCGTGCTGGGCGCGCTCGCACTGGTACTGACCTGCGCCGGGGTCTATAGCGTCATCGCTTACACGGCCACTCTGCGTGCGCGCGAGCTGGGAATCCGTGTGGCGCTGGGAGCGACGCCCGCCCACGTAATCGGCTTGATCCTGAGCAACGCGCTTCAGCCACTGGCCATCGGCCTGGGCGCGGGCCTCATCGCCAGCCTGTTTCTATCCCGTATGCTGATCGGCCTGCTTTACGAAACCGCGCCGGCTGACCCGATCGCGTATTTCGGAGCCTCCGCCGTGCTCCTTTTCGTGGGCGCAGCGGCCAGCATCTGGCCGGCGATCACCGCCTCCGCAGCGGATCCGGTTGAAACCCTGCGTTCCGAATAAAGGTTTTGGGCCCGAATGAATCCGCTTTGGGCACGTAATACCTTTAGGGAAAAGCGCCGATAAGATGGTGTGTTTCTCCCTTTGGCGGCGATTGCATATGCCGGCGCCGGCCTGGCCGTTGCTTGCGCCGTCATTTGCTGGCTGGCCTGGCGCCTCAACGTGAAGCGTCTGGAGGAATGCCAGCGCGAGCTGACTGCGCTTGAAACCTCCTCGCGCGTCGTCGAAGAGGAACGCCGGGTTCTGGAGCTGGTCGCCAAGGGAGCCTCGCTACAGCAGATTCTCGACGCTCTGACGCATGGGATTGAGCGGCTGGCGCGGGATTGCCAATGCTCGGTCCTGCTCCTCGACCAGGAAAAACGCCATCTCCTGCGCGGCTCCGGAGGCAGTCTGCCCGAGGATTACATGCGCATCGTTCACGGCCTGGAGATTGGTCCGGATGTGGGTTCCTGCGGCTCGGCAGCCTATCGCAATGAAACCGTCGTGGTGGAGGATATCGCCACCGATTACCGCTGGGAGGGAGCCCGGCACCTGCCCATGGGCTTCGGGCTGCAGGCCTGCTGGAGCGTGCCGATCCGCGATTCGGCCGGGGCAGCCATCGGAACCTTCGCCATGTATCATCGCAACCCGGCGCGCCCCCGCCATGGCGACCTGCGCCTGGTGGAAGCCGCGGCCCTGCTGGCCGGCAACGTGATTGAACGCGTGCGTGCGGAGCAGCGCCTGCGCGACAACGCGGAGCGTCTCGACCTGGCCGAAAAGACCGCCTGTTTCGGCATCTGGGAACGTGACTCCGACCGCGACACCATCCACGTGTCCACCGGCTTGGTGGCGATGCTGGGACCGGCCGCGCCCGCCGGCCTTCTCAGCCGCATCCATCTCTATGAAATGATCCATCCTGACGACCGTGATGCCGTGCGCACCGCCATGGACCAGGCGACCGAAAACGGCGAACGCTTCGACCTTGAATATCGCATCGTGCTGGCGGATGGCTCCGAGCGGTGGCTTCGCAACAGCGGCCGTGCTGCGATCCAGGGCCAGCGCCGCCGCCTGATCGGCGCCTGCATCGACATCACCGCGCATAAACAGATGCTGGCCTGCCTTGAGGAGGCGCTCCAATCCGCCCAGGCCGCGGATCGCGCCAAGAGCGAGTTCCTGGCCAACATGAGCCACGAAATCCGCACGCCCATGAACGGGATCATCGGAACCATCGGCCTGCTGCTCGATTCGGAGCTCGATCCGGAGCAGCGCGAACAACTGGAAACCATCGAGCATTGCGGCGACTCCCTGCTGCACCTGATCAACAGCATCCTGGACCTGTCCAAGATGGAGGCCGGAAAGCTGACCCTGGAGTGCGCCGCCTTCAGCCCCGCGGCGCTGGTTTCCGAGGCCCTGCGCATCGTCGCTCCGCAAGCCACCGCTCGCGGCCTGGAACTGCACAGCAACATCGCCGCCCAGGTCCCCCCGATGGTCCAGGGCGATCCTTTGCGACTGAAGCAGGTGCTGCTCAACCTGCTCTCGAACGCCGTGAAGTTCACCGAGCGCGGCTCCATTACCGCCGGCGCTTTTGTCTCCTGGCAGGCTTCCCGAGAGGATGGGGGCGCAGTCGAGCTGGGGTTCACCGTCGCCGATACCGGCATCGGAATCCCGCCCGAGGTGCGCGAGAGGATCTTCGAACCCTTCAGCCAGGCCGACAACTCCACCACCCGCCGCTACGGCGGCACCGGCCTGGGGCTTACCATCTCGCGCCGGCTGGTGGGGTTAATGAACGGACGGCTGGAGCTGGAAAGCGAGAGCGGACGGGGCACCACGTTCCGCTTCTTCGTCACCCTGCCTATCGCGGGCCCATCCCTGGAGCCCTCCAAAGCATCGTCCAAACTGGGCAGACGAGCCTCGCGTTCCCTGCGCATCCTGCTGGCCGAGGATAACCACGTGAACCAGGCCGTCGCGATCGCCATGCTGACGCGGATGGGCCATCGGGTTGAGGTCGCCGGCAGCGGCACGCAAGCGGTGGAGGCGGTCCGCAGCAGTCGCGAAGATTCTTCCTATGATGTGGTCCTGATGGATTGCCAGATGCCGGATATGGACGGGTTCGCAGCCGCGCGAGCCATCCGCGCCCTGGGCCCTTGGGGCGGCCTTCCCATCATCGCCATGACCGCCAACGCTTTTCCCGAGGATCGCCAGCGCTGCCTGGATGCCGGAATGAACGACTACCTCGCCAAGCCGGTGTCGAGCGAGCAGTTGCTCAATTTGTTGGAGGAGGTTGTATGGAGCGGCGTGTCCGCTCCATTGTGATTAGACTGGAGCGGCGTGTCCGCTCCATTGTGATTAGCCCCCGGCGTGCGCCGAACATACCCGGTAAAGAAGCCCGGTAAAGAAGCGCCTTCGGAGCCGCGACCGCAAGAGCGGTGTGCTACGCGGCTTTCTGAATCTTGCCGCTCTTGATGCAGGCTGTGCAGACGCGAATGCGCTTGTTCGCGCCATTCACCACTGCCCGCACCGGCTGAAGATTCAGGTCCCAGCGCCGTTTGGTCACATTATGGGCGTGGCTGATCCGGTTGCCGAACCGGGGCCCTCGCCCGCACACATCGCACACTTTGGCCATCGCCTTGTACCACTCCTAGTACTAAATTTCTTTGTTCAGTCTAACATAGCAGCGCTCGCCAATGCCATAATCGGGCAAGAGCGACCTCAACAGCAGGAATGCCATGGACCACCGTTACATCGACGACCGTTCGGTGGCCGACCGTTATCTCGATCATACCCTGTCTCCAGAAGAGCGCGCCGAATTCGAGACCCACCTGGTAGATTGCCAGGAGTGCACGGATCGCCTGCTGCTGGCCGAGATGTTCCACAATCGCAACGGAGCCGGCCGGCCTGCGCCGGAAGTGCCAGACACCGCAAAACCAGCTTTGCAAAAAGCCCCGCCCGAGCCCATCCGAATCCGCTTCGTGCGCCAGTTTTCACCCGCGCAGATCGCGGCGATCCTGGGCGCCGCAGCGGCCCTACTGGTTCTAGCGACGGCCGGCTTTCTCTTCTGGGTCTTACGCGTCGGTAGCGTGCTCCGCTGAGAACTGCTGCACCAGGCCTTCCAGCTCCATCACGTGGGTCCGGTCTTCCATCAAGCAATAGTGCCCGATGAAGCGCGACCTATGATCGTGGATCGACACCAACATGAGATTCGCTTGCACCGGGCTGCCGTCACTACGCTGGAACTCGACATCGAGCGACACCTTGCCCATCAATAGCGCCTGGCTGTAGGCCTCTTCCAGTTGGGCCCGGACTTTGGCCGGGAACATTTTCATCCAGGCGGAGCCCACCAGGTCGCGCGGAATCGCATTCAGGCTCTTGGCCAGAGCCGGGTTGACGGATCCAATATTGCCGTCATACCGAACCCAGGCTACCCCGCTATGTACATGATCTATCGCGACTTGCTTCGCGTAGACCTCGTCGTTCAGGGGCGTCAGGCGATGCCTTACCCGCCGCAAGGCAATGACCAGAAAAGTCACCGCTGCCAGCAGATACAGCCATAGCTCCGGACTTCGCATGGTTCCGATCCTGTCTCCAACAATCCTATCGGCTGTTTATGCCGGGCTGTTTACCACAAAGGATAAGTAGGAACCATGCTTTTGTCTAAGGCCCGGGCGGCATGAAAGGAGACAATCCCCCAAAAGGTCCTTTTGCTTCCGCAAAACGACTAAGACCGGCCGTTCGCCCGCCAGGGCCGAAGGTCATTTCGGGCGAGATCCGGTTCCTGACTTCCGATCTTGCCCTGGCCGAAGAGATGCTGGTTTCCCTGACCATCTCGCACGAGCCTTGGGGCGAAGCCACCTTCGGCATTCCTACCTTGGGGCCCTCAAATCCCGAGGTGAAAGGTCCGGATCGGTGGGATTGGTGTTCAGGCGGGTGAGGATTTGCTGGATCTGCCCGCGGTCGGCAACCTCATCGGCCGCGACGGCAGCCGGGAGCAGCCACCCCAGGAAATGCCGCGACGCGGGAAATCCTTTCGGAGCTTGCTCAGCCGGCCCTCGTCAGGCAATCAGGCCGCGGAACTTGGGCTGCGCGTAGCCGGGAAAGACGTTCGCGATCTGGCGGTTGCCGAGATGCCGCACCACCAGTTCACCCAGCACGTCGCGGAAATCGGTGGTCAGGTTCAGGTCGCGCCCTTCGTAGAGCTGTTCACGCTCCATGCCGGGCCATTCGCCGTAGATTCTCCCGCCTTTGACCCCGCCGCCCATGGCGAACATCACGTTGGCGTGGCCGTGATCGGTTCCGCGCGTGCCGTTTTCCTTGGCCGTGCGGCCGAACTCGCTCATGGTCACCACGCTGACGTCCGCGATGCGATCGCCCAGGTCGGTGTAAAACGCGGCGAGCGACTGTCCCAGATCGTTGAGCAGGTTCGCCAGTTGCCCCACGGTCGGCTTGGCGCCGACTTCGTTGACGTGGTGGTCCCAGCCGGTGACGTCCGTGAAGGCGACTTCCAGGCCCACGTTGGCCTTGATCAGGCGCGCGATTTGCAGCAGGCTCTGGCCCAGCTTGCCGTTCGGGTACTTTGCTCCGCCGGCCGGCGTGTACGGGTCCTTGTTCACGGCCTGCACGCGTTTGACGGCGTCGAAGGCTTCGCGGCCGGTTCCCTTCAGCACCTGGTCGTGCGTGTCCCCGTACATCGCCTCAAATGCCGAGGCCCCGCGCGTGTCGGTGACCTTGAAGCTGCCCAGGCTGTCGATGGCTACCGCCTCATTGCGCCCGCGCAGAGCGTGCGGCAGCTCCGGCCCCAGGCTGACGGCGCGCACCGGCGAGACGGTCTTTTCCGCGACCAGCGCGCGATTCAACCATCCGTCGCTGGTGGTCTTCATCCCCGGCGTTCCCGATTCCATGAAGTCCTGGGCGTCAAAGTGCGAGCGAGTGGGATCGGGAGAGCCCACGGCGTGGACGATCGCCAGTTGCCCGGCGTCGTAAATCGGCTTGAGCGGATTCAGCGAGGGATGCAGGCCGAAGAAGCCGTCCAGGTCGATCGCCCCATTTGGCGTTCCATCCGGCCGCGGGATGGCCAGGTTGGGGCGCAGCGCGTAATACTGCTTCTCGCCGTGAGGCACGACCACGTTCAATCCGTCCATGGCCCCGCGTTGAAAGATCGCCACCAGGATCTTCTTGCGCGGACTGGGCGAGTCCGCCGCGTACAAAGCTCGCGAAAGCCACACCGGAGCCGTGGCGGTGCCGAACATCGCCACCGCCGAAGACTTCAGGAACAAGCGCCGTGAAAACATAACATCTCCTCGAGAAAAGCTTCTTCGAAAAACTACTTCCTCTGAAAATCGGGTGAACCGAGCAACATCCCCGCCACCGCCGCCGGATCTGCCTGCCCGCCGATGGCATTCAGCGTCGCCGGCGATGCACTGGTGAAAAGTAAGCCTTGCGCCGCCGAGGCCGGATCTTCGGGGAACTGCGCCGCCTCCACGCGGATTCCGTTCAGTTTGTTCCCGGTCAGATCCATGGCGAAATTCATGCGCCCCATCAGAGCGGCAGAGTTGATCCACTCTGAGCCGAGGTTCGAATAACCGGTCGGCTCAACCTTGCGATACAGAGGCTCGCCTAACGCCGAGATGCGCGCGGCCAGCGGCCTGGCATTATCTACCGTCGCCCCCGTAGCCCGCACCGCGCTCACCATCATCTCAAACGGCGTTTTGAGCTTGGCGCGATAGGCGCCCTCGGAGAAAAACTCCGGCGAATCGATCATGGTGGTGAGCACCGCGCGAATGTCGCCGCCGGTATCACGGAAGGTCTTCGCCATGCGATCGACCAAGGCCTGCGGCGGATCATCGGCAACGAAGCGCTGGGCCAGTTCCTTGGAAATGAATCGAGCCGTGGAGGGATGCGCCGCCAGAATGTCCAGCACCTTCTCGCCATCGGACCGGCCCCCGCCGGCCGGAATCCGCACGCCCAGCACGATCTTTTCACCGTGATCGTGCATGCGGTCGTTATACACGAAGGTACCGTTCTGCCGCGGATTCTGGATGGTCCACCCGGTAAAGCAGCGCGCCACCTCGGTCACGTCCGTCTGCGTGTAGCCTCCGTCGACGCCCAGCGTGTGCAACTCCATCAACTCCCGCGCGTAGTTCTCGTTCAGTCCGCGGTCGGCCTGCTTGGAGTTGGGAGCCAGGCGCTTCAGGTTCGCGGGAAGCGGAGTGCGGCTCTGCCAGTTATCGAGATAAAACATCATCGCCGGAGAGGTCGCCGTGGCTTCCAGAAGATCGCGGAACTTGCCCAGCACATGCGGACGGATCACGTCGCGGTCGTAGCTGGTGACCATGTAGCGATCCGCGCCTTTGCCTGCGTCGACGTTGAAGTGGTTGTACCAAAAATCCGCCAGCACTTCTTCGAGTTGCCGGTTGCTCTCGATGGCGCGGTAAAACTTCGCCTGAGCCAGGGTTTGCCCTACTTGACCCTTGCCATTGCCCGCAGCCTGAAGCTTCATCTTCATGTCCGGATCGAGCATCGGCAGCAGCCGCTGCCGCACCGCCGGCATGCGCTCCAGCACCTGAATCTGCGTGTCTTCAGGCAGCGTTTGCAGATAAGCCATGGCATCCTGATCGGAATCGGTCCGCAGCATCTGGGCTTGTTGTTGCGAAATTGGGGACTGTCGGGCTCCCGTGGCCGCGGGACCGCCCTGGGTTGGTCCTCCAAGTGCCGTCTGCACCTCGGCTTGCATATCTGGCGAAAGCAGCGGCATCACTCGCTGACGAATCAGCGGCATCGCGGCGATCACCTGTATCTGCTGGTCCTCCGGCATCCTCGCCAGAATCCGCATATCCTGCTGCGGCGAACCCAGACGCAGCATCGCGATGGTGCGCGGCGGGAGAAGCTCTTCGGGGGTTGCGGCTTTCTTTTTCCTCTTGCCGCCGAAAATCGCCGACGGCTCCTCCAGACCCCGCGTCCTGGCCTCAAGCTGAGGATCGAGCGGAATGCGCTCAGGATGAAGCTGCAGGTCGATCCACCTGCGCAGCCCCATGGCCTTCACCGCTTCCACATCGCCGGGCCGCGGACCGAAGGTCAGCCGGTCGAGCGCGTGCAGAATCGCCTGGTCGCCGCCGATCGGCTTGTCGAATCGCGGCGAGTCCTGGTCTGCTGAAAGCACCGCCGCGGCGAGGATGACGATCGAGGCTCCCATGATTTTCCGCATCCTATCTCCTCTGAAAATCCGGCGACCCGATCACCAATCCGGCAATTAATCCCGGATTGGGCGACTGCTTCGGATTCTTCTTCTTTTGCTCGCGCACAGCCTTCTCGATCGCCTCCAGCGTCTGACTGCTCGCGCTCGCGAACAGCAGCTCCTTGGCTGTCTTTTGCGGCTCTGGCGAAAATTTCTTGACGTCGATCTGCAAGCCCTGAAACTTGTTCTGCCCCAGTTGGATGCCGAAATTCATGCGATCCAGCAGCGCCGACGAATTCACCCATTCCGCGCCTACGTTGGAATATCCGGTCGGCTCGACTTTGCGATACAAGGGCTCGCCCCAGGTGTTGAGCTGGTTTGCCAGCGGCATCGCGTAATCGACGCGCGCCCCGCTGGCCCGCACCGCGCTGACAATCATCTCGAACGGCGTTTTGATCTTGGCTCGATAGGCCCCCTGCGAGAAAAACTCCGGAGCCGCGATCATGGTCTCGAGCACGGCGCGAATGTTGCCGCCGCTCTCGGTAAACGTCCGAGCCATCCGCTCGATCAGCATCGGCGGAGGGTCGTCGGCAACGAATCTCTGCGCCAGCTCGCGCGAAATAAATCGCGCCGTAGAGGGATGAGCGGCCAGGATGTCCAGGACCTTCTCGCCGTCTTCCATCCCGCCGCCGGCCGGGATGATCACGCCGAGAACCTGCTTCTCTCCCTTGTCATGCGTCTTCTCGTTGAAGGAAAAGCCTCCGCCCTTGTTGGGCGGATCGATGGTCCAGCCGGTGAAGCAGCGCGCGACTTCGATGATGTCCTGCTGCGTATAGCCGCCGTCGACGCCGAGCGTGTGCAGCTCCATCAGCTCCCGGGCGTAGTTTTCGTTCAGGCCGCGAGCGTTTTGCTTAGCCGGCGCCTTGGTGCTTTTCGCATTGGGCTTTGGAGGCGGTGGCGGAGCCACGCTTTGGAAATTATCCAGGTAGAACAGCATCGCCGGGCTCTTGGCAGTGGCTTCCAGCAGATCGCGAAATTTTCCCAAGACGAACGGCCGGATCGATTCGCGCTCATAAGTCGGCACCAGGAAGCGGTCCGAGCCCTTGTTCAAATCCACGTTGAAGTGGTTGTACCAGAAGTCGGTCAGCACCTCTTCCAATTGCCGGTTGCTGTAAATCGCCCGGAACAGTTTGCCCTCAGCCAGGTCCGCCGCTACCACCTGCTGCGGATTATTCGCCAGCATCAGCTTGCGCCGCAACTCCGGCGCCGCCGCCGGCAGCAACTGATTGCGAAGATTCGCCGGCAATGCTACCACGAAATCGTCGATTGACGATGCGGGCAACGATGCCAGCAGCGCCCGCCGGGCATCTGTGGAACCGACCCGCAGGGTCTTCAATTGTTCTGCCGTCAGCAGGGCCGTCAGTGGAACCCTCGGCTCCAATGGCTGGTCGTCCGGCACCTGGCGTTTGGCGTCCAGCATGGCCACTTGCCGCTCCACCGCTGCGCGAGCCACGGCATCCTCTGGCATCGGCTGCTTGCCCAGCGCGACCGCACGAATCAACTGTGGCGCGGGATAGGAGGTCCACGTATCGGCCTGGGTCATGCGCAGGGATTCCAGCGGCTGGAGCCTCCGGCTCAATTCCGGATTCTCAGGGATCTCCTCCGGGTGAAGCTGCTGATTGATCCACTTCTTCAACCCCAGCTTCTTCACGACCGCCACATCGCCCGGGCGTGGGCCGAACGTCAACCGGTCGAGTACGTGCAGGATCTGTTGATCCTTCGAAAGGCCTTTTTCAAATCGCGAGTAATCCGGTTTCCGTCCTGCGTCGCTTGTCCCTGCGGGCAGCAGCGTGACTGAGCATAAAACACCCGCAGCCAGGAGCGCTCTTTGGAATCCGCCTTCCACTACCTCTATTAAACTCCCGTCTGTGGAAAAAGTTGCCGTGGCGGTGGTGTACTAGGACACCACCAGTTGCCGTGGTGGCCACTTACCTGAGTAGGCGTCTAAGTACTTTAGCCCGGAAGCGGTGTTGAAAATGACGATTCGTTCCTCCGCGGTAAGGAATCCGGTGGAGAGCAGCTTGCGCAGCGCCGCGATGCACGCCGCCCCCTCCGGCGCAGCAAAAATGCCTTCGAGCGGCGCCAGTTCGATCCCCGCATCCAGGATTTCGTCATCCTCGACCGCGATCGCTGTGCCACCGCTGGCGCGAAGCGCTTCCAGTACCAGGACATCTCCCAACGGCTTCGGCACGCGCAGCCCGGCCGCGACCGTCGCGGCATTTTGCCAGAACTCGGATTGCGTCTCACCACGCTCGAACGCGCGCACCAACGGCTGGCAACCGGCGGCCTGCACGGCGATCATCTTTGGCCTCTTCCCGCCGGGCGGAAGCCAGCCGAGCTGCTCCAACTCCTCGAACGCCTTCCACATCCCGATCAGCGCAACCCCGCCGCCAGTGGGATAAAGGATCGCGTCTGGCAGCTCCCAGCCGAACTGCTCAGCGACCTCGTAGCCCATGGTCTTCTTGCCTTCAACCCGGTACGGCTCCTTGAGCGTGCTCATGTCGAACCAGCCTTCGTGATCCTTGCGCTCAGCCACGATGCGGCCGCAATCGCTGATCAAGCCGTCCACCAGCGTGACGTTCGCCCCCAGAGCCTTGCACTCGATGTAGCTGGCTTGCGGCACGTCCTTGGGAATGAAGATGTGAGCCTCGATGCCGGCCGCAGCCGAGTAGGCCGCCGCCGCGCTCGCCGCATTGCCCGCCGAAGGGATCGCAATCTTGCGGATCCCCAGCTCCACCGCCATCGAGATGGCGCACGTCATCCCGCGAGCCTTGAACGATCCGGTAGGATTGAGCCCCTCGTCTTTGATAAAAAGGCGCTCCGCGCCCAACTTACCCCCGAGGCGTTTGGCCCGAATCAACGGGGTCATCCCTTCGCCCAGGGAAATGATCGATTCCGGCTTCTCCACCGGGAGTACCGGAGCATAGCGCCAGAGCGTGGGAATCGACGCCGCTACCGAATCTCGATCCCAGGATTTTCGAATCGACGCGAGGTCGTAGCGAACCAGGAGGACTCCGCCACAGGAGCAGAGGCTGTGGATCTTGCCGGCTTCGAGTCGCGTGTGGCAACGGCTGCATTCGAGATGGCTGGTATGGAGCGGCGTGTCCGCTCCATGGTGAGTGCTGGTATGGCGCGGCGTGTCCGCTCCGCGGTGAGTGACGTTAGGCATCAAGAGGGTCCTGGGTCAATTTGAGCATGGATTCATTGGAGCATGCGGGTGCCTTCGTCCGTGCGGCGCCGCTGAAGCTCAGCCCTGCACACAGCCTTCCGAGGCCTTCCCAAGGATACCCGTATATCTTCCGTTGCGTAGGACTAAAGTCTTACGGTATTCCCGCCGACCTGTTAGGTGTTCACCTTAAACTGTTCCAAACGAAAGGCCCCAGAATCCATATGCTGAAGTTCAAGGAAAGTTTGCTCGCCCACAAGTTGCTGGATGGGCTTGAAGGGATCGAGATTGGCGGCTCCGCCCATAATCCCTTTGGGCTGAACACCCGCAACGTCGATTACACGGACAAAATGGATACCGTGTTCAAGAAGGCGGAGCTCGAAATGTGCGGCGAAGCACTGCCCGTCGATATCGTTGCGCCCGGCGATGACCTGCCTCTCGAAGACAGCAGTGTCGATTTCGTCATCAGCTCGCACGTGATGGAGCACTTTCCCGATCCCATTAAGGCTTTGAAGGAGTGGCACCGCGTAGTCCGCCCCGGCGGCTTCATTTTTGTCGTCGCACCCAACAAGAACCGAATCTTCGATAAGGATCGCGAGCGCACCACCCTCGCGGAATTGATCGAGCGTCACAAGACCGGCAAGTGTCCTTACAATCCGGACGCGGAACACTGCTCTTTCTGGATCACCGAAGACTTCGTGGAACTCATCAATTGGCTGAAGTGGCCGATTGTCGCCATCCAGGACGTCGACGACAAGGTCAGCAACGGTTTCACCGTTGTCATCCTGGTGGAAAAGAGCTCGGTTTCGAAGGAAGAGCGCCGTGTGGTCAAGATGCGAGGTCCGGTCCCTCAGCCCGGCCCGTCTCCTCAGCCCCACCCCGCTGCGCCTGCGGCGCACCTGGCACAGCCAACTCAGCCTGCCCAGCCCAACCAGCAGCATGCTCACGCGCCTGCCGCCGGGCGCGCAAATCGGCGCATGTCGATGACGTTTCTCATGGGACCTACGGGAAATGTCCGCACCGGCAGCTCCGCCTCCATGCTCGAATACGTTCGCCGCTTTCAGGATCGCGGCCACGACGTTTCGATCACCACCTGGCCGAAATTCCTATGGCGCGGAGCGGAGCCATTCCCGAATCTTGGATTCCATGTCCCGATTCACTTTGACCGGGACGCGCAACGCGAGTCACTTCCGTTTGATCTGTTGAACAAGTCGCCACGCGATTCCATGGGCGAGCTTCAATTCCTGTTCGCCTATCTGAACCTTCTGACTCCCGCGATTCCGAACGTCGATCTGGTCATCGCCACCAACTGGGACACGGTCATTCCGGCCTGGCAGTGCGGCAAAGGCAAGCCTGTGCATTTCCCGCAGCACTATGACGAAGTCGACTTTACGCTGGATGGGAATCCGTCTGCCGGATTGCAGGGCAATCCCTTGATCAAGCTGCTGTGCCGCGGCGTCTTCCAGATGCCTGTGTACCGGATTGCGAATTCGTCCTGGCTTTCGGGCGAGCTCCGGCGCCGCTTCCATGAAGTCGTGCCGGTGGTGAAGCCCGGGATTGACAGCCAGTGCTTCCATCCGGGCCCCAAGCGCAGCGCCAAGGACGGCGTCCTTCGGGTGGTGACTTATTCCCGCCCGGAAAAATGGCGTGGATTCCAGGATGCCGTCGCAGCCATGCAGTCGATTTTCCGCCGCCATAACGGCAAGGTCGAATGGCACGTCTTTGGTTCACCGCACCCTGACCTGAAACCTGATAACCCGCACGCGCCCTATACGTTCCATGGCCAACTCAGCCGCGAGGATCTGAGCCGGCTTTACGCGGAAAGCGACATCGCTCTGTTCGCCCAATGGTGCGCGAGCTTCCCGCTCCCTCCCATCGAAGCAATGGCCTGCGGCACGGCGGTGATCACTACTGCCGCTGGCACGGAGGATTACGCAATCGAAGGTCACACGGCAATCCTGGCTCGTCCCCGCGTGATCTCGGATTTTGTGACCGCTCTGGACGGCCTGGTCCGCTTGCCTGAACTCAGGGAACGGCTTGCGCGCAATGGCCGCGCCATGGCCGAGAGCCTCTCCTGGGAAGGTTCCGTCAAAGCGCGCGAGGAACTCTTGTGGCGTATTCATAACAATGCGATGCCCAATTCCCTGCTGCAGGGCCTGGATACCGGAATCGTTGACGGCTACGGCGTTCCATTCGAGCGGCTGACTCCGGAGGTTACATTCCAGGACGGTGAGCTCCTCTACGGCACCGATGGCAAGCACTACTTGGTCGAATCGGGCCGTCTGCGCCGCGTCGTGAACCCGAGCGGGGTCGGCCTTGACCCGAAGCGCGCACGCCCGCTGGATTCGCTGACGCTGCTTCGCAACGCCGTCGGCCCGGAAGTCACCTCCCCGGCAAACTATTTCAGTTCCTCGGCATTTCGCCCGGCGGTTTGAGAGCCGCCCTTGACAAAGCCATGTTGACTCCAAAT
>CAWISY010000210.1:0-11868 GCA_963838455.1 Bryobacterales bacterium
GATGTATTGCTGGTTCCTGAGGACGCGCTGCGGGAGCGGGTGGCCTCGACGCTGGTTCCGGCGAACCTGGAAGACGCTTTTGAGGATACGGCGGGGGAGTTGGATCTGCGGCTGAACCAGTTGAACGACGAGTTGGAGCGGTTCGATCCTACGCTGGCGGCCTCGCTCACGAAGAGCCGCGCGAAGATGAAGTACCAGCTCGAAAAGGCGCGCCGCAAAACCGCGCGCGAGATTCTGCGGCGGGATGAGCGGGCGGCTTCCGACGCGCAACATTTGAGCGGGCTCCTGTTTCCGCATCGCCACCTGCAGGAGCGCTTCTATTCGATTCTCCCGTTCCTGGCCGCTCACGGCACGGACGTACCGGCTCGGCTGCTGGAGCAGGTGTCGCTGGCCTGCCCGGACCATCGCGTCGTCACCCTCTAAAGATGCATATTAATCATGTGAAGAAGGCCCTCAAGGAGGGCAAACTGCAACTGGGTTGTTCCTTCGCGCAGTTGCGCTCGCCGGCAGTGGCGACCATCCTGGGCAAGGCGGGGCTGGACTGGTGCTACCTGGATGCCGAGCACGGGCCGTTCGATCTGGAGACGCTGCAGGATTTGTGCCGGGCGGCGATTGCGGCGGGGATGGCTCCGATTGCGCGCATCGCCGACGTGCAATATCACCTGGTGGCCAGGACTCTGGACGCGGGGGCGATGGGGATTTTGCTGCCGCGGGTGGAGTCGGCCGAGGTGCTGGAGCGGGCGGTAAGTTGGGCCTTCTTTCCACCAAAGGGGCTGCGCGGGTTCGGCTTCACGCAGCACAACGTGGACTATGAGCCGGTGACGATCCCGCAGATCATCGCCCATCACAACGACAACACGATGCTGGTCTTTCAGATCGAGACGGTGGCGGGTCTGGAGCGGCGGGAGGAATTGATCTCGGTTGCGGGCGTGGACGCGGTGATGGTGGGGCCGGCGGATTTGTCGATTTCGCTGGGAATTCCGGGGCAATTCGAGAATCCGAAGCTGATTGAGGCGATCGACAAGATCATTGAGACTTGCAATAAGTACGGCGTTGCGCCGGGAATTCACATGCGCGCTCTGCACCTGGCCAAGTTTTGGCGCGACCGCGGGATGAGGTTTCTGAGCACCGGCGGCGACGCGCTGTTCCTCTACGACAAGGCGGCGGAGGCGGTGAAGGCGCTGCGAGAACCTTCGAAATAGCGTATGCAAGACGTTCCGATGCAGCATCCGCGCGATTGGCGATCGGAGGCAACACGTCACGGCCGCTGCCGCTTTCAAAACGACTGCAACCGAGGTCGCTGCCTCGCGCTTCTCGTCTTCCGCCGGGGTGCAGGACGCCTCGAATGGAGCGGCGGGGTCGGTGAGGGTGCCGATTCCGTAGCCTCGGCGTGATATTCTGAGCGTGGATTGACCCGCGCCCGCCGAAAGGGACCATCGAGTGCGGCTTCTTCTTTTCCTTTCTGTACTGCCTGCGATTGCAGCGGCAACAGGCTACACCACTTACATTAGCGGTACCTTCCCGGAACAGGTCAACGCGATGGCCGTGGATTCGGGCGGAAACACGTACCTGACCGGGGCTCGCACGATTGTTCCGAATAACGCAACAACGGGCGCGGCGGCGCTTACTGACGTTTTCGTCACGAAGCTGGATGTTTCGGGGAACCTTGTCGCGACGTTCACACTTTCCGGGAAAGGCTCGGATCAGGGCAACGGGATCGCGGTGGATTCGGCGGGCAACATTTGGGTGACGGGAACGACCACTTCGCCGGATTTCCCGCTGCTGAATCCGCTGCAGTCAAGCATCGCGATGTGGTTCGGCGAGCAACCGACGGGCTTCTTGACCAAGCTTGCGCCGGACGGGTCGATGCTTTTTTCGACCTACCTGGGCGGGACCATGGACTACAGCGGGATGAACGCCGTGGCCGTGGATGCGAACGGCAATGCCTACGTGACCGGTGTCACCACCGCCCCGGATTATCCGCACACCGCCGGCTTGCCTGCTGGCACAGCCATCCGCAGCGAGATTGGGTTCATAGCAGCGGGTTTCTTCGCCAAGATTTCGGCTGCGGGCGACAAGATTGTTTACGCGGGCGGCGTCCCTGCTGGCGGGTGGGATTGCGGATCGGGCAGCACATGCTTCCTTAGCAGCCTCAGCGCCTCGGGCAACTCCATTGCCGTGGATCCGTCCGGCAGTGCCTACATCGCCGGAAACACCAATGGCACGGAGCTGTCTACGACGCCTGGGGCTCTGGTTCCCAACGGCGTCGGAGCCTACATCATGAAAGTCAATCCGAGCGGCTCGGGGCTTGTGTATCTGACCATGCTCGGCTCGGCGAACTATATTCCGCCGGGCGTGTCTCCGAATTCGAACGCTGGTAATACGGTCACGGCGATCGCCGCGGATGCGGCGGGCAACGCGTACATCACGGGCTACACCTCCGACCCGGCATTTCCGGCAACGAGCGGGGTGGTTCAGCCGGTGTACTCAATTCCGGCTTCGCAGATTCAAGTGGACCCGTATGTGAGTCCTCCGCCGGATACTTTTGCTGCCAAGTTGAATCCGCAAGGGACGGCCATGGTGTGGGCGAGTTTCCTGGGAGGCACCGAGGCGGACCGGGGCCACGCGATTGCAGTCGATGCGTCGGGAGATGTGTGGGTATCGGGGACTACGTCGTCGACGAATTTCCCGGTGTCGAGCGGGTTTCCGCAGGGTCCGGAGTTTATTGCGGAGTTTAACTCGACCGGCTCGGCGCTTTCTTATGGAGAGAGATTTCCGGCGGACACGGTGGCGGCGGCGATTGCTATCGATGCGAGCGGCGCGGTGCACGCGGCCGGAGCCGCGGGGTTGGTTACGGAGATTATCCCGGCGCAAAGCTCCGGACCGTATTTGTTCGGAATCGCCAACGCGGCGGGAGGGGTTATTTCTGGGCGGCTGGCTCCGAGCGAGGTGATCTCCATTTATGGAGCGACCTTCGGTGTGTCCACGCCGATTCAGGGATCGTTCAATTCTGCCGGCATACTGTCCAATAATCTGGGCGGTGTCCAGGTCATGATCGGCGGGGTTCCCGCGCCGCTGCTGTACGTTTCGAACACGCAGATCAACGCGGTGGCGCCAGCGGAGCTGACGGCCGGCTCGACGGAAGTGGTAGTGACGATCGGGAGCACTTCCCTGCCCGGCTTTCGTGCGCAAGTGGATCAGTCCGACCCGCAGGTTTTTCTCAACGCGGATGGAAGCGCGGCGGCGATCAATCAGGATGGATCGGTGAACTCGGCTGCGAATCCCGCGGCGGCGGGTTCGATCGTCTCGATCTGGGCTACGGGCACGGGAGCGGAGGGACCGGACGGCCTGAAAGCGACTACGCCGGTGTTCAGTTGTTCCTGTGGCATCGGAAGCGGGATCGACTCGCTGCAGGTGACTTATGCGGGGTATGCGCCAGGGCTGGTGGACGGCGTCACGCAGATTAATTTCCAGATTCCGGCGAGCGCGAACGCGGGGCCAATGGAGCATTTCTCCTTGACTGCGGGTAGCGGGAGCAGCGGCCAAACGTTTGTATATGTTTCGCCGTAGCGATTTTGGTGGTGATAAGATGACGCCATGCGAAATCGGGTTTCCTACCACTTGCCGGGGATTTTGGTACTCCTTGCGACTGCTGCTGCGAGCATGCCGGCGCGGGCGCAGGTGTTCGCGGATTTGAAGAGCTCGGCTGTAGATTACGGGAAGGCGGATCTGGCTCCGAAGAATGCTTGCGATGGGATGGGGAATTTCAAGGACAAGGAGATTGTCGAGATTCACGCGGCTCGCGTGGCGGCGACGGCGCAGGCTCCGGCCTATTGCAAGGTGACGGGCGTGATCTCGCCGGAAGTGGCGTTCGAGGTGAGCCTGCCGGACAAATGGGACGGGCGGTTCTACATGATCGGCAACGGCGGCCTGGCGGGCGAATCGATGGAAGATGCGGGGCGGGTGTCGCAACGCAATGCGGCTCTGACGGTCGGCCTCGTGTTCGCGCAGACCAATACCGGGCATGATTCGCGCAAGGAGCCGAGCGGGTCCTTCATCCTGAGCAATCCGGAGAAGGCCATCGACTACGCGTACCGCGCGGTGCATGTGACGGCGGTGACGGCCAAGGCGATCACGAAGGATTACTACGGCAAGGCGGTTGCGAAGGCGTATTGGAACTCGTGCTCGAACGGCGGGCGGCAGGGGCTGATCGAAGCGCAACGCTATCCGCAGGACTTCGACGGCATCATAGCGAATTCGCCGTGGGTGGATCAGACCGGCTTCACGATCGGCGCGATGTGGAATGAGAAGGCGCTGAGCGAGGCTCCGGTGACGCCGGCGAAACTGGCTCTGCTGGCAGGCAAAGTGATGGAGAAGTGCGACGCGACGGATGGAGTGAAGGACGGCTTGATCGGCGATCCGCGCAAATGCAGCTTCGACGCCAAGGTGGACGTTCCCGCATGCAAGGCCGGCACGGACGCTCCGGATTGCCTGACGGCCGCGCAAGCTGAGGCGGTCATGAAGGTTTACAGCGGTCCGATCAGCAACGGGAAGGTGTTCTTCCCGGGCTACATGCTGGGCAGCGAGGGGATGGTTCCAGGAGCGAACGGGGCTTCATCGAGCGGGTGGATGAATGTGATTGTCCCGGCTCGGCCGGACGCCAAGCCTGCGGACTTCAATCTGGCCGAGGGCGCGATGCGCTATCTGGTGCTGACGCCTCCGCAGCCCGATTACGACTACAAGACTTTCAACTACGACCGCGACACGCACCTGATGGATGCCTGGAGCGCGAAAGCCGACGCGAAGAATCCCGACCTTTCGAAGTTCCGCAGATCCGGCGCCAAGCTGATGATGACCTACGGCTGGGCGGATCCGATTCTGCAACCGATGATGGGCGTGAATTATTACGAGCAAGCGGTGGCGAAGAACGGCTCGGGCACGGGCGAGTTCTTCCGCCTGTTCATGGTGCCGGGGATGGGGCATTGCGGCGGAGGGATCGGAACCGACCGCTTCGATTCGATGACGGCGATGGTCAATTGGGTGGAAAAGGGCACGGCGCCGGATGTGCTGCACGCGAGCCGCGCGGTGAATGGGCAGGTGGTGCGGTCGCGGCCAGTGTGTGCGTATCCGCAGGAGGCTCGGTACTCGGGGCAAGGCAGCGTGGACGACGCGGCGAATTTTAAGTGTGTGAAGCCGTAGACTGGAAATAGACCGAGATCGATTCGATTTCTAAGAGACCTATGACCAAAACGCTGAGCGCGCCTATCGTAGTGCCGGAGGCCGTAAGACGGAAGGCGGGCCTGCGTCCCGGGGACGAGATCGAGTTTACGGTGAGTGGCGGAGCCATCACGATTTCTCCCACGGTGAAGCGGGACGCCGGCGATGGTCCGACGCCAGCCGAGGCGAGAATCGTGCGCCGCGGCGAGGCGCAGCTCAAGCGCGGCGAGAAGAAAAGCTGGCGCGAAGTGAAGAATGCGTTGGCGCGTTGAGCTGTCAACCGAGGCCGAGAAACAGCTTTCCCAATTCCCACGCGAAGCGCAGCGGAGACTCGCGCGGGCTATCGACGAATTCGAGAGCAACGATGATTCGCATTGGAGCAACATAAAGGCGCTCCAAGGCGAGCAATGGAAGGGCCGGTTCCGCAAGAGGGTCGGCCCGTACCGAATTATTTTTAGACGAGACAGCGAGCACGGAACGGTGGAAATCTCAGCGATTTTACTCCGGTCGAAAGACACCTACCGGTAGCGGCGGGCAAATTGAAAGAGTGGGGCGTTCTTCTGTTCTTCAATTTTCGATAGCGAAGCCCAGCAAGCGAAAATCAATCTCCAGCCGCTGGCACCGTGAGTCGCGAGTAGGTGCGACATTTCTATAGACGACGCTAGTCAACTGTGTTACGCTGGGCGTGAGTAAAACGTCTAGGTTGACCCCTCCTGCTCGGACCACAGGCCGAGAGACCGATGCTCGATCCAGTTTGACTAGTGGAGGCATTGAATGTCCGACTCTTCTCCATCTGCCGTTCCGGCGGATTTAACAGAACAACCTATTCGATTGTTGCTTCTTGATACGGAAGTCGCTCAGCGACTTGAAAAGACCGTTTCCCGACTCTCCTCAGCGTCAACTCAACTGAATTTCGCGTCCGACGACCTTGCAAAGGCGGTGAATTCATGGGATGTGATTTTAAAAAAGTTGAACCTCGGGATTGAAGTTTGGGTCGATACGACGAGTAGCGGCGATTCCGGAGACAAATGGTGGGACCGAGGGATTGGCTACGCCGAAGTCGGCGATAGGTGGTGCTTGGCGTTACGAGAGCGGTCCGGCGACCCAGTAGAACTTGATGAACAGGTATGGGCATTTAATCAAGCGCCACGGTGGTTACGAGTCGAGGGCATCTCGAAACTTTTGGAGCTTCTAGAAGCGTTAGTTAAGAGGACCGAGGAAACCACCAAGAAGCTTCATGACGAGGCTAGCCGGGTCCTTACTATGGCTCATCTCGCGCAGGCAAAGAAGCAGAAGAAATAATGAACCTTCTGAACGAAGCTCTTGCGATCATTTGAGGGGAACGGCACTTGAAACGTCTAATAGAAGTGCACGTTTACATCTTCGTGTTCGGCCTTGGCGTCATCTCGCTCATTGAGATATACAAGTACGCTCGGTTTCTGCTTGAACATTAGCGTCCTGTTTCCTGTCGGTGGGAATAGGTCAGGATCGGCGATGTTTATCCTCCAGGAGACTTAGCTCCGCTATGCCTTCTCTCAGCGCGCGGCGAGCTGGCGCAGCACGTAGGGCAGGATGCCGCCGTTACGGTAATACTCGGCTTCGACGGGAGTGTCGATGCGGGCGCGGACCTCGAAGGTCTTCCCATCGGCGGTGACGCGGACGTGGGATTTGCCGCAGGAGTCGACGGCGGCGGGAATGCCTTCGAGGGTGAAGGATTCGAAGCCGGTCAGCCCGAGGGATTCGCGATTCTGGCCGTCGAGAAATTCGAGCGGCAGCACGCCCATGCCGACCAGGTTGGAGCGGTGAATCCGCTCAAAGCTTTCGGCGATGACGGCGCGGACGCCGAGGAGCAGCACGCCCTTCGCCGCCCAATCCCGAGACGACCCGCTGCCATATTCCTTGCCGGCGATGATCAGCAGCGGAATGCCTTCGACGCGATACTTCACCGAGGCATCGTAGATGAACATTTTCTCGCTGGTGGGGACGTGGGTGGTCCAGCCGCCTTCGGTTCCGGGCGCCATCTGATTGCGGAGGCGGATATTGGCGAGGGTGCCTCGGGTCATGACTTCGTGATTGCCGCGGCGCGCGCCATAGGAGTTGAAGTCGCCCTGCTTGACGCCGAGCGAGAGCAGATATTTTCCGGCCGGGCTGTCCTTGGCGATGTTGCCGGCGGGCGAGATGTGATCGGTGGTGATGGAATCGCCCAACACGGCCAGGCAACGCAGGCCGGCGATGTCCTTGACAAACGTGGCCGGGTCGACCATGTCGTCGAAATAGGGCGCGCGCTTGATGTAGGTGGACGCGTCGTCCCAGGCGTAGCGCTCGCCTTGCGGGACTTTGATACCGTTCCACTGCGCGTCGCCGGCGAAGACTTCGGAATACTCTTTGGCGAACATTTCGCGCTTGACCGATTTCTGCACGGCGGCCTGGATTTCCGCGTTGGTGGGCCAGAGGTCGCGGAGGTAAACATCCTGGCCGTTGCGGTCCTGGCCGAGCGGTTCATGCGTGAGATCGATATCGACGCGGCCGGCCAGCGCGTAGGCGACAACCAGCGGCGGCGAAGCCAGGTAATTGGCCTTGACCAAGGGATTCACGCGGCCTTCGAAATTTCGATTGCCGGAGAGCACGCTGGCGACGGTGAGGTTTTCCTTGGTTACGGCGGCGGCGACTTCATCGGGAAGCGGGCCGCTATTGCCGATGCAGGTGGTGCAACCGTAGCCGACCAGGTGGAATTTGAGCGCCTCCAGCGCGGGGACCAAGCCGGCGTCTTCGAGATAATCCATGACCACCTTCGAGCCGGGCGCGAGGCTGGTTTTGACCCACGGCTGCGAGGTCAATCCGCGCTCGACTGCTTTTTTGGCGAGGAGTCCGGCGGCAACCAGGACGCTGGGATTGGAGGTGTTGGTGCAACTGGTGATGGCGGCGATGACGACGCTGCCATCGTGGATGGTGGTGCGGGAGCCGTTGCTCCCGAGTTCTGCAGTCTTGGGCGCGGCGCCGAGGCCGGTCAAAAAGTTCTTCTTGACGTCAGGAAGATTGATGCGATCCTGCGGGCGCTTGGGCCCGGCGAGCGACGGAACCACTTGCGAGAGATCGAGAGCGAGGGTGTCGGAATAGACCGGCTCCGGAGCGCCGTCCCTGCGGAACAGGCCTTGCTCCTTGGCGTAGGCATCGACCAGTGCGATCAGCTCCGGGTGGCGGTTGGTCAAGCTCAGGGTACTCGAGCGAAACATGATCGATGGGGAACACGCCGATGGTGGCTCCGTATTCGGGCGCCATGTTGGCGATGGTGGCTCGGTCGGCGAGGCTTAGGGCGCCAACGCCGTCGCCGTAGAACTCGACGAACTTGCCGACGACGCCTTTCTTGCGGAGCATCTGCGTGACCATGAGGACCAGGTCGGTTGCGGTTGCGCCTTCGGGCAATCTGCCGCTTAGCTTGAAACCGACCACGGCAGGCAGGAGCATGGTGGCGGGCTGGCCGAGCATGCACGCCTCGGCTTCAATTCCTCCAACGCCCCAGCCGACGACGCCCAGGCCGTTGATCATGGTGGTGTGAGAATCCGTGCCGACGACGGTGTCCGGGTAGGCTTCGCCGCGCTTGTGAAACACGACGGGCGCGAGGTATTCGAGATTGACCTGGTGCACGATGCCGGTATCGGGCGGGACGGCGCGGAAATCCTGGAATGAGGTCTGCCCCCACTTGAGGAACGCGTAGCGCTCGCGATTGCGCGAGTATTCGAGCAGAGCGTTGGCGGCGAAGGCGTCCTTGGTGCCGAACTGATCCACTTGCACGGAGTGGTCGATGACCAGGTCGACCGGGATCAGCGGGTTGGCCTTCTTGGGATCGGCTCCCATCTGATGCAGGGCGTCGCGCATGGCGGCGAGGTCGACCACGCAAGGCACTCCGGTGAAATCCTGCAGCAGGACACGCGCCGGACGAAAATTGATTTCGCGCGCGGGGGCGGCAGGGTCCCATTTGGCGACATATTCGATATCGGAGGCTTTGACGGTGACGCCGTCCTCAAAACGCAGCAGGTTTTCGAGCAAGATCTTGATGGAGTAAGGGATGCGGGTGAGGTTGGCGATTCCGGCCTTTTCGAGCGCAGCCAAGCGGCGGATTTTGTAGACGTGACCGCCTACGGGCAAATCACCGGCCGCGCCAAAGGAGTTATGAATGGTCATGGATATTGATATTGTAACTGCTAGGTGACAATCGCCGAGCGCTGAGCTTGCATACAGACGATGTTTCGAACCATACGGGAACAGATCGACACGGTTTTCCGGCGCGACCCGGCGGCGCGCAGTGTACTGGAGATCGTGCTGTGCTATCCGGGGTTTCATGCAATTTTGCTGCACCGGCTGGCGCACCGGCTGTATGGCGGCGGGTGGTTCACGTTGGCTCGGATGGTCAGCCAGTTTTCGCGGACGGTGACCGGCATCGAAATCCATCCGGGTGCGACCATCGGACGGCGCTTCTTCATCGATCATGGGATGGGAACGGTGATCGGGGAGACGTCGGAGATCGGCGACGATGTGCTGGTGTACCAGGGCGTGACGCTGGGCGGGACGGGCAAGGAACACGGGAAGCGGCATCCGACCATCGGCAACGGAGTGGTGATCGGGACGGGCGCGAAGATCCTGGGCAATATTCGCATCGGCGATTACGCGAAGGTGGGGGCGGGGTCGGTGGTGGTGCGGCCGGTGCCGGATCATTCGACGGTGATCGGCGTGCCGGGGCGCGTGGTGCGAGGGGCGGAGACGGATCCTCTGGAGCATGGCCAGTTGCCGGATCCGGAGGGCCAGGCGATTGACGATCTATCGCGAAGAGTGGCGCAGTTGGAGAATCTGGTGCGGAGTTTAGCGGATGAAAAATCTACGACGAAGCATTAGTGTGGTGGTGTTGTGGGCGGTTTGCGGTGGTATCGCTTGCGCGGCGGACACGTCCTTCTATATCGCGCCGTGCATGGATCCGGCGACGGGGTGCGAGGCCGGGGATCTGGATCTGGCCAGGTGGGCGCTGGAGTCGTGGCAGAAGGCTTCGCAGGGGAAGCTGCATTTCGTCGAAACGAAGGATGAATCGAATGCGCTGTTCCGCTTCGTGTGGGCGAGCCCGGAGGGCGGGCTCTTCGGCGAGACCGTTCCGATTGACGTGCACGGCAAGCCGGGGGCGCGGATTTACATCGTCAATCAGACGCGCGGGCTTACGGATCATTTAATGCGCGACACGATCGTGTACTTGACGTGCCTGCATGAATCGGGGCATGCACTGGGGCTTTCGCACACGGATCAGTTCGCCGACATCATGTATTATTTCGGCTACGGCGGCGACATCAACGAGTACTTCGGACGTTACCGGCGGAAGCTGACGGTGCGCGAGGATATTCGTAAGAACTCGGGATTATCGGCGGCGG
This sequence comes from Bryobacterales bacterium, assembly GCA_963838455.1. Taxonomy (GTDB): domain Bacteria; phylum Acidobacteriota; class Terriglobia; order Bryobacterales; family Bryobacteraceae; genus Palsa-187. Next base: position 10,629 of record CAWISY010000210.1, read on the forward strand.
ATGTGGCTCGGCTGGCGACGGCGATTCGCGAGCGCGAGCGATAGCAGGGGTTCGCGAGGAACAGCCGCGGTGTGCTACGATCCGAGAAGGCGCGCTTGCAGCACTTCACGGAGAGGTGGCTGAGTGGTCGAAAGCAGCGGTTTGCTAAACCGTCGTACGGACTTAAATCTGTACCGGGGGTTCGAATCCCCCCCTCTCCGCCAGAACAAAATACAGTACTTATAGCTTCACCCCGGTTCCAGCGGCAATCACGGGCAATACAGCGTGTACAATTTTCCTTGCAGAGATCAGTAGATGATCCGCACCGGCAAAGGGTAATTCAAAGAATTCGTCCCCCATCAGAACCACGGGGACGCGCCGCCTCGGATTGAAACGGATCAGCTCGCTGGTCGCGCGCAAATTGAGCGTGGTCGGCCACTTCGCTACGTCCCGGCATGAAGCAGTTCATGGGGTGCGGAGGCATAGACCGTCATCACCTGCTCGGCCAGTTGCCTGAACTCGAACGTCGATGTCCAGCTAATATTGGCCACGGATTCATCGAGCCACGGGTTAAGATGCGCACTTGGGTTCTCGAACACCTCGGGCATCGAGCGCGATCAACAGACCACCAAAAAAGCGGGCGAGCTCGGTGAAGAGCTCGCCCGATTACCTTCCGCAATGACTTAAGGAAGGCTTAGTGTTGCAGCAGAGACAGGACTTGCTGCGGAGCGGAGTTGGCTTGCGCCAGCGCAGCCACGCCCGCCTGGAGCATGATCTGCGACTTGGTCAGATTCGCCGACTCCTGCGCCAGGTCCGCATCGCGAATTTGCGATTCGGCGGCCTGGAAGTTGGTCAACTGCGATTGCGCCAGGTTCACGGCATAGGTGAAGTCGTTCTCACCGATACCGATCTGCGCTTGCGCGCTGCCCAGCGTGGTGACGGCATTACCGAGCGCGGTCACCGCGGCCTGCGCCGAAGCGGTGTTGCTGATGTTGGCCGTGGACCCGGCGCCGTTGGAGGCCGAAGCCAGCACCGTGCCGCCAGTCAAGCCGGTCGACCCATCCGCGATACCCACGTTGTTGGGCGAAGCGCCCAAGCTGACGCTGAAGCTGCCGCCCGCGTCCATGAAGGTAACTCCCTCGGCGGTGCCGGCGTTGTTCTCCTGCTTGAACGTCCCGATCTGTTGCAGCGTCGAGTCGTTGGAAGAAAGAATCGCATTGTTGATGGTGTTGACGGCCTGGTCCAGATTTCCGGCGTTGGT
>CAWISY010000211.1:0-16126 GCA_963838455.1 Bryobacterales bacterium
GATCGAGGAGCGGGTGCTGCTGCCGCCGGATCTGGAATCGGCCGACGAGGTTTTTCTCGCCTCCACCACGCGGGAGCTGCTGCCGGTGGTTTCGGTGGAAGGCCTGCGCATCCGTGCCAGCCACACCGTGCGCGACCGTCTGCAACACGCCTTCAGCGCGCATGTCGAAGCGTACGTAGCGGCGCGGCGCCGTCCCGCCGCAGTGTGACGGACGATCGAAAGAATCGCTGGTGGAATTTTCCGCGCCGCCCGCAAAATCCTGGTAATGGGTCAACCGGGCCACTGCCGAAATCCTTATGATGCGTTGGTTATAATTGTTGCCATGGCGCGGCCCTTTTTTGAAGTCGTGCTGGGTGGCGAATGCAATTGAGTTGTCCGAAATGCGGGACTCGCGATGCCCGTGTGTCCCACCGGCAATCGATCGGCGAAGTTCTTCGCAGCATGGTGGGAATTTACCCGCTGCGCTGCCGACGCTGCCGCTATCGCTGGGAGACCAGCGTGTGGGAAGGCGGGGCTTGGAAATACGCGCGCTGCCCGCGCTGCTACCGCCAGGAACTGACCACCTGGAGCGAGCAATACTACCGCCCGCCGCGCTGGACCGTGTTTCTGCTGCGCATCGGAGCGACGCCTTACCGCTGCGCCGCGTGCCGCTGCAACTTCGCCAGCTTCCGCCGCTGCAAAGAACGCTTTAGCTGGCGGCATAAGACGCGCGTCGACGCGGCTGGCACGGAAGCCCAGGCTGCTTCCGGTGAATCGCAAAATCCGGCCGGATAGCGGAGCCAAGGGAGGTTGGAACAGTGCGGGTATTGGCAGTTTGTTCCCTTTGTACCGGAGGCATGATCCTGGCGCTGTGCGCTCTCGCCTTTGCGCAGGACCAAGCGGAGAAAGATCAGCCGGAGGCCACCTTCAAGTCGACCAGTAACCTGGTGGTGATTCCGGTCTCGGTCACCGATCAGGCCAACCGTTTCGTGATCGACCTGCAAAAGAAGGATTTCCAGATCTTCGAGGACGGTGTCGAGCAGGCTATCGCGCATTTCTCCGATGAGGAAGCGCCGCTGTCGGTAGGCCTGGCCTTCGATGAGAGCGGCAGCATGGACCTCAAGCTCCGCAGGTCGCGCGACGCGGCGGCGGAACTGCTCAAGACCATGAGCGCTGACGACGAGGCGTTTCTGGTGGAGTTCAACGAGAAGGTCAAGGTCTCCGTGCCGTTTACCTCCAAAGCACAGGACATTCAGAACGCTTTGACGAACTCCCAGCCGGGCGGACTCACCGCCATGCTGGATGCCGTGGATGTGTCGCTCAAGGAGATGAAGAAGGCGAAGAATCCGCGCAAAGCGATCGTCATCGTCTCCGACGGCGGCGATAACAGCAGCCACTACACGTCCGCGCAGATCGAATCCCTGGTGCGCGAGGCCGACGTCGAGATCTACTCCATGGGAGTGTTCGAGCCGACGTTCGGTATCGGCCTTCCCGCCGAGGAAGTCACCGGGCCGAAGCTGCTGTCGGAGATTTCCCAGCAAACCGGAGGGCGGGCTTTCGCCGCCAGCCTGTCGAGCGATCTACCGGCCGTGGCGGCTCGCATTGCCATCGAGCTGCGAAATCAATACGTGCTGGCCTATTATCCTAAGGACCAGATCCACGACGGGAAGTACCACAAAGTCGAGGTGAAGGTGGCGCAGCCCAAGGGAATCTCGACCGTGAAGGCGCACTGGCGCACCGGCTATTACGCGCCCTCAGACGACGTTCCGCAAAATTGACGCGGCCGGTATTAAAGGCGCGCCGGCTCAGCGCAGCGACGGAAGCAATGGCGAATCCTCAAATCACCGTCGCGACAGTTCCACGGGGAAGCTCCACGTCTCCTCCTTCGAGGTGATCTTCAGCGATACAAGCAAAGCCGCGTCACTTTCAAATCGCAGGGCAGCCACAAACTTCGCGATGCCGTTCGCAAATTCGGCGGATCCGGACAGATTCATCGTCTCGTTGACTAATTTTGGCCGGTCCGCCAAGGCAGACCCAGTCCCTGGGCTGGCAGTCCGGTGACAACGTAAGGCTCCGCCAAGCGCCACCAGAAGAGGCTTGAAAAGATATGTTAAATTTGCCATACTCATCCATGATGAGAAAATCCGGAAGGCAAAGTGATGACAAAGGGAACGCAGCAGCCAGCCCAGGCCTCAGTTCGACCGGTCGCCTGGATTGCCAGCAGCAAGGACGATCTTTCCACTTTGCCGAGCGAAGTGAAAGGTTCCTTTGGGTTCAGGCTTTACGAATTGCAGCAGGGCAAGCGGCCGCCTGACATAAAGCCGCTGTCTCAGTTTGGACCGGGCGTTTACGAGTTGCGAGAGAGCCTGGACCGGAACGCCTATCGGATGATGTACGTCGTGAATCTCAAGAAGGCGATCTATGTGCTGCACGCCTTCATGAAAAAATCCAAGTCCGGGATCGGTCTTCCGAAGCCGGACGCGGAATTGATCGCCGTACGCTTACGGCGCGCACAACAGTTGGATATGGAGGAGTGAACGTGGCCAAAATTCCCTTTGAGAAGAGCAGCGGCAACGTGTTTGCCGATATTGGATTCACGCCAGCCGCGGCGGCGGAACTCACTGCCAAAAGCAGCCTGATAATCGCCATCAAGGACACGATCGAGCAGCGCAAACTGACGCAGCAGGAAGCGGCCCGCCTCTGCGGTACAGATCAGCCGACGCTTTCCAAAGTGTTCCGGGGCCGCATGGAGAGCGTCACAATCGACCGGCTTGCCAGTTGGCTGAACGCGCTCGGACGGGACGTAGAGATCATCGTCAAGTCATCCCCACGCAGACGCCGACAAGGTCGCCTGCGCGTAATCGAAGCCGCGTAATAACGCTGTACTCGCTACACAGGAAACGCGGCGACAGGACACATTGAATCTGCTGCCGGTCGATTACGTGCCGCCTCGGCGCATCGACGGAGGCGTTGGCGGATCCTCAAATCGCCTTCCCGACAGGTCCGCGGGGAAACTCCACTTTTCCTCACTCGAGGTAATCTTCAGCGACCAAAGCCAAGCGGTATCACCTTCAAATCGCACTACGGCCGTGAACTTCGCGGTGCTATTCGCAAATTCGGCGGTTCCGGACAGATTCACCGTCTCGTTCACGGATTGCGGCGATCCGCCAAGGCAGACCCGGTCCTGGGGCTGGCAGTCCGGCGATAACGCAAAGCTCCGCCAAGCGCCGAGCGTACTCATCAGATCCCGGCATTGGCCAGCCCATTGCGGAGACTCCGGGTCGAAGATACTCTTCGAGAAGGGGACCATCTGCGCGTCAACAAGACTGAAGTGGCAATCTCCGCCATTGAAATTCGCGCGAACCTCCTCAAGGGCCCTGATCGCCGAATCTCTTCGCGCCCCGCTGACCGGAAAGCACCCCCGGCCCATATTGGCCGAGAAAAATCGCCGCTAGACCGAAGAGCCAAGCGTGCCTCATCTGCGCCCTCCTAACCGGGATCGCCGCAAATCTAGCGCCGGCCGCCGACGTGCGGGGCTGCCATGGTTGGCCGGCTCACGCTCGGCCGGCTCACGCTGGGCGTAAGCGGGCGGACTGCCGTTGGCACGCTGTACCCCGGCCGGGAAATATATGCTCCGCTCGAATAGGGCATCCCGACGGTGGTGCCTATGCCTGTCCCCACCCGCGGCGTCACGATGCTTGATCCGACGCGGGTTGCCGAGTAGGGCGAGTACAGCGCTGGGCTTCGAATCGCCATGGGCGATACCAGCAGGAACGTAGGCCGGTACGTGTATCCGGGCAGGTACATCGAATAAAACCCGGGTTGATACGGGTACAGAGAACTATACAAAGGGCTGATCGGGGAAAGCCCCAGCATGGGGAATTGAGTGAACCCGCTTTGCGGCGGATAGACCAGCCCTGCGGCGACCATCGCCGGGTCCAGACCGGCTGGATCCAAACCGGCGCCGGTGGAAGTATCCACGTTGGCGGGATCGTGAATATTGGCCGCAATGGCGTTGTCCGCCGAAACCGAATCCTCACGGCCTTTGCTCCAGTTATCCAGGCCGTCCCGAGCCTGATCGGGGGTGGGAGCCGAGCCCTGGGCCAGGGCGTCATCGGTTAACGGCAGATCCATCCCGCGCTCGATCGAAACCGGGTTCGCCGCGCCGCTCAGGGTCACCTGCGCTTCTCCTTCGCGCACGGTCAACCGCGCCGGACTCGAATCCAGCCGATACAGGCCAGCCTCGCTGAAGCGGATCTCCGATTTATTTTCGAGCACCGCCAACGAGGTGCCGGGCACCGGTTGTCCCGCGTCGATCATAGCCGAGCCAGCCAGCAATTCCACGCGCGTATCCTCGATCGTGCTGGATAGCATCCGCAGGGCGCTGTTCTGGTCCAGCCGCAGCACCACACCGGGAGTCAGCAACACTTCCGCACGGCCCTGCTCCGTTCGCAACTCCGAGCCGTCGGGCATGCTCGCAAACTTGCCGAGGCGGCTTTCGAGCTGGTGCCCGCCCAGGAAGACCGCCCCCTCAAAATAATGAACCACGCCGGAATGGGTGGAGATGACCGTCTGCGCGTTCGCGCAGGCGGCAAAGGAAAAGAGGGCGGCCAGGGCAAGCTCGCGGGAGGGCATACAAAAAGAACCTCAGAAACAGTATCAGGCTGGGCGTGCCGCCTGGTCAAGAGGCAGTTTCCACGTTTAATGCGTCATCGCGTACACGATGTAGTTGATTCCGTAACGATACGCCAGGGTTGTCATCGCCGCGGGATACTCCGGCGCGTCGGCGTACTCCCAGGCGTCGCCGATGTCGGTGTTGTAGTTCACCGCGACCACCATCCGGCCCTTGTCGTCTTGGATCTGGTCCCACTCCGGCGAGGTCCCCGCCGGTTGGTAGACTTGGCCGTTGTAACCCAGGTGGCGAGTTCCGGGGATGAAGGTAAGATCCTTCTGTTCAATGTCATAGAGCACGTGCATGACGGAGTCGCCGAGCTGGATTTTGGTGATCTGGTGCCCGGGAAGCACGCGCTCCATGCTGTCCGCAAACACTTGCCATTCATCGGAGTTGGCCCAGAAATCGTCGACCATGAGAAATCCGCCGCGATTCAAATAATCGCGCAGCTTCAGGATTTCAGGGGCGCTCAGATCCCAATATCCGACCTGCGTGGCGTAGATCCACGGATAATCGAACAGGCGCTCGTCGGTTAAGCCGACATGCACCGGCTCACCCACCTGCAGCCGCGTGAGCCGCTGAACGCCGAAAGAGAAGTGGTTATCGGCGTCGGGCCAGTCCTGGGCCCACCAGCCGCTGGCGCGTCCGCTCCGGGAGACGAAGCGGTTGAAGCCGCGGCCGCGATAGGGCAGGTCTGTGTATTCGGTGCGGATGAAGTGGAACTCGCCATTCTTGGGGAAATCCGGGACGAAGCTTTCCCCGCGCCCGAAATTGCCGCCATAGCGCTGCGCAAGCAAAGTGAACGCGCACAGCAGCGAACCGATGGTCACGCCGAGCCGCAACTTCATTGCAGTCATATTATATCTACGCATGCGGTCACTGGGAGATTTCTTCGAGTGTGAGCCGCCGCGTCTTGGGGCCGAAGCCGCCGATAGTCAGCGTCATCACCACCATGGCCGCGGCGATGAATGCCGCTACCGCGGGCGCCCCTCCGCGAATCAGCAGGAAATTGATCATGAGGCTGGCGAAGGTCGCGCTGACCCTGCTCCAGCTATAGACGAAGCCGACGGCACGGGCGCGTACGCGCGTCGGGAATAATTCGCCTTGATAGTTATGGAAGGCGAAGGACATCCAGTTGTTCGAAAGCGTCACCGCCACGCCGAAGGCGATCACCAGGGCCGCGTTAGCCTGGTTCGCAAACAGTGTGGCGAAGACGCCGATCAGGACTCCGGCAGAAACAATCTGCCACTTGCGCTCCATCCGGTCCGCCACCAGCATCCCCAGCAGCGGACCGATCGGGTTGGCGATGGCGATGATGAACGCGTACATCTGGCTGGTGGTGACCAGGATTCCCTTGGCGATCAGCAGCGTCGGCACCCAGGAGCCGAAGCCGTAGAAGGCCACCGTCTGCATCAGATTAAAAACCGACAGCACCACGGTTCGGCGCAGATAGGGCGGCCGCAGCAGTTCGCCGAATTCTCCTCGGCCCGAGGCCGGCGCTGGCGACGCTGCCGCTTCAAGGACCGGAAGTGGTGATCCGGTATCGGCAACGGCCCAGGCCTCGAACTGATCCAGCAATTGTTCGGCTTCCTGCTGCCGGCCATGCGCGGCCAGCCAGCGGGGGCTCTCCGGAATGCCGCGGCGCAGCCACCACACCACGATCGCACCCAGAGCTCCCACCAGAGCGACCCAACGCCAGCCATCCAGACCCAGCGGATGCAACGGCACCAATAACCATCCGAGCAGGGCGACAATCGGCACCGCGCAGAACTCGACGAACTGGTAAAAGGCGAAGGCTCGGCCGCGGCTGGCTGGCGGGACGATTTCGGGCAGAAACGTATCGATGGTCACCTGTTCCAGTCCCACGCCGATTCCGGCGACGAAGCGCCACAGGTCAACGCCCGTGGCCGTGTTCTGAAACGCCATGATGGCGGTACAGATCGAATACCATAGCAGCGAAAAAATGAAGATGGAGCGGCGGCCCAGCCGGTCCGCGACGTAGCCGAAGCCCACGCAGCCTACAAACATTCCCGCGAAATTGCAGGAGATGAAAAAGCCGACTGAGTTGAGCGCGAAGAAGCCGGCGGCCCCAGCGCCTGGCGTGGTCGTGAACATGCCGCTGGCCGTCAAGCCGGGTGTGATATAGGTGCTGAGGAAGATGTCGTACAGCTCGAACGCTGCGCCGAGCGAGATCAGCAGCACCAATCTCCACAAGCTGCGCGACATGGGCAACCGGTCCAGCCGCGCGGCGATGTTGCTCCCGGTTCCTGGCATCCGGTTCGCTCGGAGCATCCGGTTCAGTGTATGGGATCGGTAACCGCTTGCGCCACCCGGTCTCCCATTTCGCGCGTGCCGATGCGGCGGGTGCCGGGTTCGAAGATGTCGGGAGTGCGGTAGCCTTCGCGCAGCACTTGGCGCACCGCCTGCTCGATCCGCACGGCCTCATCCTCGAGGTCGAACGAATCGCGCAACATCATGGCGACCGAAAGAATCGACGCCAGCGGGTTGGCCAGATCCCGGCCTGCGATGTCGGGAGCCGAGCCGTGCACCGGCTCATACAGCCCCCGTTTGCCGTCGCCGAGCGAAGCCGACGGCAGCATGCCGATGGAGCCGGTGAGCATCGCGGCTTCATCGGAGAGAATGTCGCCGAAGGTATTCTCCATGACCATGACGTCGAACTGCAGCGGCGCCCGCACCAGGGCCATCGCCGCGGCGTCCACCAGAAGATGGCGCAGCTCGACATCCGGGTACTCGCGGCCAACGCGGATGATCACCTCGCGCCACAGCGCGCTGGCTTCGAGCACGTTGGATTTGTCCACCGAGCAAAGCTTCTTCCGCCGCTTGCGCGCGCAGCGAAACGCCGCGTGGCCGATGCGCTCGATCTCGGGCTCGGTGTAGCTCATGGTGTTGAAGCCGCGGCGGACGTGAGTGCGCCCGCGGCCATCGGAATCGACCGGCTCGATGCCGCGCGGCGTGCCGTAATACAGGCCGCCGTTGAGCTCGCGCAGGATCATCAAGTCCAGGCCTTCCACCAGTTCGCGCTTGAGGCTGGAGGCGCCAATCAGCTCCGGGAAGAGGAAAGCCGGACGGAAATTGGCGAACAGTTCGAGGTCCTGGCGCAGGCGCAGCAGAGCGTAGCCGGCCTGGCGCTGCGGAGGCCGATGCTCATCCTCGGGAACTCCCGATGCCCCGTGCAGGATCGCGTCGGATTCGCGACACAACTCCAGAGTTGCGGGGGACAGCGAATCGCCGCCGGCCGCATAGCCCGCGCCGCCGATGGGAGCCTCGACCAGCTCACAGGGCCGGGCATCGCCGAGCACGGCCTTCAATACCTTAACTCCCTGCGCGGTGACTTCCGCGCCAATCCCGTCGCCGGGCAGAATCGCAATTTTCATGGCCTACGGTGCCCGCAAAGGCGCGCCGACAGTTCGACGGGCGTGGGCCCGACCGGACCGGAGCCTGGTTTGGCCGTTTTGCGGGCGCTAAGTAATAAAGGCAATGATAGCTCACTCGCGGGCGACGGCGTCCTAGAGATGCTTCGTTAGGTGGTCGAGATTCGCGAAGTAGCCGGTGGGAAGCTTCGCCCAGTCACGCGCTGGCGCGTTCCTTCCGATCGCGGCGAGGTCGGCTTCGAGCGACGTTTGACCGGAGTGCAGCGCTGCCGGCCTCACGGCTCTCAAGTTCTGTAGCATTCGAATTGTTAAAACACGATGACAGGGACTTGTTTTATCCACACCTCATTCACAGGTTTACCTATGCAAGTAATTGATTCCAGATGACATCTTTTTTGTTGGAATCGTAATTTTGATATTGACCCAAAGCGGGATTGGGTGCATTCTGAGGTTGGTTCCAAGAGGTTCGAGGAACAGGGAGCCTGACGGGAAGTAGCGGATCTGGAACGTTGATCCGTCTCGCGGTGAGTATTAACACCATTTGCGCGGGGCGGGGAGCGAAGGAAGATCGGGCAACTCGTAAGGGCAAGCATTTCCGGTTGGAGCCGGGCTGAGCGCTTTGATCCCGAAGGATCGAGAGGTCCTGGAGGGGAGCGGCGGCCGGGAGACAAACGGGAAGCCTATTAGTCAACCCGGGCAACGGGTTTCGGGCGTAGATCGTACCTCGCGAGGCTATAAAAAAGCGGAACGGGGACGGGAGCTTGGGACCGAACGGGCCAGGGATTGGTTTCAGGATCGCCGCGAAGATGTAGGCCGGGAGTTTTGACCCGGCTGCGGGAACGGGCCGCAAGGCCAGCCCTCGCCGCCGGAGAGTGAAAGGCCGCATCGAGAGGCGTGCTTCTATCGGAAGAGGCTTGCGGGCGCGCAACCCGAGCGTTGATCCGTAGCTGGGCAAAACCGGCTGCGGGGAGCGAAGGGGCCAAAGCCACGCCGCTTTCGAATGCCACGTTTCGGCCGTGCATGCCGGTCGGGAAGCGATCTGTTTCGAAGGTCACTTGGAACCATTTTTCTTGCGGTCCGAACTTTCCCCGCCCAGTTCCGTACAATGAGGCATGAAGGCCCTTCAGGCACCTTTGCTAGGACTGGTGTTTGCGTTCTCCGTTTTCGGCCAGACCAAGCTCGAATTTGAGGTAGCCTCGGTCCGTGCCGTGGGCCCGCCGGGCGCCGGCGTCGCGATCGGGCTCCGCCTCGATGGCTCCCAGGCTCACATCGTATCCGTTCCGATGCGCGATCTTGTCGCCATGGCGTTTCGCGTGCGCCCCTATCAGATCAGCGGGCCGGACTGGATGGGCTCGGAACGGTTCGACGTGAATGGGAAGCTGCCCGCGGGCGCGAATGCGGATCAGGTTCCCGACATGATGCTGAGCCTCCTGGAGGACCGCTTCGGGCTGAAGTTTCATCGCGAGCAGAAGGATCAGCCGGTCTATACTTTGACCGTCGACAAGACTCCGCTCAAACTGGAAAAATCGGCCCAGGACCCAGGAGCAGCGGTCCCCGCAGGCGTGCGGTCGGTTACGGGCACGGGTACCGCAGACGGCGTCTCTGTGGACTTGGGCGGTGGATCCTACTACACCTTCACGAACAACAAATTCGAGATCAAGAAGGTCACCATGGATACGCTGGCGCGGCTGCTCGAGCGTTACCTCGACCGTCCGCTTGTGAACATGACCGGCCTGGAAGGTACGTACGATCTCACGCTGACGGTGACGCAGGAAGATTACTACACCCTGTTGGTGCGCGCCGCGGTGAACTCCGGAGTCACTAATCTTCCGTCACAGGCCATGCAACTGCTCGACCGCGGGTCGATTTCGTCCTTGATCGACGCGCTGCAGCAGTTAGGGCTGAAGCTGGAAGCGCGCAAGGCTCCGCTGGACATGGTGGTGGTGGATCAGGTCTCGAAGACGCCCACCGACAACTGAGTCAATTTCTTGACCTCCGCGGCGGCGGCAACGCCCGCCCGGTAACCCTCCTCGATCGCTTCCCGGTAGGAACGCCATGCCAGCAAGTCGATGGACCTGACGTCCGGCTCGATCAAGATATCGGCGGCGCGGCGGCTCGCTTCCAACTGCCCGATTCCGTTGACCGTTCCGGATCGCGAAAGCAGCTTCAGCATGCTTGGAAATTCCTTCCTGCTTCGGGACAGGAGCCAGAACAGCGATTTTTCTTCGATGTCGCCCTTGATACCGGCTCGCATTGCGCCGGCGGAGGTGATGTTGACGCCGATGACCGGCCCGCGCAGGTGAGCGGCCATGGTGCCGGTAGGGAAGTTATCCATAATGCCGCCGTCCACCAGAATCTCGCCATTGACCACGGCCGGGGGAACAATTCCCGGCACGGCGCAAGTCGCGCGAATCGCGCTGCGCAGCAGGCCGCTGCGATGCACCACCGCGCTGCCGGTGGAGAGATTGGCGGAAACGCAGTAAAAGTTCTTCCACAGATTCTCGATTCTTGTCTCGCCGAAATTCTGCTTCAGCAGGCGATTCAGACGCCTGCCCCGGCTGAGCGCCACGATGGGAAGGGTGTAATCGGCGAACGGGCTACGCGGGACAAAAACGTTGCGCAGGCCGTCGTCGATTTCCTGCGGCGTCATGTCCAGCGCCACGCCGGCGGCAACTAAGGCTCCGAAGCTGGTGCCACCGGCGAGGTCGATCGGAATGCCCGCTTCGGTGAGCGCCCGCACCACACCGGCGTGCGCAAACCCTCGTGCTCCGCCGCCGGAAAAAACGATGCCGATAGCGCGCCGCAGGATCAATCGCGCTACCCGAGCCAGGTCGGCCGCCGATTCGCGGCGGATGTGAATGATGTGCTCCGGCGGAAAAAGCTCCAGCCATGGCGTGGCACCCGCGCCCCGTCTGCTGGAAGCGTCGTTAATGAGAATGAGGTCCGCCGCCCGGCGCAACGCCGCCGCATAGGCCACTGAGGGATGCCCGGCGCCGTTCGACCCATGGCCATCCGATTCTCGCCCGGCCTCGGCAGCGAAAACCACGCGATCCGATTGCCGGATCGAGCGCCGCGCCCAGGAATCGAAGTCTTCGCCGGCAGAGTACAAGATCAACGGCTGTGCTTCGGCCTCCGGCCGTCCGGGCGGGGGGCCGATCCGTCGCGGCTCGGTTTTGATCCCGGGAAGGTGCAGCTCGACGCGGCGTCCCAGACCGGCCAACGCGAGCGCCAGATCTTCGGCTAGCTTCAAAGTGGATAGCGTGGCCGTGCGCGTCAGGAACACCAGCGTGATCGAGTCGATCTGCTGGGAAAGCACCCGGGCTCGCGAGGTCCGCCGCAACCGCGAGGCCATCTGGCGCATGATCAGCGACGCCAGTTGCGGACTGGTGCGCATCATCAGCTCGAAGGCTGGCCGGGGAATGCGGACCAACTCGCAGTCGCGCAGCGCAACCACGGTGGCGGAGCGAGGCTCGCGCGAAATCAGGCTCATTTCTCCGGTGAATTCGCCCGGCTCGATCTGCGCCACAGGATCGGGTCCGGCGTCGGAGGAGACCAGCACGCCCAGCCGGCCCTGCAGCACGATGTAGGCGTCCTCACCGCGCTCGCCTTCTTCAAACAGCACCGTGCCCGCCGGGATTCCGAACCAATCCAGCATGGGTCCGATGGCGCGGAGCGCCTCCGGCTCGGCCGCGGAAATGAGCGCTTCGAGTTCCGCAACGCCCCGCAGCGCCGCGATGGCCATCCCGAACTCAGCGGCGTCGAACGACTCTGACGGCGCGCCTGACGTCTGCATCGAATCTTCCAGGTTAGAACAACCAAGGCTAGAACAGCGGGAGTTCCCCGTCTGTTTTGCGGCGATTCCGGCTTTCCGGGCGCTGTGCTTCGGATTGAGCCGGTAAACTGAAGCATGCCGTCGCGACCAAGCCCGTCGTTATTGCGCCATACCTTCTTACGCCATAGCTTGGCCGGCGCGGGATTCCTGAGTGTGTTTATCGCGGCGGCGCACGCCCAGACCGTCCAGACTGAGATCATGCTCAATGTCAGCGGCACCGTCACGGGCATTGAGGGAGCGAAAGACCAGTCGGTGGCCGGCGGCGGCACGATAGCTCCTTACGGGAACATGACCTTCACCGCCAACAGCACGGCGGTCAACTTTACACTCGCTAGCGGCGATACGCTGAACGCCGGATTCTCGCTCAGTAGCGGCGGTACGGACATCGTGGATCTTTCTCTAACGTTCACTTCCGGCACCGGCGTTTTCAAGGGCGTATCGGGCGCGGCCGATCTTAAGTTGGTCTGCCAAGCCGACTGCAGCGGGCCCGCCGGAACCCCTTACGACGCTCCCTTTATCGGCTCCGGCTCAGGAATCCTGACCCTTCCGGCGCCGCCCCCGCCGATGCTGACGGTCACTCCGGGCATCTTGAATTTTTCGGCCGAAGCGAACACTGCCACCCTGCTGCAGCAGACCGTCTCGGTGCAGAACTCGAGTGCCGCAAGCTTGGCGTTCCGCGTGTCTACGCTTAGTGGAGCACAATGGTTGAATATCGCGCCGCTATCGGGAACGGTGACCCAGGGGACTCCGATTCCGGTCACCCTGACCGTGAACCCGCAAGCGGTCAGCGCGGGGACCTACCAGGACACCATCCAATTCACCAGCTCCGCCAACACGATCAACGTGCCGGTGGCTCTGTTTGCTGCCAACCCCGGCGCGATTGTCGCGGCGAGCCCCACCGGGGTGCTGTTCAACATCGTGCAAGGCGCCCCCTTGAGCGTCACCCGAACCATCAGCATCTCCGACCAAGGCAGCCCCGGCACGACGGTCAACTGGATCGCCACGCCCGCCACCAACTCCGGCGTGCCCAACGGAAATTTTCTTTCCTTCGGGAATGCGAGTAGCGGCAGCCAGGGCGGGCAGGCCCAACCCGGAGCTCCCGGGTCGCTTTCTTTGGCGTTGAATGCCGGAGCGGCGAATCTGGCGGCCGGAGTCTACTATGAACTGGTGCAGATCTCGGCCGCTACGGCGCAGAATTCGCCGCAATACGTCTCGGCCGTATTGAACGTCGTCCCGGCTTCCTCCAGCGTGCCTCCCGAAATCTCTCCGGCGGGTCTGTTGTTTGCTGGAGCCGTGGGCCAGCAGATCGCGTCCCAGCAGGTCACCGTGAATTGGAGCACGGCACAGGCGCAGTCGATCCAGGCTGCCGCAACCCTGCCCCAGGATCAAACCTGGCTGCAAGTGACTCCAATTCACGGTGACCTGCTGGGACGCGATCTGCTGGCCCACCGCTCAGCAAACAGACCCCCGCTCCGGGAGGCACGCTGAAGGACGACGTTCAATACAGCCGATTGCGGCGAATTCTGCGCCGGTCGCGGCCGAGATCTACAGTTCATAGTCGCCACCAAGTCGCCGCTCCAGCCAACGCCAAAGAAAGCGACCGGATCCGGGTTGGGCCTGCCCGCGGCTGCCGCTACTGCGCCGTTCGAAGGAAAGAAAATTTCCGTTGCAGGGCACGCCGGATTGGTGAGCATAAGTCAGTTGGTGCCGTACCTTGGCGGGAGATGCTGATGGTTCGGGTCTAAGACAAGTACTTGCACGATGTTGAACGGCGCCGTCGCCGCCGACATCGCGGGGTTGAGGCAGCGAAGCGAGCCACCCGGCACGTTGATGGTGAATTGGATGGTGTTAGTGGTAGGTCCCCGCGCTGACCGCTTGGTCCACGGTCAGGGTGACCGGAATCAGAGAATCCCCTGGGTCACCGTTCGATCGCGGCACCGACTCAACCTTGTCCTCCGCTAAGCATAGACACGCGGAACTTAAGCTACAGTTTCGAGTTATTGTACGCAGACGTCCGGTGGGTTCCGCGAAAAATTGGCGAGGATCCCCCGAGTGACCGGTGAGTCGGCGGCCCACATTTTGAAGGTCGGGTTCCTTGAGCCGGGAGCCGTAAAGGGAGGCGTCGTCGCGGCGGGCCCGCTGCAGTCGGCTTGACGGCAAGCCGACTTAAGATCGCCGCGCCCGATACGCCCTTGAAAACGCGGGTGCCGAAGTGAACGTTAGAGAAAGATCCACGATGTCCGTACCGCCGCTACTGAGCGAGAATCCGGGTCTCGCTGCGCGAGAGTGTAAAATTCACACCGGTGGTGCGTCCGCCACCCGGGCTCGCTGCTCGACCATGACGGTGCCGCTGACATTGAGCATGATCTCGGTCTGGAGCACTGTAGGCGCCGCCGCGAGATAAACACACTCAGGAATCCCGCGCCCGGCCTATGGCGTAAGAAGGTATAGCGTGATGGTGCGACCGCGCATGCTTCAGTTTTACGGCTCGATGCAAAGCACGGCACGGGAGGCCAAAAACGGACGGTATTTGTCTAGCCTTCGTTGTACTAAGCCTGGAAGATTCGATGCCGAGTGAGTCGTTCGAGCGCGGCGTTTCAGCCCATCAGCGGCGCTGCGGGGCGTTGCGGAACTCGAAGCGCTCATTTCCGGCGGGACCAGCCGGAAACCGCACTACTCCGCGCCATCGATTCATGTCGTTGGTTCGGAATCCCGGCACGCTGTGTTGAAGAAGGCAAGCGCGCGGTGAGGACGCCTACATCCTGCTGCAGGCCACTAGGCGCTGTAGGACGCCGGACCCGATCCTGTGGCGCAGACGAGCCGGGCATTTCACCGGAGAAATGAGCCTGATTTCGCGCCGACGCTCGCTCCGCCGTGCGCGAGCTCCGAGTTGGTGCCACGTCCCCGGCCAGCCTTGCGGGCTGGATGATGCGCACCAGTCCGCAAGCTGGCGTCGCGGTTGGTGCCCGCCAGATCGGCCTCGCGGTTGCGGCGGACCTCGCGAGCCCGGGTGCTTCCCAGCAGATCGACTCGATCACGCTGGTGTTGCCTGACGCGCACGGCCACGCTCTCTTTGAAGCTAGCCGAAGATGTCGCGCTCGCGTTCCGTCTAGACGCCGCGTCAAGCTGCACCTTCCCGGGATCGAAACCGAGCCGCGACGGACGCACACCGCCGGACGGCCGGAGGCCGAAGCACAGCCGTTATCGTGTACTCTGCCGGCGAAGAGCTTTTCAATTTGCTGGGCGCGGCGTTGAATCCGGCAATCGGATCGCCGTGGTTTTCGCTGCCGAGGCCGGGCAACCGGATGGCCATAGCAGGCTTCAGTGGCCTATGCGGCGGCGTTGCGCCGGGCGGCGGAGCCTCATTCTCATTAAGCGAGCGCTTCGCGGACGGGCACGGTCACGCCATGGCTGGAGCTTTTTCCGCGGGGCGCGTCGTTCACATCCGCCGCGAATCGGCAGCCGAGCCTGGCTCGGAGTAGCGCGATTGATCCTGCGGCGCGCTATGGCCGATCAGTTTTAAGCGTTAACACGAGGGTTTGCGCACGCCGGTGTGGTGCGGGCGCTCACCGAAGCGGGCGTCCGATCGACTCCGCCCCTGCGACACTCCTACGGCTTCGGAGCCTTAGTTGCCGGCGTGGCCTGACGCCGCAGGAAAATCGACAACGGCCTGCGCAACATTGTCCCGCGTAGCCCGTTGCACCAATTACAGCCCTTCCCAGGTGGTTGGCGCTCAGCCCGGCAGCGTCTATCGCCTGCTCGAAGCAGAATTTCGGCGAGACAAGAATCGAGAATCTGTGGAAGAACTTTACTGCGTTTCCGCCAATCTATTCCCCCCGCCGGCAGCGCGGTGGTGCCGCGGCCCTGCTGCGCAGCGCGATTGCGCGCGACCATGCCGGGAATTGTTCCCCCGGCCGTCGTCGATGGCGATTCTGGGCGCCGTATCGATAGCTTCCTACCGGCACCATGGCCGCTCACCCTGCGCGGCCATCCACGTCAACATGGCCTCCGCCGCGCGATGCGAGCCGGGTGTAGAGGTCACATCAAAGAAATTCTGTCCGAAGCAGGAAGGAATTTCCAGCGTGCTCGAAGCTGGGAACGGTCAACAGGAATAAGGACGGGCACTGTGAAGCGGCCGCCGCGCCGCGGCCTGACATCAGGTCCATCGACTTGCGTGGCATTCCTAGCCGGGAAGCGATCGAACGGGCCCCATTGCACCACCGCGGAGGTCAAATTAACTAGGCGATCTTT
>CAWISY010000212.1:0-15808 GCA_963838455.1 Bryobacterales bacterium
GGGTCATCGCTGCCAGCGGCGAGTAGGGCTCTGTGTCGGCGATCACAAACTGCTGGCCCGCCGGCAGGCCAATCACCCGTCCCAAAGCCAGCTTGTCTTTGGCGACCTGATTTTCCTGCGCGATCAGTTGCTGTTGTTCCTGCTGCAGCTCGACGTGAGCGCGAAGTACATCAATCGCGGCCGTCGTCCCGGCGCGTTTCTGATCGGCGGTGCGGTCGTAGATGGCCTGGTCGGTTTCCATTTGCGCCCGTAAGGCTTGCACGCGGGAAGAACCGGCAATCACCAGCAGGTAGGCGTTAGCCACCGACTGCGCCACTAAATCGCGGGCGTCTTTCAACGACAGTTGAGCGGCGCGCTCGCCCTCTTTGGCAGCGCGATAGCTCTTGCGGAGGCTGTAATCAAAGACGCTGAAGGAGGCGTAAGCGCGTGTATCGATATAGTGGAACGGGCCGACGACCGTCGGAGTAGAAAAGCCGGAGAAATGAAAGTCGATCCCGCGGGTTTGCAGGGCTATTTGCTCGGCGTTCTCGCTTACTTCCCCGGTCACTTGCGGCAGAAGCGCGCTCAGAGACCGCAGCCGCTCGCCGCGCGCGGCTTCGCTCGCCTGTCCACTGAGTAGCAGACCGAGGTTAGTTCGCAGCCCGCGATCAATCGCATCTTGAAGCGTCAGCGCGATGGGAGTTGCAGAAGCCACTCCCGTCGGGACGCTACCTTGAAATTGAGCTTGTTGTCCCTGAGCTTCTTGTAAGAGCAGTGCTGAACCGGCGAACAGCGCAACACAAGCACCGATGCGCCGGTAGGCCTGCCCCCCGCCCATTCGAACGTGAGCAACGAGATTACCACCGTCATCCACGGCGGCGATGATTCGCTTGGAGTCAGCAAGACTAATCATGAGGGCTCCCATGTTTCGGTATTTCGGTCGACTGCGAGCACTGTTCAGCGACTGTTCACAATCGTGCAGGCAAGTCGCGTACCACGAGCAAGGTATAGAAACGAAAGACTGAAGTAGGGACTGTCGACACTATCGTTCGCGGACCGACTCAGCGGGTCGACGCAATCCGACTTTCCAATTCGGGCCCCTCGGGGAAACTCTGGCGTTGCCTTCCGGGGCGGTCGGGGTCAACATGCCTGACTAAACAGCTTTTATCCTCTTGTTCCATCCATGGAAGGCCGACAAGTCGCCCGCGTTCCAAGCTGCGCGGAGTCCAGGAGTCCTCAGATCCCAGTCGGGGCGGATCTCGCTCGTCACGGCCCGCAGGTCGTGCCAGAGGTCGACGACAGAGGGCCGCCCCCAGAACCAATAGCCGTTATAGATGCGGTGAATGATGAGTCCCGGCTTGAGCACGAGTGTGTGCGGAATCATCGGATTATGCTCAGGGTCGGTGTATTCCGCGATGTCGAGGTCCTTCTGAACGGTTCTTTCGGGGTCGGAGAGGAAAGTCCACTGGGCGCCCACCGACGCGCGGAACTCCTGCAGGGTGTGGTGGTCATCGGTGGAGATTGTGACAATCTGGGTGTAGGCCACAGCGATCTTCGGATAAAACGCCGCAAGGTCCAGGTGCTGCTGGTGTTCCTTCGGGCAATAATGGCCGCGCGCAAGCGTCAGGATCAGGGGGGCACCACCCTGGAGTTCGCCTAGCCTGCGCAGTGCACCCGTATGATCGGGTAACTGATAGTCAGGAAAAACTGCGCCGGGTACGAGGTCATTTGGCATACTTCGATCCCTTTCACGACCGGTGCTGGCAACTCACGCCATCGGCTGAACCCATTGGCTCCGCCAGGCTGGCGCCTCGAAGGGATCCGCGAAATACTGTGTCTCGTGCACGACCTTACCGTTGCGGAACTCCATAATGCTCACGGTGTACGCTGGCCGCCCCTGGTAGGTGATTGTGTATTCCGTGATCCAGAGGTCCCCTTTTCCGAGAATTCGCTTGACGTTGAAACCCGACGGCTTGCCTGGATGATGACTCCGCAAGGCCTGCAAATTCCTTCGCCCAAGAATTCGTTCACCTGACTGAGGATAGTCACAAATGGCATCTTCCTCGTAAATATCGTGTTCCGCGTCTGCATCGCCGGCTGCCGACGCCTGCCAGTGCTGAGTCAGAGCTTCGCGTATTTGTTCCTCTTGCATGCTCACCTACCTTGTGGAATGAAACCCGGGCTGCCGGTCTTCACTACTTCGTTAAACCTCTGTCTGGTTTGAATGCGATTGATTTCATCAAGCGCGTCTTCCGGAAGGGCAGACATGTTGAAACTCTCCCGCGCGCGGGCCACAGTCTTGGGCGTGGTAAGCAGAGCCGTGCCACGCTGCACCCAAGCCAACCGCACCCGTGCCGGCGTCTTGCCAACTCGTGCGGCAATTGCCGAAATGACTGGATCTTCGAGCGGGCCCGGCCTTATTCCAGCACTTATCGTCGCGGCTGCATCCGGAATCAGGGCGCCAAAGCCGAGTACTGGCATACGCCCCGCTCCGTGGTTGAGCGGCATCCTTTTCGCCCGAAAGTCAGAAGAGTCGACGATGATGCCTTCTTTATTCATCTATTGGGCTTGGGCCGTCGTAGCTGTTGTCCCCGACATAGTCCTGCCCGCCGGGGTCCAGCAGAAACGTTGATCGCCCGGGCGCCAGCAGACCCAAGTCAATAGCGCCCGACGGCGCGAAGCCGCTCACGTGAGGCTTTGGCGAGCCTTCCGACTCAAAATACTCCGGCGTCACTTGCGCGGCTCCTTTCTGAGGCAACTCCCTACGAAATCGGATCGCGCCTCATCGCAACTGCGCCGGCGCTTCGCGTAGCTATGGGTTGGTCGATTGAGCGAGCTTCGCGATCAGGGTGCTTGCAGCAGGGGGAATCGCCGCGCCGCCATCGACGATGTCTTGGTTACTCATTTCCTTACCATAGAGCGCCTTGTTGGCGGATACATCGGGCTTAAGGGTCAAACCGTCGAGATCGAAGCCAGCAAATGCTCCTTTGGTGTCAGCATAAAAAATAACCTTTGCGTTGGGATCGTCGTGTGCCGACTTGCCGTTGCCCCAGGCGGCCGAAGCATCCTCACCGATGGTGAAACGACTCGATGCCAACTTAGCGCGCCGTGCCGGGTCGAGCGATAGTATTACGATGTTGATTTCTTCGCCGCCGATCTGCACCCCCACGCTGCCGCTCTCCAACGTCACCGCGCCAGGCGCCGACCAACCGCTGCCATTCCGGCAGGAAACGAATCCTCGGCCCCCGCCTATGCCAACCACGATGGCGCCCTTTTTAAAGCCGGGAATGACCGCGACGCAGTCCGCCTGCGCGATCTTCGCCTGAAGACCGTGCGCGGACGTGGTGAGGGCACTGAGAACGGTCGCCGCTTTTCCAAGTCGTGCCGCCGTTTCATCCGCCGCTGCGGCAGTGAAAGCAGTGGCGATTGTCAAGAATAGAAGATACTGTGTTCGTCGCATAAGCGTTGCGTGCTCCCAATAGATTGAATTGTGTTTGAACATGACCAAACACCGATACCCAAGGGCACGTTGAATTCCAATCACGTGACCGAAGAAGACGCGGGAAATGCGGGGAGTCTTCGAAATGGCTGTCGAAGGGTCGCCAGTGTGGACTGTTGGAAGCCAGGGGCCCGACACCGTTGGCGACTCCGGGCGCCCGACGGCCCGGCTTTGTTCGCACAATCAAGCGGAGGTAGGGTTTCGCCGGCGTGCCCAACAATGGCCAGTCGAGTGCTCGAACCGGTACGGCATGGGATCGGCATGCTGATATGCGCAGATATCTTGAGTTCATCGGGAACATCGGCCTGTTTGCCCTAACCGCCGCGCGCCGCGTGCTGGCTCCTCCCTTGGAGGTGCAGATGATCCTGCAGCAAATCGAGGTGATGGGCTGGAAGTCGCTGCCGCTGGTTTTGTCGTCCGGCTTCGCCCTGGGATTGGTTCTGACTCTTCACACGCGGAACACGCTGATCCGCTTCGGGGCCGAAGGACTACTCCCTACGGTCCAGGCCCTCGCTTTCTTCAACGATATCGGTCCGCTGGTTACCGGACTGCTGGTGGCCGGGCGGGTGGGGGCAGGCATCGGAGCCCAGTTGGCGAACATGCGCGCGACTGAACAGATTGATGCCATTGAGGTGCTGTCCATCGATTCCTTCAAACTGCTGGTGATTCCGCGTATCGTCGCGTGCTCGGTGGCACTTCCGATACTGACAGCTCTGATGGACGTCGCCGGGCTTGCAGGGGGCTTCCTGGCGCAGTCTGTGACCTCCCATATATCCGCGAGCCTCTTCTTGTTCCGTGCCTTCACCGACGTGAGCTGGGCAACCTTTATCCCTCCGACAGTCAAAACTATCGTTTTCGGCGGCCTTATCGGATTGATTTCCTCTTACTTTGGATACACCACGAATGAGGGCGCGGAAGGAGTCGGGCGGGCCGCCATGAACAGCGTAGTCATCTCCTCTCTGGCGATCATCCTGAGCGACGTAGTGCTTGTGAAACTTATTTTCTTCTTTTTCCCGGAGACTGCCGCATGAACAACGACCAGCATCCGGCGATCGCATTCCGTGACGTAACCCGTGCCTTTGAAGGCCGCAACGTTCTTAGGTCGGTGTCCTTCGACATCGC
This sequence comes from Bryobacterales bacterium, assembly GCA_963838455.1. Classification (GTDB taxonomy): domain Bacteria; phylum Acidobacteriota; class Terriglobia; order Bryobacterales; family Bryobacteraceae; genus Palsa-187. The sequence goes on from CAWISY010000212.1 coordinate 4,601, forward strand.
GCCAGGAGAGGTATTGTGCCTCATCGGACGCAGTGGCACGGGAAAGAGCGTCACGTTAAGGTTGCTCATCGGATTGATGAAGCCGGATGCCGGCACGATTTACGTGTTGAACGAAAACATCGTCGACATGGAAGAGAGGCAATTGTCGAAAGTGAGACGTCGCATGGGCTTCCTTTTCCAGAGCGCCGCGCTTTTCGATTCGATGTCGCTGTATGAGAATCTCGCTGTGCCTCTGAAGCGCTTGCTCGGCACAGCGTCAGACGGGGAAGTTGACGCGATGGTCCGGAAGAGCCTGGAAGATGTCGGATTAGGAAAAGATGGTAATAAGATGCCGGGGGATCTGTCCGGCGGCATGCGCAAACGCGCCGGGCTTGCCAGAGCTCTCATGCTGGATCCGGAAATCCTGCTGGTCGATGAACCAAGCAGCGGGCTCGATCGTGTGACAGAGGCGGAGATCGACGCCCTCCTGTTGCGCGTGCGGGATAAAGACAACTCAACCATGGTGATTGTTACTCACGACATTCGGGAAGCGCGCCGGCTGGGAGGCCGGGTCGCGGTGCTGGATCAAGGCAGCCTCATTGCGATTGGCTCCCTCGAAGAGCTGGCTGCGAATGAGAATGCGCTCGTCAGAGCATTGGTATCCGAGGAATAATAAGTATGCGCGTTCAGACTTGGGCAGTTGGTCTTTTTCTGACTTTGGGAATCGGTTGTTTCACGGCGATTTTGTTTTTGATCGGTAACCGCTACGGCGTGTTCGGAGATCATGCCCACTTCTACGCGGAATTCCCGGACATCGCCGGAGTCCCGGTCGGCGCAGAGGTGCGCGTTTCCGGGCTCGACGCGGGCGAGGTGAAGAGTATTCAAATTCCGGCTGATGGGACCTCGAAGGTTAGACTCACGCTTCAGGTGAACGCAACGGTTCGGGGAATGGTCCGCACGGATTCCGTAGCGTCGATCGAAACCGAGGGGATCGTTGGCGATAAATATGTCGCGATTCATCCAGGAACGAAAGGTGCGCCCCAGGCGTCAGATGGCGCGACGCTTCGCACCAAAATGCCATTGGACTTAGGGGAGGTGTTGGATAAAGGCTCCGCTCTGCTCACCGACGTGGATGCCACGGTCGGCGACCTTCATGGCAGGTTAGATGTCGCGCTGGACTCGGTGACCAAGACTGTGAATCACGTCGACGGCTTGGTCGGCAATGCTCGCCAGATTACCGGGACCGTGAACGATATTGTTTCGGCGTTGAACGCTGGCAAAGGACCGGCGGGTTTGGTGTTGAAAGATGAGACCACGAGGCTGCAGTTGGCGGCGATCATATCGAATGCACAGCGGGCGTCGTCGAATCTGAAAGATGCCTCGGCGCAGGCCGACCAACTGGTCGCGGATCTCGCCTCCCGTAACCTGCCGTCGAAGGCTCAATTGACCCTTTCCAACCTGAGCGACGCTTCGGGCCGTGCAGACAAGATTGTTGCGGATCTGCAGTCGCGCGATCTCGCCGCGAAGGTACAGGCAACTCTTGACAACGTGCAGGGGATATCGCAGCAACTGAAACATACTCTCGACGGCGCTCTGGCGGAGGATGAATTGGGAGCGGATGGGGCGGACAATATTCGTGGAACCCTTTCCAACTTGAATCGCGCGACCGGGAATCTTGCGGAGGACACGGAAGCGCTGAAACACGAGTTTTTCTTCCGCGGGTTTTTCAAACAACGCGGCTTTTATGACCTGGACCAGTTGGCTCCCGCGGATTACCTGAAAGCCTGTGAACGCGAGAAAGCTTGCGGGGCACGGACGTGGTTGGAAGCGGCGAAGCTGTTCGACGCCGGCAACGATGGCGATGAGCAGTTGGTCGAGAGCGGCCGCCGCCAGATCGACAGCGCCGTTTCGCCAGTCGTAGACGAACTTCTGAATCATGTCGTGATCGTCGAGGGTTACTCCGCCGCGGGGACGCCGGATCAGCAATTTGTCGCGTCCAGAAAGCGGGCGGATCTGGTTCGCGAATATCTGGAGTCGCATTTTCACCTCTTACATAGCGACGTGGGCATCGTGCCGCTACGCGACAAGCCGCCGCAAGGCAGCGAAAGAACGAGTTGGAACGGCGTCGCGATCGTGCGTTTCGACGAGCGCTGATTCAATCTTCGCTGGGCTGCGCCCGAAAAGAACGCGCCTCCGGCTGGCCGGCCTGGTCCAAGCCCAGACTTGGCTGTCATGTTGACCAAATCGGCAAGAGACCCGGCTTTCATTTCTGCATCACACGTCCGCGATGCTCTAACAGGGTGCGGAAAAAGGCCCTCTAAACCGCTTACTTCGTGCGCGGCTCAAAATCGACATCCGTTATATCAGTCACTTACTGAGCCGCAACCGCGAGGGGGCGGTGTATTCCTGCCTTTTTCCGCATCCTGCTAACTGTAAGTTCGCTGATTCCCAAGTCGCCGGCGAACGGTCCTCCGCCTCAAACTCCTGTCTCGCTGACAGGTGCGTGGATTTCGTTGTGCGCGGCATTTCACCAGGAAAAGCCGTGGTTATTACTCTGCGCCGAAGGAATGACACTGGCGAAGCGCCGTCAAGTGCTGTCAGCACCCGCAAGCGTAGTGTATTGAAAAACAACAAAGACCGGATGGCCCTCGGAATGCCTTTCCTCGGGTAGAGTGCCAGGGGCACAGTCGAATAAAGGAGAAAAGGAGAACATTTTATGTCGAGAATGAAATTCGCTGGTGCGATGATCGTAGCCGCATTGATTTCCACCTCTGCCTTCGCGCAGGAAGAAGCGAACTACAAGAATGATGTGGCGGTTCAAGCGTTCGGAAGCTTCGTTAAGAGCACCAACCAAAACGGAGTTGAACAGAGCGCCTCCAACAGCGGTGGCGTGCTTGCGAGCTATCGCTTCTTTTTTAATAGAAACAACGGCGTCGAGCTGGACTACGGATATTCTCTGAATACACAGAGCTACTCGGGGCAAGGCGTCGCCAGCTATTCGCACGAAGGCTCCGCAGCCTACGTGTTTCGCCTTCCGCAGCGGCACTGGTCGCCGTTCGTGCTTGCGGGCGCCGGCGGCCTGGCCTTCGATCCGAATAATTTCGCTGGCGCAAGCGCTCAAGGGAGGGCCGCCTTCGTTTACGGGGCTGGCGCCGATTTTAAGCTCTCGCAGCGTGTGTTCGTACGCGCTGAGTATCGCGGACTGGTCTACAACTCTCCCACCTTTGGTTTGTCCGGCTTGAATGGCCTGGATCGTGTCGCGCATCGCGCCGAGCCATCCATCGGCTTCGGCTACAGCTTTTGATCTGACACCGAACGCCTGCGGCGGTAGGGCTCCGCGTCTGCCGCCGCCTCAGCCCCTCGCGAGGTCAAGCGAAACATGAACAAGGAATTCCGCTACTACGTGCACGATGGGCCGGACGCAACCAGCTTTGAACTCGCAGGCCACCTGTCGGACCGCGCCGCGCGCGAGTTGGAGCAAGCCAGACGCACGGCGTCGTCGACTACCCATGGACGGTCACTGATTGTCGACCTCAGCCATGTGACCGGCGCCGATCCTGAGGGGCAAGCGATGCTTCGCGGTTGGCACGCCGACGGAGCCCAACTCGTTGCAAAAGTACCGCTCGCGAAATCGATTCTTGCATCGATCACCCGGAAGAGCCCCGCGAACGGTCCACCCCGACCCCAAGGCGGTCACTGATATCGTCGTGGGCCGGGGACTGAGGGCCGGCTTACTTTTTGTGCGCCTGGATGTAATCGAGAGCGAAAGTCTTCAACCCCGAGCTGGTGAGGCCGAGCTGCGTGGCTTCCTCCACCGCGCGGTCGGTTTCCCACTTGTCGACCAGGACGCGTTTGATCATCCACATTGCCGCTGCGCGGTTTCCGCTGGCGCAATGAATGAACGCCGGTTGAGTCCCCGGTTCGGTGATGGTTTTGAGAAAACGATCGGCCACAGCCGGGTCAGGCATACTTCCGTTGAACGGAATATGCACGAAGGTGATGCCGGCCGCCTTGGCCGCCGCCGCTTCCGCATCGATGTTGGCTCCCTTTTCGGTATCTAGCCGCAGGTTGATGATGGAGGCGAATCCCATCTTCTTGATCGCGGCTACTGATTCCGGCGTCACTGCGCCGGCGCATGCCACGGTAGTTTCCACCTGGGCGAAATTGGTGATCCCAGGGACGGTCGATTTTTTGACCTGGGACTGCCCGCTCGCGACGGCGATTCCCATGATGGCGACAGTAAGCGCCAGAGAGGTTCGTTTCATGTTCGGTCTCCTATAAGAAGTCGTCTAAGAAGCCTTCGAGCCTAAGCGGTCGCCAGCGAATAGCCTCGCTCTTGCGCGCGATTCACTGCGACGATTCCCGCGGACACGAACCGGGCGTTGCCGATCAGATTCGCGCTCAGCTCCGCGAGGGCAGCGTCGGTGTTCCCGCCAGTCGAGCGTGCGATCATCCCTGCCAGCCTGCGAGTCGCCATGGAACACACAGCGAACTGAACGCCTTGAGTCGCCAACGAAGCGAGGGTCGCGGCGGAAGGGTTCGCCTTCGGCGGCTCCTTAGCCTGGGCGTCCGCCGCAGGCGGCTGGCCCGCCAGCGAAGCTCCGTACTTGGCCCACATGTCGTCATTGAACCCGTAGGCCGTGGAGATGTGGCGCGCCACAATGATGACAGCCAGATCCTTATTCTCCAGACCGTAGTCATTGCGATTCGACAACATGAAATTGCCCGCCCACAGGAGCGCGTCCCGAAAGCCGGCCGGAGTTGTGGTGTCAATCACCATCCGGTGCTTGCCCGGGATCTCGTCCATCCAGCCGTCTTTGTCGTGAAGCGTGGGCTCCCAACGCGGGGCGGGTGACGACTTTACCTGGGCCATCGCGACGCCGCCCATGGCCAAGGCCGCAAGGGAAGCCGCGCCGGCGTTCAGCCGGGAAAGAAAGGAACGCCGCTCCGGCGACGGAGATTGTTTATCCATGTCCACCTCCCGTCCTTCTAATCATGGGCATGGTAACATGCCGCGGCAACCGCGGCAACGATTCTACCGGCACGATCCTCCGCTGTTCTATTTGGACGGCTGCTTGGAGCTGCTGTAGAACGCCTCGATCGGCGGAAACGGTCCGAACTGATGTTGCTGCGCCGGGAAAGGGTCCGCATAAGGAGGATAGCTGGTATCGACGGGCTTCTTGGTCTTGTCGGGAAAGTCTTTATCCAATCCGCTCATTTCCGGCCGGGGCTTTGAATTGATGAAGGCCGCGACATCGAATGCTTCATCATCGGTGAGGTTTGCATTTCCCAGCGGCATGCGAGCCTTGACGAATCGTGCGGCGGTCAGGACGCGGTGCATCCCGGCGCCGTCATTGAAGCTATTGGGCCCCCACAGCGGAGGGAACACGAACCCATGAATCGGGTCCGGAGCGGCCGCAAGCCCGGCGCCATCTCGCCCGTGACAGGCCGCGCAACGCTTGCCGAAGACCTCCTCGCCAACGTTGAGGGCGGCGGCGCGAGTGGGCGTTTTGAACGCCGCTGGTTCGTGCGCCTTGCGCCGGCTCGCGGAGGTCGCCGCGTCCTGGTCCGCCAGAAATCGCAGGTAGGAAACCATCGCGATCATCTCCGGGCTATTTTCAGCCAATGCGCGGCCGTTCATGCTACGCATCATGCATCCATTAATACGATCCTGGATGGTTTCATTCGCGCCGCTGCGAGGCGATAGGCGGGGGTATTTCTTAAACGCCGCCGCCAGACTGAGATTACCGGGATCCGCGCCCGCTCCGATGTGGCAGGAGGCGCAGGCCAGCCTGCTGTTCATGAATCTCATCTTCGGATCGGCGACATCCGGCCCCAGATACTCCGAGGTCTGGGAGATCAGCCGCTTCCCATATTCTTCGGTGGCGATGGAGGCCGCAGTTGGAGCCGAGCGTTCAGATGGGAGGGCCCCTCTGCCGAAAGCGATGGTCGCCGCCACGGTGACAATGCCGGCGAGAGCGCACAGCGCGACGACGATGCCCATGCCGGGTGAGGAAGAATCCGTTTTCATGCCTGCGCGTCCCTCCTTTCGATCTTGCCGTCTTCGCTCCGCGATTGATCATAGCTTCGCACGTCTGCTTGGAAGCGGTACTTGGGCCGCTCCACCCGCGCACGGAGTCGCGGCGAGACCATCCATGCGAGGAGAAACATCACGGTGAACAAGACCGCGAGCCCCACGATAACGTCCATTCCACTCAGGCTGGTCATGGGTTCAGTCATGTTCATTGCACAGGTGCCCCTTCGAAAAAGTCTCGCACGTAATACGCGCCGGCCGACAGTTCTGCTTCCGATAGTTCATTCGACCACGGAGCCATCGGTGTTCCCTCGATTCCGTATCGCAATGCTTGGAGGCTCGCCGCCAAGCCAGGGCGCTGCGCCTGAAAATTGGTGGGAGCGATCGGGAACTGGTTCGCGGCCGATCCGTCTCCCGCTCCCGTCGTTCCATGACACTGAGCGCAGCGAGCCGCATAGACGCGAGCGCCGAGGTCGAGCACGGCTTGCGGAATGGCCGGTTCCGGCTGGGCAGCGTGAAACTCACGCACGACTTCGGCAACGGCGGAAAGATCCGCGGATGTTAGCTCGCGCCATGCCGGCATCGCCGTCCCAGCCACGCCGTTCCACAAGGAGAACGCGAGCCGATCCGCGGTGTATTCCTGTTCTGCGAAGTTCGATGGTCGGGGATGCAAGCCTGCCGCTCCAGGACCGTCGCCTTGTCCTCGATCGCCGTGGCAAACCGCGCAGTCGCGCGCGTACACCTGCCGCCCACGGTTCATGTCGTTAGACGGAGCAAGCTTGGGGAAAGCTCCCTGACGGCGAGCCATGAACGGGCTGGAGTTCAAACTCGGGGCGTCAAAAGCGTAGCGTTTTTCGTCCGCCGAACAGTTGCAGGCGTTTCGGGCATGCGCTTCTCCCTCCGGGCCCGCCAGTGCCCGGTCCCGTCCGAGCGTTTCGATATAGTCCAGCAAGTCGCGAGCTTCCTGCTTGGGACGGTCCGGCGCACCATCGAAAAGCCACCGGAACGCCGGCATCACGGAATCAGCAACCACCGAGCGCGGGGAATAGAGATGCGACAGATGCCAATCCGCCGATCGCACGCCTACCTCGCGCGAAAGGTCCGGGCCGATGCGGCGCGTGCCCCAAAGATGCGGGTAATCGAAGATCGTCTCCCAGGCCAAGGTCGCCGCTCCGAAGCGCGCGACGTCACTGGCGACGTAGCGGATCTGTTGCGTGTGGCAGTAAGCGCAGCCTTCGCGCGCATAGGTTTCGCGTCCGCGCTTCTCGCTGGCGGTGAGAGCCAGGGGATGGCCGGGCTCGGTCCCGCGGATCTGCTCTTCGAGGGTCCTGCCCGGCCACACTCCCAGCAGCAGGATCGACATGACGAAGAACCCCACGCCGCCAAGAGCCGCGACAGCGTAGGACATGCGGAGGAAGCCTTTCATGGCGTCTCCGCTATGAAGCTGGGGGCGATCTCCTCAATCGGTTCCAGCCCGACCTCTTGTTGAACGGCGCGGAGACCAGCGCCGCGCTCTCCGGTGACAAGGCCCGCGAGCAGGAGCACGAATCCAGCCCCAATCGGCACAATAGTGAGTGTCCGAACCAACCAATACGGCCGGGCGGCGCGAACCGACTCCAGCCACGGCGCAGCGGACTGCCAGAGCCGCGTCTCGGCTAATCCCGCCAGCGTCAGATCGGAGACCATGACGACGACGCCCACAACCAGGAGCCAGTACGACCAGTTCAGCAGAGCGGGGTTGTACCGCGCGCTCGGGATTCTCTGCCACGCATGGATGAGCCCGCCCGCCGCCGCAAAGCTCGCGAATCCCAGCATGGCCAAATGCGAATGCCCGACCACCCAATCTGAAAAATGGAGGCGCTGATTGACCGCCATCTGCGCCTGCACCGAGCCCTGGATGCTGACAATCAGATAGAAAACCGTTCCGGTGCTGACAAAGCGCAAAGCGGGATCGCGTGGAAACCAACCCGCGCCACGCAAGGACAGGAGCAGATTCGCGACCACCAGGATCACATCGACGCCGAGGAGGGTCGAGGCTGTGATCGCTCCGATCTGTGCGCTCATCGGGATGACGGAGAAGACGTAATGGTGGGTGCCGTTGAGCGGGTACAGAAAAAACAGAAGCCAGAAGCCAAGCATCGAAAGGAAGTGACTGTAGATGGGTCTCCGGGTCGCGGCTGGAATCACAAAGTAGATGATCGCCAGGGCGAGCGGCGTCACAAACAGGCCGACCGCATCGTGAATCCACAGTCCGCTAAAGGCCGCGCCGCGCGCGCCGGGGACCAACTCCGGGACGAAGTTCCCCATCGGGTACGCCAGCAGCGTAAAGATCAGGCCGCCGATGATGTACCAGCTCGATACATAAAGATCCTCCAGGCCGCGAGCAAAGAACGGCGGCAAGAACTGGACCACGGCGAGCGCCAGCGCCAGCACGACGAAGGCGTCGATCACCAGTGGGAACTCGGCCCACTCCAGAGGCTGGCTGAAGCCGGCCAGCACCAGAATCCAGCCGGGCGCGACCACCGCGAAGTTCCACAGTCCGAAAATCCATTGCCCCAACTTCGCGCTGGTCACGCGGCGACCCGTCAGCAAAGGAACGCCATGGTAAAGAAATGCGAAGAACGCGTTTCCCAGCCATCCCAGCATGATGCCCTGGGTGTGGTCGTAGCGCAGGCGCCCCCAGGTCAGCCAGGGAGAATTCGCGGCCAGGTCCGGCGCCAGCAGTTCGATCGAGGCAAGGACGCCAAATCCAACCGAGATCAGCAGCGTCACGATGGCTGCCAAGCCGTGCGCATACACCAGCCGCGTTTCGACGCGAGGCACGGCGGCTGAAGGAGGGCTCTCGTTCATGGAACTTGATATTATCGAACAAACTCGCGTTGCATCCACGGCGTCGAGTTTGTGGCTCCTTCAGAGACCCTGCCATCAAGAAAACTATTCTGTTTGTAGCCGCTCTGGCGCCTGTGCTGGTCGCCGGGCCTTTTCTCCTACTGCCAGTGTCCGGGCACCCACGTATATCCGGCGCCGCTCGGCTGCCATTGCCCCGGCACCCAGGTCGATGAAGTCTGCGGAGCCAGCACCCATGAACCCGGCGTCCACTGGTAATGATCGCCGGTCCAATTGTAGTATCCCGCGACCCACACGTAACTGGGGCCTGGGCTTACGGGGGCTGCGACTTCAACCGGTGGGGCTGGAGTGGGAGGTATCGAGTTTACAACCACTGGCGCCGCCGGCGCGGGTGGCGCAGGACTCGCGGCCGAGGCCGTGGGCAGCACTACTACCTTGCCTCCTCCACAACCCGCAAGCCATAAAGCGGACGCGGAAATCGCTAAAACGACAATTTGTTTGAAGGGTTTCATTGCATCCTCCTACCCACGTGAGATTGCAATTCTTTCGCCAGTCAAGCAGTTTCAGAACATAGCGAGGAGGCTACGCGCCCGCTGGTGTAAAAACTACCCGCGCTCACGCGAGGGCTTGTTCCAAATCGCCCAAGGCTTGTTCCAAATCGTCAATGATATCCTCGATCGCCTCGATCCCGATCGATAGCCGGATCAGGCTGTCGCGGATCCCCAGCCGCTCGCGATGTTTCGGCGTCAGCTCGCGGTGCGAGGAGATCGCCGGATACGACGCCAGCGATTGAACATCGCCGAGCGAGGTTCCGCGCACGATCATGTTCAGCCGGTCCATGAAGCGGAATACTTCCGCGCGCCCAGCGCCCTTCAGCTCGAATGACACCATCGCGCCGGTCTGGTTTTTCGGGAACAACCGGGCGATCGCCGCCGCATCGGGGTGAGCCGGATCGCCGGTGAAGTATACGCGCTCGACGCCCGAATGAGCGCTCAGCCAGGATGCCACTTTGCATGCATTAGCGCATTGCCGCTCCAGCCGCACCGCCAGCGTCTTGATCCCGCGCATGGTGAGGTAGCTCTCAAACGGACTCATCACCGGCCCGAGGGTCTGCGCCAGCGACCGCAAAATGTCGGCGTGTTCCGGTCCCGACACCACCGCGCCGCCCAGCACGTCGCCATGCCCGGCCAGATATTTGGTCGCGCTGTGGATCACGATGCCCGCGCCCAGCTCCAGCGGCCGCACCAGCAAGGGCGTCGCGAAAGTGCTGTCCACTACCAGGACCGCTCCGCCCGCCCGCGCGATCTCCGCAATCTTATCCATCTCGCCCACGCGGAGCAGGGGATTGGAAGTGGTCTCCATCAGGACCACCCCAGGCTTGAACTTCTCAACTGCCTTGCGCACCCCATCGAGATCGCAGATGTCGACGAAATCGGTCTCGACCCCCATCGGTCCCAGCACCGTCATCAGCATATTGGCGGTCGAGCCGTAGATCGCGTTGGCGCACAGCACCCGCCGCGGACGGTCCATCAGCGCGCCCAGCAACGCCAGGTGCAAAGCCGCCATACCCGACGCGCAAGCCGCGCAGTAAGCGCCTCCCTCTAGCTCCCGGATCAGCTCCTGCACCGCGTCCAGCGTCGGATTACCGAAGCGCGTATAGGACGGGCCTTCCAGCTCCCGCGCGAAGACGCGATCCAGCGTTTCGGTCGAGTCGTAGGAGTAACTGGTCGCCGTATAAATCGGCGTGGTGACGGGAGTGAACGCGCCCGAGATGCGGCGCCGGTCGCCCCAGTGAACGGCTTTGGATTCGCGCTTCATTGGCCGCTATTGCCGCTTCCAGCGCACTCCTTCCTTGGTGTCTTCGAGAATGATGCCCTGCGCGGCCAAACTTGCGCGGATCTCGTCCGCGCGAGCGAAATTGCGAGCTTTCTTGGCCGCGGCCCGCTCGGCAATCAGAGCCTCCACGTCGGCATCGGACGGGCCCGTCGAGGCGTGCGCCGAGGGCTTCAGCACGTCGAAAATGGCATCGAAGCGATCCAGGAATTCGAGCGCCGCCGCCCGATTGCCACACTGGAACTCGCCCGCATCCATCGCGGCGTTGGTGTCGCGCACATACTCGAACATCGCGCCCAGAGCCCCGGCCGCATTCAGATCGTCGTCCAGCGCCTCGTCGAAAGCTGTCACGGCCGCTTGCGAGCGACCCTCCAGCGCCTCATTCAATCCATCTGCAAATTTCTCATCCAGCCGCAGTTTGAAATTGCGTAGCCGCTCGATCGAGGTCGCCGCGGCTTTCAGTCCGTCGAAGGTGAAGTTGAGCTTCTTGCGGTAGGGCACCGAGGCCAACAGGT
>CAWISY010000213.1:0-19661 GCA_963838455.1 Bryobacterales bacterium
AAGTTTATTCAGGAACGCGTTCAGTTACGTATTACTACCAGTTGGGACTGCCGACGCCGGGGAACTGTAAGTAGCTCTTAGGCGGTGTGCCCGCTTCGTGGAATCCGAAGGGCGTGAACGGGCCCTCATTGATAAAGCCGCCGGCTTTGTCCCACAGTTCTTCACAGGCCTTCACGTGCTCCGGCGTGGTATCGGAAGCGCGGACAAAATCCTCCGCCTTGTTAAAGCTCATGCGCACCAGCGGCGGCGGCTTTACCGGGAATGGCTGGGTCGGCGAATACCATTCGCCGGGGACGTCGCCCTTGGGCACCGCCCGTTCCTCCACGCCATGGATCGGTTCGCCGGTTTCGCGGTTCAGGATGAACATCAACCCGTTTTTACTGATAACCGCAAGCGCCGGGATGGTCTTACCGTCCTTCTTCACGTCAAACAGGCTGGGCGCGGCGGGCACGTCGGTGTCCCACAGGTCGTGATGGACCAGTTGGAAGTGCCACACATATTTGCCGGTGGTGGCATTCACGGCGACGAGGGAATTCCCGTACAGATTGTTGCCGGGGCGATCGCCTCCGTAATAGTTGCCGGCCGCCGAGCCCACGGGCATGAAGATGAGGTCGCGCTGTTCGTCCACGCTGAAGTACCAACCCCAGACGTTGAGACCGGCTCGCGGGTGCTTCCACGAATCGTTCAACCACGCTCCCTCGAAGTTCTTGTCACCCGGCTGAACCATGGTCTTGAAACGCCACAATTCCGAACCAGTCCGGGCATCGTAAACCTTGGTGTCGCCAGCGGGGCCGTCGCTGCGCTCGCCGTTGTTGTTGCCCATGATGATGAGGTTCTTGTAGACGTAGGGTGCGCCGCCCCAGGTGATTTCGATGTCCACGACGCCCTCTTTGCCGAAGCCGGGGTCGGTGACGCCGGTAGCCGCGTTCAGCGCGAACATATTCGTCCCGACGGTGTAGAGGACTCGCGCAGGGTTGGTGCCGTCGCCCGGCCAGTAGCCGATGCCGCGCGTCGCGACGTTGCCGCCGCGCCCTCCATCAAGGCCTCCGCGCCCTCCATCAAGGCTGGTCCGGTGCGTCCAGATTTCCTTGCCGGTGTCGGCATCCAGCGCCACCACCTGATTGCCGGCGGGGACGTACATCACTCCGTTCACCACGATGGGGGTCGACTCAGCCACAACAGCAGGCGCTGCTGGTCCTCTGCCTCTGCCCCGGCCTCCGCCCTTGGCGCCCCCGCCCTTGGCATTGTCCGCAGGAGGTGCAGTAGCCGCTGGCGCGGCAGGGCGGTAACTCCACACCTTTTGAAGTTTGCTTACATTCGTGGCCGCGATCTGTTTGAGCGGAGAGTAGCGCGAACTGGCGAGGTCGCGGCTGTACATCGGCCAGTCTCCCGCCGGGATCGCCGCGGACTTGTTCTTTGCTGCAGGAGCCTTGGCCGTTTGCTTAGGCGCGGCCGGCTGCTTAGGTACGGTTTGCTGGGCGAGCCCAACCTGCACGAGAAACGCCGCGGTCAGGGCGGCTCCAGCCATCGTCATCATGAGTGTCCTGTGCGTCATTTCGGATCGAGTATAGCAGCCTCCGCGCGCCCCGGGGGCGGATTTCGGACCGGGACGGGTGTATGCTGTGGAGAACATGACATCACAGCGAATGAGATTGCTTCTGGTGGGATTTCTTGTTCTTTTCGTCTGGACGACATTTGCGGTTGGTCAACAGGTCAAAAAGATTGACGATCAGGCGCTGAAGAACGCGGGAAAAGGCACAGAATGGACCATCAACGGGATGGATTGGGGTGAGCAACGCTACAGCACCATGACCCAGATCAATCCCGGAAATGTGGGCAAGCTCGCACCGGCGTGGTCGTATGAACTCGGTCCCGGTGGTGGCAGCCAGCAGGCCACTCCTCTGTATTCGAACGGGGTCCTCTATACCGTGACGAACTGGAGCATCGTCGCCGCCGTGGACGCGAAAACCGGTAAAGAGATCTGGCGCTACGACCCGCAGGCGGATCGAAGCATGACCCAGCCGGGAAAATCGCGCCTTTGCTGTGGTGTGAATAGCCGGGGAATTGCACTGTACCAGGGTAAGGTGCTGGTCCCCGTCGTTGACGGACGCATGCAGGCTCTTGACGCCGCGACTGGAAAGCTGCTGTGGTCTTCCTGGGCGATCCCGGAGCCGAAAGATGGCGAGGTCTCCCCATACTCGCTCACGATGGCGGCCCGCGTCGCGAAAGGCAAAGTGTTTATCGGCAATGCCGGCGCCGAATTTCCTCCTTTTCGCGGCTACGTTTCCGCATTCGATGTAAACACCGGCAAAGAACTCTGGAAGTTCTACACAACACCTGGCGATCCTTCGAAGGGCTTTGAGAACAAAGCCATGGAGGCCGCGGCAAAAACATGGGCGGGGGAATGGTGGAAGATGGGCGGCGGCGGATCCATGTGGGATGGCATGGCCTACGATCCCGATGAAAACCTTTTGTATGTCGGAACCGGCAATGGGACGGTCTGGTCATCGGACGTTCGTAACGGCGGCAGGCAGGAAAAGCAACTGGACAATCTCTACATCGCCTCGATCCTGGCCATCAACGCTGACACCGGTCAGTTGAAATGGCATTACCAGTGCACGCCCGGCGATGAATGGGACTACGACGCGATTCAGCACCTGCTGCTTGCGGATATCCGGATCGGCAATCGCACTCGCAAGGTGGTCATGCAGGCGAACAAGAATGGTTATTTCTACGTCATCGATCGCACCAACGGCGAATTCATCTCCGCATCCGAGATGTCGCAAGTGAGCTGGGCTACGGGAATCGATCCAAGAACCGGCCGTCCCAATGTTCATCCCGACGCGCTCTATTCTTCCAAGCAGGGCGTGACCGTATATCCGGTGCAGATGCACAATACCTCGCAGATGTCGTTCAATCCGAATACGGGATTGATCTATGTTCCGATCGCTGCCGAAAACACGTTCAGCTTCGTGGCGGCGGAAACCTACACTCCGACTCCAGGGAGCCAGAACTTCGGACTGAATCTGGGAGCAGCACGGGGCGGCACACCGATGGCATCCCCGCCTCCTCACGGACCCGACCGCAAGAATCCTGACGGAACCAAAGTGCGTGGAGGCATTCTCACCGCGTGGGATCCCGCCACTCAAAAGGAACGCTGGTTCGCACTCGGCGGCGGACAGACGGGCGGTGGCACGCTGTCCCTGGCTTCGAACCTGGTGATGCAAACGTTGAGCAACGGACGCATGAAAGCGTTTACCGCGGACAAGGGTGAAGCGCTTCTGGACATAGCGTTGCCGCTGGGCGCCGGCGTCGGGCCACCGATGACCTACATGCTTGACGGCAAGCAATACATCGCGGTCATGGCGGGGACCGGTGCTGCTGGATTCGGACGTGGTGGAGGCGGCGGACGCGGCGGGCGCGGAGCCCAGGGACGTGGAGGACAGCCCCCAGCCGGCGCAGCGCCTCTTGAGCCGACAGCCGCCGCAGCGCTTGCTGAGCCGACGGCTGGCGCCGCTCGGGGCGCAAACAATGCTCTTCCTGGGCCCCCTGCGCCTGCGGCCAACAACAATCCGAAACTTCTTGTTTACGCGGTTCCGAATTGAGGACGCAGGTGGCTACAACAGCCGGAAGAGCATTTCAATCTGCGCCTGCGCGGCGACCGGACGGCCGTCCTTGAGTGCGGGCATGAAGGTCCACTTGCTTGCTGCTTCGACGGCCTTCTGGTCGAGTCCAAGGCCGAGGTTCTTAACAACCCCGACCTGTGTGAGGCGGGCGGCTTGCCCGATTTAATTGCCGGACGGCTTCTCGACTTTGTCGATCACCACCACATCCACCGGGGCCTTCGTGTTCTCCAGCTTCAACCCAATCTGCTGCTGGAACGCCGTGAACAGATCCGGCGGCGCGTCGGCCTCACTGACGGGAGGCGGAGGCTGCACGCCCGCCGGTTGGTTCGCCAGTTGAGTTGCGTCCGGCGTGTACTTTACGTTGAAATCGAAACGGTCCGTGAGCCCCGTCTGATCCACCACGGGCTGCTCCAGGACGTTGGCCTGCAAGAAGCCGGCTAACTCCGTCATGGTCGAATTCCGGATGTTGAGCATCCCCCGTCCGAAACCAAAGCCGGGCAGGTTGCTCGCAGGTCCCTGGTGCGGCGTCAGTTTGGGACCGCCTTTGGCGATGGTGATCGCGTACACCGAGAGCTCTTTCTTCTCGCGATGAGATACGAGCTGGAAGCGATCCGCCAGTAGCTTCTGCATCAGCACTCTCATCTGCGGGATTGTGGGAACGCCATCCCGATCAGGCTTGATCGTAACGTCGTACCTATCGGAATCAAGCCACGACGGCCCGTTGGAAATCTGCCGGGGATGGATGCCGTTGGCAAACTGGATCAGCGTGCGCAACGGAGTTGCCGTAGTTGTAACTACATTGGCCCCACCCCTTCCCACCCCAAGGGAGAAGCCCTCGTCCGGACTGCTCGGCTTGATCGTGGCAACTTCAATTCCGGGGTCCCCTGCCATCGGCTTCGGTGGAGGCGGTGGTTCCGGAATCGTCCACGCGGTCTCCGGGGTGGCGCGCGCCAGATTCAGGGGCACCGGCGCGCCCAGGCTCAACGTCCCGGTGATGGAGTTTCCATCCGCACTCACCTTCCCCTCATAAGTGCCGTTTAGCGCGGCAATGGTCATCTTTACAGTCGAACCGTCTTTCGTGATGGTATTGACGGTTATAGCCGGCGACCGTTGGTCGATGCTGTAGAGTACAGCCTTCAGTTTGTCGTCATCCATCGTGATCTTGAATACCACCCGCAGTTCCTGAGGTCCAGTCTTTAATGTGCCCTGCCATGTGCCGGCTATGTTTTGGGCTTCGAACGCGCTTCCCGGCAACGCTGCCAGCGCGATCATCCACAGCATCACAGGTTTCATGCGAGTATCTCCATTCGGCCAACGAATGCGCTTGTTCTACGTCTTTATGAGTAATACGATACCAGCGACACGGTCGCGGGAGGCGCGCCGCGGCGCCCGGCTCGGTCTCACCGGGATTGCGATCGGTGTGGTAGCGGCAATCGTCTTGCGCCGGGTGGTCGCCAGCCAGCTTTATGAAGTCAGCACGCTCGATCCCAGCGCCTTCGTGCTGGTGCCGCTGATGCTGTTAGCCGTCACCATGCTGGCGTCGTACGTTCCCGCGCGCCGCGCCGCAAAGATCGATCCCGCGGTGACGCTCCGCACGGATTAGCGGCGCCGGCTAGGATGACGGCACACGGTCTAATCTGGGGTTGAGCGATACAGTTCGAAAAGGGAGAAACAATGCAGACACGCAAGCTTGGAAAGAGCGGACTGGAAGTCTCGGCCCTCGGGCTCGGTTGTATGGGGATGAGCTTTTCCTACGGCCCTCCCAAAGACAAACAGGAGATGACAGCTCTGATCCGGGCAGCCGTCGAACGCGGCATCACATTCTTCGACACGGCCGAGGTCTACGGCCCGTTCACGAACGAAGAACTTGTAGGCGAAGCCCTCGCGCCGTTCCGGGAAAAAGTGGTGATCGCGACCAAATTCGGATTCGATTTGAGCGGCACCGATCATCGGCCCGGAGCGGCTGGTCTGAACAGCCGGCCCGAGCACATCAAGCAAGCCGTGGAAGGTTCCCTCAAGCGGCTCAAAGTTAATGTCATCGATTTGCTCTATCAGCATCGGGTCGACCCGGCTGTGCCCATTGAAGACGTGGCCGGCACGGTCAAAGAACTGATCGCGCAGGGCAAGGTCAAACACTTTGGCCTATCCGAGGCCGGCGTGCAGACCATCCGCCGTGCCCACGCGGTGCAGCCGGTAACTGCACTCCAGAGCGAGTATTCGCTGTGGTGGCGCAAACCCGAGGCCGAGGTAATCCCGGCCCTGGAGGAGCTCGGCATTGGCCTGGTGCCGTATAGCCCGCTTGGAAAGGGCTTTCTGACCGGCAAAATCGGCGAAAACGCGAAGTTCGACAGCTCCGATTTCCGCAGCACCCTGCCGCGCTTCACTCCTGAGGCGCTTAAGGTGAATCAGGCGCTGATTGATCTGCTCTCTAGGATCGCCGAACAGAAGGAGGCGACGCCGGCCCAGATTGCGCTCGCGTGGTTGCCGGCCCAGAAGCCGTGGATCGTGCCGATCCCGGGCACAACCAAATTGCATCGCTTGGACGAGAACATCGGGGCGCTATCCATCGAACTTACGGCAGACGACCTGCGTGAGATCGATAGCGCCGCCTCGAAGATCACCGTGCAAGGGGCTCGATATCCGGAACGGCTGGAACAGATGACCGGCCGCTAAGCGCCCGGAAAAGACCAGGAGTTGCGGTTGTTACGGCAGCTTCGCGGTGCCGTCGAGCGTGTAGACCAGCAACCGCGGATTCACCGGGGGCGGCGCGTTCGGATTCGCCGGGGGCGCGTTACCGCCCGGACCGGGACCGGCGCGGCCTTGTCCCACTTGCAAGGCAACATACTGCTTGCCATCCAGCATAAACGTGATGGGAGGAGCCATGCCGCCCGGCATGCCGGTCTTGAGCTCCAGCAGCTTTTCGCCCTTGTCGGCCGAGTAGGCATACAGCGTGCCACCCGTGGCTTGGAACACGATGCCGCCAGCCGTAGCAACGGTTCCTCCGCCGATGGCCGAGCCGCCGGGAACGCGCCACCGCTCCGTGCCGGTAGCCGGGTCATACGCGATCAGGAAGCCGCCGTTCGTATCCGGGCCAATCGACTTAAGCGGCGGACGCTGCTTGGCCGCCGGCGCGGCTGGAGCAGCGGGTCCGGCCGGAACAGCAAGAGGTGCAGCATTAGCCGCAGTAGAGGCAGCCCTAGCTGCAGCGGCAGCTCGCGCGGCCGCGACTTCGGGAGATACGTTTTCAGCAGCAGCGCCGGTCGCGGGACCTCCTGGTCCAGCAGCACCACCGGGTCCAGCGCCGGGTCCACCAGCACCCCCCCGTCCACCAGCACCGCCCCGACCACCACCGGGCCCGCCCGGGCCTCGGCCGAATACGATGCCCATGTTCTGCCGATTCGCATCATATTCGAAATTCGGCTGCACGGCGTAAGTAAAGCCGCCGCCCGACTGGCCGCTGACATACAGCAACCCCAGTTTCGGATTGAAACTCATGGGCGACCAGTTGTGGGCCCCGCCGGGACCGGGGGTGATGTTGGCGGACTCGGTCGCCGAATATCTGGCGTCCGGATTGACGATCGGCCGGCCCGTCGCTTCGTCCAGGCCCAGCGCCCAGTTGACCTTCGCGATCGGCGTACCGGAAATAAACCTTCCGTTGGTGCGGTCGATGGTGTACAGGAACCCGTTCTTGTTGGCCTGCATGATCACCTTGCGCTTTACACCCTTAATGGTCACGTCCGCCAGCAGCAGATGTTGCACGCTATCGAAGTCCCATTCGTCGCCGGGCACATTCTGGTAATGCCATTTATAAAGGCCCGTGTTGACATCCACTGCCACGATGGAAGCGGCATACAGGAGATCGAAGCCCTTGGACTTGCGCGAGTCTTCCGACCACGGCCCTGCGTTGCCCGTACCGGTATAGACCAACTCCAGATCCGGATCGTAGGAGATGGCATCCCAAACGCTGCCGCCGCCCCCGCCGACAATGTCCTTGGGCCACGTGGCCGCCGCTTTAATTAAGCCCGGGTCCTTGTCGCCGGGACCCGGCACGGTATAAAACTTCCATGCCTGCACGCCGGTTTTGGCGTCAAAAGCCGCGATGAAGCCGCGCACCGGATACTCCCCGCCGGACACGCCGATGATCGCCTTGCCCTTGGCGATGCGCGGCGCCATCGTGATGGTGTAGTTGTCTTGAGGGTAGGCGACGCGCGCTTCCCACACCGGCTTGCCCGTCTCCTCGTCCAGCCCGAACAGGCGGCCGTCGATCGCCGGCGCGATCACCTTGCCGTCATACAGGGCGATTCCCCGCTGCACCACGCCGCAGCAGATCTTGGAACGCAGCGCCGTCTGGTTCACTTCCGGATCCCAGCGCCATTTTTCCTTGCCGGTTCGCGCATCCACGGCAAACACCACGCTCCATTGGGTGATGGAAAAGATCACTCCATTGTGCACCAGCGGAGTTGCTTCCTGACCGCCGCCGCCGGGGCCTACTTCAATCGACCAGGCCAAGCCCAGCCGCGAAACGTTCGAGGCATTGATTTGGTCGAGCGGCGTGTACCTGGTTTCCTGCGGCGTAAAGCCATAGCTGAGCC
The DNA here is from genome assembly GCA_963838455.1 of Bryobacterales bacterium. Classification (GTDB taxonomy): domain Bacteria; phylum Acidobacteriota; class Terriglobia; order Bryobacterales; family Bryobacteraceae; genus Palsa-187. The sequence goes on from CAWISY010000213.1 coordinate 8,219, forward strand.
ACTCCTCACCTTTGCCTTGTGCGACATTGCGGAGCGTGGCGTCATCCACCTTGCTGGCGCGCGGCGCCTGGGCGAGGGCGGTACTTGGGAGAAGCGCCAAGCCGGTGAGAAACGCGAAGGCCGGAATCAATGGCGAAAGACTACGAAAGGACATGAATAAACCCCTGGCCGCCTGGGTCTGAGCCCCATGCGGGAAATGCGTGTGAAATGCGCAAAACTACGCTATCACTGGAGCGGCTGCGATGGCAACCAGGGGTTCCACCCTGGGGGTTCGGCCCTGTGGCTTCCAACAGGGGCGCTTTTCCCAAGTCGGTGCTAAACTAGGTTGCGGCTTTGAGCCGCAGGACCCGGTTGTCGCGGTGGCCTGAATCTCCACTTCCCGGCGTGGTCCCCATTTTCCCAGAGGGGACAATTTGAAGATACATCTCGTGAATCCAAGTGACTCGGCTTTCGGTACGGCCGTGATCACACCGCGCTGGTTGTTTGTGCTTGCCGCTGCGACTCCTGCCGAATTCGGCGACCCCGAAATTTGTGACGAAACCCTGCAGCAATTGGATCCGGATCGCATCCGCGCGGGCGATGTTGTGGGCATCGGCATTCATACCGGGAACACGCTTCGCGGTTATGAAGTGGGCCGGATTGCCAGGGAACGCGGCGCGCACGTGGTGTTCGGCGGCATCCACGCCAGCCTCTATCCGCAGGAGGTTCTCGATCTGGGCCACGCTCATATCGTCGTCAAAGGGGATGGCGATCTGGCGTGGGGTGAGGCGCTCCGCGATATTCGCCACGGAGTAGCGCGGGAAATCTATGAAGGCGGCCGCGTGGATCCGGAACAGTTCAAGGCAGCCCGCTGGGATCTGCTGCCGCCCGACAAGTACATGTGGGGTTCGGTGCAGACCGTCCGGGGATGCGCCAAGCACTGCTCGTTTTGCTCGGTGTGGCGCACTGACGGACAAAAGCCCCGCCAGCGCTCCTCCGATGTGGTCATGGAAGAAGCTGTCGCGCTGCGGCGCCTGGGTTATCGTTTCATCGCGCTGGCCGACGACAATTTTTATCCCGTGACGCTCACCGATTTGAAGAACGCCGAGCGGCAAGGGAACCGGGAAAAGCTCGCGCAATTGGAAGCGATTCGCGCCGAACGATTTGAGCTGATGGCCCGGCTGTCCGAGCTGCCTGACGATCTCACCTTCTTCACCCAGATCACCATGGAGGCGGCCGAGGATACGGAGTTTCTCGACGCGATGCGCAACGCGCGCATTCGCGGAGCGTTGGTGGGAATTGAGGCGGTAACTTCCCAAGGCCTCAAATCCGTATACAAGGATTTCAATTTGTTCGGCGACAGCCTCATCGAGCGGCTGAAGGTTTTTCAGAGGCACGGGGTGCACGTTTTGGGGTCGTTCATTTTTGGACTCTCCACCGACCGGCCGGATACATTTGAAGTCACGCTCGATCTGGCGCACAAGTCCGGCTTGTCGTTCGCGCAGTTCGTCATGTTGACCCCGTTCGCCGGAACAGTGGATTTCGAAAAATGGGAGAAAGCGTTTGGGGAAGACATTCCCCAGGTGGAAGGCAAACCCATCACGCGGTATTGGCTGATCCCGCCGGACAAACGGCCGAAGATGTTCATGCCGCACCCGACCATGAGTTCCGAAGAAATGCGCCAGCGCACGCAGCATGTGTGGGATCGTTTTTACAGCTTTGCGGCAGTCTGGAAGCGATCCGGCTGCACGCCTCATCTGCGCGCACGGCTGGCCTTCGTGTTCATCTCCAAGCTCTACCGCCAGATGTACGCCAGCACCGGCATCGCCACCGACAGCGCGCGACGCAGCCGTGCCAACCGTTGGGCGCGTTGGCTGGCGGTTCCCTGCCGCAAGTTATTTCATGGCGCTCTCATGCCTGCCCTCCAGGTTCCTCCGCGGCGGGACCATGAAGAAGCGGTGGCGGCCGAAGCGGCAGTCAGCGCATTTCACATGATTCCTTAGGGCGCGTAGAACCGCATTTCTTCGGTAACCTGCGCGACAGGAGACGGTATCATTTCTTATGGAACCGGCTCTGCAAGATATCCGCTACGCTTTTCGAATTCTCCTGCGCAGCCCCGGATTCGCGATCATCGCCGTCGCGGCGCTAGCCCTGGGAATCGGAGCCAACACCGCCATCTTCAGCGTGGTGAACGCGGTGGTTCTGAAGCCGCTTCCCTACGACCATCCAGACAAGTTGTTTCAACTGTGGATGCGCTTCACCGGAATCGGCATCCCCAACGATCAGAACTGGGTTTCGGCGCCCGAATTCATGGATCTTCAGCAGAACAGCAGCCTCTCCGCGGCAGCCGCGATTTCGACGCGGAGCTACAGTCTGAATTACGCGAGTGGCGTTCCGGAACAGATTGATGCCGCCGCGGTCACGCCGAGTTTCTTCCCGCTGCTGACCGTGCAGGCGAAGATCGGGCGAGTGTTTCTGCCCGAGGAGGGCCAGACCGGCCGCGAGCACGAGGTGCTATTGAGCGAAGGCTTGTGGCAGCGCCGCTTCGGCTCGGACCCGTCCGCGATTGGACGCAATCTGCTCATGAACGGCCAGACCTACGTCATCGTAGGCGTTTTGCCCGGCTGGTTTCAGTTCCCCCGCGACGCCGAATTGTGGACGCCGCTGGCGTTCTCGCCGAATGACCTGAGCGAGAACAATCGGGGCAGCCACAACTTTCAAGTGATCGCACGCGTCCGGCCGGAGCTGAGCTCCGAACAGGCGCACGCCGACCTGGCCGCGGTTTCGAAGCGCATCGTCGAACAGCATCCCGGCTATCCGTACCGGAATTACAATTTCACGGTACTCATGGTGCCCTTGCTGGAGCAGGAAATCGGAGGCATCAAGCTGGCGCTATGGGTGCTGATGGGCGCGGTGGGCCTGGTGCTTCTTATCGCCTGCGCCAACGTCGCCAACTTGCTGCTGGTGCGCGCTTCCGGCCGCGAGCGGGAAATCGCCGTGCGCCAGGCGCTGGGCGCCGGGCAAGGACGCTTGCTGCGTCAACTGCTCAGCGAAAGTGCGGTTCTGGGGCTTGCCGGAGGCGTCGCCGGACTGCTCTGTGCCGAAGGCGCCTTGCGGGTATTGATCGCCCTAAGCGCGGCCAGTTTTCCGCGCGTCGCCGAATCTCGAATCGATGTGCGGGTGCTGCTGTTTACGATCGTAATTTCGCTCGCCACCGGCATCCTGTTCGGACTCGCGCCGGCGTTTCATGCGACACGGAGCCACCCGCATGATGCCCTCAAGGAAGGCATGCGCGGCAGCGCCAGCCGCCGCTCCCAGCGTCTTCGCGGCGCGCTGGTGGTGGCAGAAATCGCTCTCTCGCTCACCTTGATGACGGGTTCGGGATTGCTGATTCGTAGCTTCCTTCAATTGCAGGAGGTCGACAGCGGATTCCGGTCCGAGGGCGTGCTCACCTTGCGCGTGCCGCTGCCGGCGGAGCGGTACCCGAAGGCCTCGCAGATGCACGCCTTTTTCCGCGAGCTGGTGGATCGGGTGCGCCAGTTCCCCGGCGTGGACGCCGCCGGAGCCGTCAGCGGACTTCCGCTTTCGGGAGTCGGATTCTCTGGCACCACCACTGTGGACACCCAGTCCGTTCCTTTTGAGAAAACCACTCCGGAAGCCGATCAGCGCCCTGCCACCGACGGGTATTTTGAAGCCATGGGCATCGGGCTGGTGCGCGGCCGCTACTTCGACCAGCGCGATCGGGAGGACTCCGCGCCCGTCGCGATTATCGACCAGACCATGGCGCAAACTTTCTGGCCCAACCAGGACCCGATCGGCCAGCGTATCCGGCAGGGCGGAAGGCAATCGGCCAACCCATGGCGGACCATTGTCGGGGTGGTTCGGCACGTCCGCTACCGGACGCTGGAATCGCCTTCGCGCGTGGAGTTCTACTGGCCCTACGCGCAAACTTCCTTCGCCTTGGGCAATATGAGCCTGGCGCTGCACACGGCCGGCGATCCGCGCTTGCTCGCCGCGGCGGTTGAGCGAGAAGTGCGCGCGATCGATGCGGATCAGCCGGTCTCTCACGTCCGCACCATGGCGGAGCTGGTATCGGAATCGATGGCGCGGCGGCGCCTTTCGACGTTCCTGCTGGCGATCTTCGCGGGAGCCGCGCTGCTGCTGGCCTCGCTCGGGATTTACGGCGTGGTGTCTTACTCGGTGGCGCAACGCTCGCATGAATTGGGGATTCGCATGGCGCTGGGGGCAAGCACTCTGGATGTGCTGCGCCTGGTGCTCAGCCAAGGCGTGGGGCTGGCGGCGACCGGGATTCTGATCGGCATGGCCGGCTCGCTGGCCGCGACCCGGCTGCTTTCCAGCCTGCTGTTTCAGGTCAACGCATCCGACCCCATTACCTTCGCATCGGTGGCGTGCGTGCTCGCTCTGGTGGCTCTGGCCGCGAGTTTCATTCCCGCCTACCGGGCAGCCGCGATCGATCCCGTGAACGCCCTGCGTCAGTGATTCGCCACACTGACCAGCCGACACATAAGGCTACTGCCCTCTGTGTCGTTGAGTTCCTGCTCGACGCAAAGGGACCGCCACGCCGGAAAGGACAAAGCGTGTCCGATGGCCGCCCGAACCCGGTTTCTGGCCCTCCCCTTGAGCTTTCGATCTTGCATGAGGATGTCCCGGGCGGCAAAAAGATATTGACGATATCCGCCCAGCATCTCCTTCACGATCGGCACCGTTTCTTCATCGCGCAGGACATTTTCGAGCATGCGCTGCGTCCGGCCGTAGTAGGCGTAGCGCTCCAGGAGCGCGATCCAACGCCTCCCACTTAGCGCGCGCTGCACTGGTAGGATTCGGCCGCGTTGACCGGTCCTTTGCTGTACTTCGGGTACTCGGGATAGGAACACATCGGCAGGCTGCGTTCGCCGGCGGTGACCTTGACCGATTTCCCGGGAGCCGTGCCCTTCTCCACCCAATCGGTGAGCAGCGCAAGGCGATCGAAGGTGTTGGGAATCGGTTTCGATTCGAGCCTCTTCCCTTCGCCATCGGTCGTATAGTTCGCGCCGGTGAGTCCGTGGCCGGTCTGCGGCAGCACGTAGAAGCGCGCGAAGGTGTCTACTTTGGAGCGTCCCATCTTGTCTAAAATCGCCTGATAGAAATCGAGCTGCGATCCGGGAGAAGCCAGCGTGTCATTGGTGCCGATGGCAACGATCATCTTGCCGCCGCGGCGGACGAACGCGGAAAAGTCGGGATTGAGGGAATCGAGAACGGCGGACAACTCCTGGCGGCGCGCGCTGAACTTCCCGCCTTCCACGTAGTCGAGGGGATTGGCATGCAGGTCCTCCATCAGGAACGCAGAGACGCCCAGAACCCCGATCCAGTTGTAATTCGGCGCGTTTTCGCCCGCGCTGGCGTTTTCGCCTACGCCCTGCTGGCCGCGGAAGCGCACGTTGGCGATCAGGCCGCTGCCACTGGGATCGGTATTCGGGAGCCACATCCCGAACGTCTTCACGCCGTTGGCCAGCGGCTGGGAGAACGGATAGCGGCTGTAGACGAATTCCAAAGTCGAGATCTGGCCGTCGGTCAGACACGCGTCCGCACTGGTGTCCGCCGGATTCGGGTCCACATTGTTCGGGCAGCGCTTGGCGGCCCAGGGATGACGCCCCGGCTTGCCCTGCTTCACGTCGAAGATCTCGCGGCAAGTCATGTAATTGTTGATGATGCCGTCCACCAGGCCATCCAGCTTGTAGCACTGGCGCATGAACTCGCCGCGGATGGCGTTCACCTTGGCGGGCGTCACCCAGTTGGCCTGCGGCTTCTCCTGAATCCGGATCAGCGCCGGACCCAGCATCAAAGAGGAGAAGCTGACAATCGGCACATTGGCGGCGATGCCGTTATAGTCGTTGGGATAACGCTCGGCCACGGTCAAAGCCTCCCGTCCCCCTTGCGAGGTGCCGATGAAGTAGTTGAACTCCGGCCTGCGTCGGTACATCCTTTCGATCAGCACCATCACGGCGTCATGCGTCTTCTTCAGTTGCATGTAGCCGAGATTCTTGATGGCTTCCTGGTTCAGCGCCCAATCGTCGGAGGGCGGCGGGCCTTTTTGTGCGCCGCGGCCGAAGCCGCCCGCTTGATGGCCGGAGTCGCTGCCATAGGTGACGAAGCCTTGGGCGAAGGGCGCGCCCGGACCACCGGTCAGTTGCGGAATCGTGCCGTTCATGCCGCCTCCGCCCAACTGTGTGGCGCGGCCGTTCCATGTGGAGGGGAAGGCCACTTGGAAATTGATCGCCTGGGCGTTTGGCGCGCGGTCCACCGGCGCCATCGCGCCATTGACGCTGCAGTACGCCGGAAGCGCCTTGGCAGCCGCAACCCAGCGCGGCGCGCTGAGTGTGACCGCGGACACAGGCTCGCCGATCGCGGAAACCGGGATGCTGTCGCCCAGCTTCGCCGCCGTGCAATCCGCCTCCGTGATCTGCGCTCCGGATGCGAACACGCCGAAACAGCATAGCGCCAATGCGCACTTCATGGTGAGACCTCCTGAGGTTGGGCCAACCGAAAACACCAATAGTACACCCCCTCCGGTTGCGCGAATGGCAGCTCCTGTTCAGTCTTGACAAATTGTCATCTTAGATATAGTCTAAATAGTGCATGGACGCCGAGGCCATTAAGCGATCGTTCGAGGCCAGCGGCTTGCGGTGCACTCCGCAGCGCTACGCCGTGATGGCGTTCCTGATGGAACATGCCCGGCATCCCACGGCTCAAGAAATCTTCGACGCCGTGAATCGCGTGGACCCGCGCTGTTCCCGGGCCACAACCTATAACAATCTGCGGGATCTGGTGGAGGCGGGATTGGTGCGCGAAGTGGCCGTAGAGGGCCGCGCCGCGCGCTTCGATGTCACAGGCATGCGGCATCACCACTTCATTTGCGACCGCTGCGGCAATGTGGAGGACATAGAGTGGTACGATGTGCCCGCGCCTGATCCCGGCTCCCTGGGCAAGCGGGTTCTTCGCGAATGCGAAGTGATTTTCCGGGGGCTGTGCAAGAAATGCGCTCCGCGGCACGCTTCCCGTTGAGGGGGCGAAGGCCGGGAGTGGAGTTCGTAGTCGCAATAATTCTTGAGTAAATCCCAGGAGGATGAACAGATGTCGACTGAAGCGAAATGCCCGGTTCTCCACAACACGGCGGCCGGGGTGAGTGGGAACGCGGCCTGGTGGCCGAACCAGCTTAACCTGAAGATCCTGCATCAGGGCGGGCCCCTGTCCAATCCCATGGACAAGGAGTTTAATTATGCGAAGGAATTCAAGACCCTCGACCTGGATGCAGTGATCAAGGACTTGCATTCCTTGATGACCACGTCCCAGTCGTGGTGGCCGGCCGACTTCGGCCACTACGGGCCGTTATTCATGCGCATGGCATGGCACAGCGCCGGCACCTACCGCATCGCCGACGGGCGCGGCGGAGCCGGCAACGGCACGCAACGCTTCGCTCCGCTCAATAGCTGGCCGGACAATGCCAGCCTCGACAAGGCGCGCCGCCTGCTGTGGCCCATCAAGCAGAAGTATGGCAAGAAGCTCTCCTGGGCCGACCTGATGATTCTGGCCGGCAACGTCGGCTTGGAGTCAATGGGATTCAAGACCTTCGGTTTCGGCGGCGGGCGCGTGGACGTTTGGGAGCCGGAGGAGGACATTTTCTGGGGATCAGAGACAACCTGGCTGGGTGACCAGCGCTACAAGGGCGATCGTCAGCTCGACAATCCTCTGGGCGCGGTGCAGATGGGTTTGATTTACGTGAATCCGGAAGGGCCCAATGGCAAGCCGGACCCATTGGCTGCGGCGCGCGACATCCGCGAGACCTTCCGCCGCATGGCGATGAACGATGTGGAGACCGTGGCCCTCATCGCCGGCGGGCATACGTTCGGCAAGACCCACGGAGCCGCCGATCCGGGCAAGTATGTCGGCCGCGAGCCGGAGGCCGCCGGCATCGAGGAGCAGGGCCTGGGCTGGAAGAACACGTTCGGAACCGGGAGCGGGCCCGACGCGATCACGAGCGGAATCGAGATCACCTGGAGCACCACGCCGGTGAAGTGGAGCAACAACTACCTCGAAAACCTGTTCGGCTATGAGTGGGAGCTGGTGAAGAGCCCGGCGGGCGCGAACCAATGGGCTCCCAAAGATAAGGCTGCGGCGGGCACCGTTCCGGATGCCCACGATAAGTCGAAGAAGATCGCCCCGGGAATGCTCACCACCGACCTCGCCTTGAAAATGGACCCGATCTATGCGCCGATTGCCAAGCGCTTCCTGGAGCATCCGCAAGAACTCGCCGACGCGTTCGCCAAGGCGTGGTTCAAGCTGACGCATCGCGACATGGGGCCGGCTGCGCGCTATCTCGGTCCGCTGGTTCCCAAGGAGCACCTGATCTGGCAGGACCCTGTTCCCGCCGTGGATCATGAACTGATCGGCGAGCACGAGATCGCCGCACTGAAGGCGAAGATCCTGAAGTCCGGTCTATCGATCTCCGACTTGGTCACGACCGCGTGGGCATCGGCTGCTACCTTCCGCGGCTCCGACAAGCGCGGCGGAGCGAACGGGGCGCGCCTTCGGCTTGAGCCGCAAAAGGACTGGGCAGTGAACCAGCCGGAGGGACTCAAGAAGGTCCTGGCGACACTCGAAGGAATCCAAAAGGAGTTCAACGCCGGCACGAAGAAAAAGGTTTCTCTCGCTGACCTGATCGTGCTGGGCGGCGACGCGGCCATTGAAGAAGCTGCGAAAAAGGGCGGGCACAGCGTGAAGATTCCCTTCCATCCCGGCCGCACGGATGCTTCACAGGAGCAGACTGATGTGGAGTCCTTCTCTGTCCTGGAGCCCCACGCCGACGGTTTCCGCAACTACTACCACAAGAATGGAGACCTGAGGCCGGCGGAGGAACTGCTGGTGGATAAGGCTCAGTTGTTGCGGCTGACGGCCCCTGAGATGACGGTTCTCATCGGCGGCATGCGCGCGCTGGGCGCCAACTTCGGGCACTCCAAGCACGGAGTTTTCACCAAACACCCGGAGACGCTGACGAATGACTTCTTCGTCAACCTGCTGGACATGAATACGAAGTGGCAACCCTCTACGGATGGCGTGTTCGAAGGACGCGATCGTGCGACCGGCGCGCCCAAGTGGACCGCTACGCGTGTCGACCTGGTGTTCGGTTCGAACTCCCAACTGCGGGCCATCGCGGAGGTCTATGCCTGTAACGATTCCAAGGAGACGTTCGTGAAGGATTTCGCGTCTGCCTGGAGCAAGGTGATGAACCTGGATCGCTACGACCTGGTTTGATCCAGGTGCTTAGTTAGCCGAAATGGGGGCGCGTGCGTACCGGATCGTGCGCGCCCTCTTTACTCGCAATGGAGCGGACACGCCGCTCCATATCACCTCGCCCCCTCTACTTCCGGTACTGTTCCTCGCTCACCTGTTCCAACCAATCGACAACTTTGCCGTCGAGTCTTTCTTGAATGGCGATGTGGGTCATCGCGGTCGAAGGCGTGGCGCCATGCCAGTGCTTTTCGCCCGGCGCGAACCAGACCACATCGCCGGGCCGGATCTCCTCGACCGGGGCGCCTGCGCGTTGCACCCAGCCGCAGCCGGCCGTCACGATGAGGGTCTGACCGAGCGGATGCGTGTGCCAAGCCGTGCGGGCTCCCGGTTCGAAGGTGACGCTGGCGCCTTGCACCAGCGCCGGATCGGGCGCCTGAAAAAGCGGATCGATGCGCACCGTGCCCGTAAACCAATCCGATGGTCCCTTGGCGGAAGGCTGTGAGCCGGCTCGTTTAATCTCCATAGATACTTTGATTATCCTTTTTCGCCTTACGGGCTCAAAAGTGTTACCTATGTCTTTAGGAACTTTTTGTCACCTATGCCCCGGGACCGGTCATCAGCGAGCGAACAAATCTCTCTTTTAACACCACAGGAGCGCCCCGGCTCCATTATCGGAATCGATCTGGGTACCACCAATTGCGCGCTCGCGTTCACGCAGGGGGAGACCGTGGAACAATTCGCCATCCCGCAGTTCGTTCATCCGGGCGAGCGGCGCGAGGAGCCGTTGCTGCCGTCTTTCCTGTTCCTGGATGAGAGCGGGCCGATTGTCGGGGTCCTGGCGCAGAGAAAAGGATTGGAGAACGCGGGGCGGCTGGTGGCTTCGGCCAAATCCTGGCTGTCGCATGCCGGAGTGGATCGCAACGCCGCGATTCTTCCGGTGAACGCACCGGAAGGCGTGCCCCGGGTTTCTCCTGTGGACGCCTCGCGTCAATATCTGCAGCACCTGCGCGATGCCTGGGACGAGAAGCATCCGGACGATCCGTTCGAGTCGCGGCAGGTGCTGGTGACGGTGCCGGCCTCATTTGACGCCGTGGCTCGCGACCTGACGCGCCAGGCGGCCGAACAAGCCGGGTATCGCGACCTCATTTTGCTGGAGGAGCCGCAGGCGGCTTTCTACGCCTGGATCGAGCAGAACCCGGATTGGCGCGGGTCCGTGGGCGTGGGTGACGTGATCCTGGTGATCGACATCGGCGGCGGCACCACCGATTTCACCTTGATCGCGGTGAAGGAGCGGGGCGGGGAAGTCGAGCTGGAGCGCGTCGCGGTGGGCGATCACATCCTGCTGGGCGGTGACAACATCGACGCCGCGCTGGCGCACATCGTCGCGGACCAGTTGCCCAAGAAGCTGGACGCCCTCCAGTTTCACGCGCTGTGGCAGCATTGCCGCACGGCGAAGGAAAAACTGCTGGAGCCGGGCTCGAAGGAAAAAGAGGAGCCGATTACGGTGCTCGGGCGAGGCTCGGGTGTGGTGGGCGGGACGATGAAGACCAAGCTGCGCCGCGCCGACCTGGAATCGATTCTGCTCGACGGCTTTCTTCCGGAAGCCTCGATCAACGATATTCCGGAGGCTCGCACTGCTCCGCTGAGCGAGCTGGGATTGCCGTTCGCGGCCGACGCGGCGATCACGCGGCATCTGGCGCACTTCTTGCATCGTCAGGCGGCCAAGCCAACGCATATCCTGTTCAATGGCGGCGTGCTGCGCGCGGAGCTGGTGCGGGAGCGGATCATCAGTGTGCTGAACGGCTGGCTGCCGCAGCCGGTCAAAACGCTGGAGAGCGGCGACCTGATGCATGCGGTCGCGCGCGGCGCGGCTTACTATGGGCTCGCGCGGCAGGGCAAGGGCGTGCGTGTGCGCGGCGGCGTGCCGCGAACCTATTACATCGGCATCGAGGCTTCCATGCCGGCGGTGCCGGGGCGCAAGCCGCCGGTGAAGGCTCTGACCGTAGTTCCGTTCGGGATGGAAGAAGGAACCGGCCATCACATCGGCGACCGCGAGTTTGCTTTGAGCCTCGGCGGCCGGCCGCAGTTCCGCTTCTTCCAATCAGCGGACCGCAAGCAGGATCCCGCGGGCCTGCTGCTGGAACAAATCGAGCCAGGGATGGAGGAACTCGCGCCG
>CAWISY010000214.1:0-8499 GCA_963838455.1 Bryobacterales bacterium
CGTAGTCGAAGGCCCCGTTCGGATAGTCCTCGACGGCGCTTTCCAGGTTGCCCTGGTAACAGGAGACTCCGCGAGCGATGGCTTTCTGAACGCGCGCGCCGGTCAGCTCCACGCCGCGGCCGTCGACGTTTTTGTGCTCCTTCAGCCAGGCCAGCAGCTCGCCTTCCCCGCAGCCCAAGTCGAGCACCCGCGTACCCGGTTCCACTAATTCGCCGATGATGGCGAAGTCGCGGCGTCCATAGACTTCACGCACGGACGCTCCGCGTCCCTTGTTTGCCCCGAACGAGCTCCTCCTTGAACGTATTGTTGAGAAAACCGCGCACCAGCTCGGTCTGCTCCTCCACTTCCACCAGGAAAGAGTCGTGGCCGTAGCGCGCTTCCAGATTGCAATAGGCCACATCGGCGTTGCGGCTGCGCAGCGCGCTGACGATTTCGAGCGCTTGATAGCTGGGATACAACCAATCCGAGGAGAAGCTGATCAGCAGAAAGCGGGTGCGGGAGTGCTCAAACAGCGCGGGCAGGGAGCCGCGCTGGGTCAGATCGAAATCGTCCATCGCGTTGGTGATGTAGATGTAGGAATTCGCGTCGAAGCGGTCGACGAATTTGTAGCCACGGTACTTGAGGTAGCTTTCGACCTCAAACTGATCTTCGGAGCGGAGGCGCCGGCCGAATTTCTCGCGCATACTCTGGTCGCTCATGTAAGTGATGTGGCCCACCATGCGCGCCAGAGCCAGCCCGTTGGCCGGAGGCTTGCCGCCGTAATAGTCGCCGCCGCACCAATCCGGGTCGGCCATGATGGCCTGGCGTCCCACTTCGTCGAAGGCGATCTGCTGCGCGCTGTGCCGCGCCGTGGTGGCGATAGGAATCGCCGACGCCACGCGGTCGGGATAAGCCACGGCCCATTCCAGAGCCTGCATGCCTCCCATGGACCCTCCGGAGACGCTCAGCAGCCGCTGGATCTCCAGACGGTCGATCAGCAGCTTCTGCAGCCGCACCATGTCCGGAATGGTGATGGCGGGGAAGCTCATCGCCCAGGGCCGTCCGGTTTGGGGATTGATAGAGCCGGGACCGGTGGTGCCGCGGCAGCCGCCCAAAACGTTGGAGCAGATGACGAAATACTTGTCCGTATCGAAGGCCTTGCCGGGGCCGATCATGTTGGTCCACCAGCCGCCGTCGCCGGCGGCGTGGGCGTCTCCGGAAAATGCATGCAAAATCAGGATGGCGTTGGCGCGGGCGGCGTCGAGCGTGCCGTAAGTTTCGTAGGCGACGTCGACCGGCGCCAGCGTCGCGCCGCAGTCCAGTTCGAGCTGGTCGAACGTGGCGGTCGCGGACTCAGTCACCATCTGGGTGGTCACCATACGGGATGATTCCAGTGTACAGCGGCCTTCAAGCCAGCGACATGAAACTGTTGTAGTGTGTTAACAGGATGCGAAAAACCCTGTGGACTGGCCTGATTTGCGTGGCTCTGCACGCCGCGCCGATTCGCGTAATGCTGCTGGACGGCGAGAGCGCCGGAACCTACCATGCCTGGCGCGAAACCACGCCGGTGTTGAAGGCCGAGTTGGAGCAGGCCGGCATCTTCCAGGTGGACGTGGTGACGGCGCCGCCCTCGCGCGGCGACTTCAGCGGCTTTAAACCGGATTTTTCGAAGTACGACGTGGTGGTGTCCAATCTCGATTCGGCTACCTGGCCTGCCGATCTGGAGGCGTCCTTCGAGCAGTACGTCAAGAACGGCGGCGGGTTTGTTTCCGTGCATGCGGCCGACAACGCTTTCCCCGGATGGGTCGCCTTCAACGAAATGATCGGCGTGGGCGGCTGGCGCGGGCGGCGCGAGCAAGCCGGCCCGCACTGGTTCTACAAAGACGGTCATATGGAATCGGATTCCTCACCGGGCTCGGCGGGATCGCATGGCCAGCGATTGCCGTTCGCGGTAACCATTCGCGTGGCGGACCATCCGGTGACGAAGGGTCTGCCTCCGGTCTGGATGCACGCCGGAGACGAGCTCTACGCCAATCTCCGCGGGCCGGGCCAGAACATGACGGTGCTGGGGACGGCATACTCCGATCCGGCCAACATGGGCACCGGCAAGAATGAGCCGATCCTGATGGCGTTGAGCTACGGCAAGGGCCGGATCTTTCACACCACCATGGGCCACGACATCCCGGCGTTGAGCTGCGTCGGATTCATCGTCACCTTGCAGCGCGGCACGGAGTGGGCCGGCACCGGCAAAGTGACGCAGAAAGTCCCGGCCGATTTCCCGACTGCGGATATGGTGCGCACTCGCCAGGTCGCGGCGTCAAAGTAACGCCGCGAAATAGCGCTTACTTGGTCGAGAGGAACGTTCCTCGATCCAGTTCTTCGAAAGCTTCGCGGAGTTGCTCCTGTGTGTTCATGACGATGGGTCCGTACCAGGCCACCGGCTCCTGCAGCGGTTTGCCGGAGACCAGCAGGAAGCGGATGCCTTCCTCACCGGCCTGCACGGTCACCTCGTCGCCGGTGTCGAACAAAACCAGGGAGCGGTTATCGGCATCGCGCGGAGGGTTCTTGTCTGACCACTGCACGCTCTCCGTGGGCACGGCCAGGGGCCCTGAGGCATTGCAGAACTTGCCGTCGCCCGAGAAGACATAGGCGAAGGCCTGGCGATACGTGTCGACCGGCAGGGCCTTGCGCTGGCCCGGCGGAACGGTGACGTCGATGTAGATGGGATCGGTCGCGATTCCATCCACGGGTCCCTTTTTGCCCCAAAAATTGCCGCAGACCAGGCGCACCTGGGTGCCATCGTCGTCGGTGATGACAGGGATTTCAGGAGCCTTGATCTCCTGGTAGCGCGGGTCGGTCATCTTCTGCGAGGAGGGAAGATTGGCCCAGAGCTGGAAGCCGTGCATGCGCCCCTCGGGGTCTCCCTTGGGCATTTCCTGATGAATGATGCCGCGGCCCGCGGTCATCCACTGCACGTCGCCGGCGGCGATGGCTCCGCGGTTACCCATGCTGTCGCCATGCTCCACGGTCCCGGCGAGAACGTAGGTGATAGTTTCGATGCCGCGGTGCGGGTGCCAGGGGAAGCCGGCGAGATAGTCGGCCGGAACGTCGTTGCGAAAATCATCGAGGAGCAGGAAGGGGTCGAAGTCGGAGGTATTGCCAAAACCGAAGGCTCGGCGCAGGTGTACGCCCGCGCCCTCCAGCGTCGGTTTGGATTTGATCAGCCGCTTTACGGGTCGAATGGACATGTTTGCCTCTCTACGCTAACATCGCGCACAACGGCGCCAGCAGCCTGTGCGCTCTCATTCGCAGCATAGCGTAGCCGTCAAGGGGGTGCGGATTCCTATGCTATTCTGACGGTCGAATGAGCGATAAGGAACACGCCCACGAACTCCTCGATCGCCTGGGCCCGAACCAGGTCGAAGCCGTGGTGCGCCTGCTCGAAGTCATGGTTTCGCCTGAAGAAGACGGCGATACCCTCAGCCCCGCCGAAGCGAAAGCCGTCGCCGAGGCCGACGAGTGGCTCAAGCATAATCAGCCGATCCCGCATGAGGAAGTTCTCGCGGAGTTCGGACTGACCATGGCCGACTGGGAGAAGATGAGCCGTGAGCCGTAATGGCCAAGCGCATCGTCTGGACCGAACAGGCAAAGGCCGATGTCCGCGGTATCGAGCAGCCCGTTGCCATCCAGATTCTTAAGACCCTCGGCCGCTAACTGCTTTCGGGCGAGGGCAGCACCAAGCAACTCAAGGGCGTCACCCCGCCACTGATCCGCCTCCGCACGCAGAACCACCGCGTCTTCTTCCGCGACAAGGGCAGCTACATCGAAATCGACCGCGTTCTTGATCGGAAGGAGGCTTATCGATGAGGGCGGGTGGATGTGCAGGACGGAGCGTCATTTCACTGGTTTCGCTTCGATGATTCGCGATACTTCGATCGCCATGTCGAATCCGCCGAGGTGTCCGTAGCGTTCCTTTTGATTTTTGAGGGCCTCCTTGATCTGCTCAGGAAGCTTCGGGTCGATCTTCGTGGGCTCACCGCCGCGCATCGTGCCCTCGATCGTTACAGCCGCACGGTTGCTCCTGTGGAGGATTCGCTTCAGGCTCCCCCATTTGCCCGAGACGCTCGGGTTGAAATCGACCCAGACCAACGGCTGCCCCTGTTGGCACCCGGGGTCGTAAAGGGCCGACCCCTCGGGTCCGGTGACAGTAGAGGGCCCTGAGCCGGACCGTCTTCCCCGCATAGGCGGAAAACATTGGCGGCCACGATGCAGAGGGCAAGTGGCTCTTGGGCCTGGTCCTGACCCGCGGCAACGCAGGCACCCAACGCGATGGCGATCACCAAGCGATGCCGCGCGTCGCGTCGAGACATTGCGCCACTTACTTCCCCTGCTCTGCCGCGTAGGCCTTGTCGAAGAACTGCAGCCGCGGGACATCGATCTGCGGTCCGAACTCGACCGTGTCGCCGAGCACCATCGCCTTCCCGTCGTTGGTCTTCATGTTGTAGGCATCCCACTTCGGCAAGCCCTTGCCGTTGGGGTCGCCGGTCGCGAAGAAATTGGCCCAGTAGGAGGTCATCATGTCGGACAGCTTCTTGTCTTCGTCGGTCCAGACTGCGCCGCGGGGATTTCCGTACATGTAGCTGATCTCCGCGGTGTGCGTGGCGCCACGAGCCCCGCCACCCGGAGGCACGTGCGTGAAGTAATACACGTACGCCTTCTTCCCGCGCTTGGTCTGGAGCTCGGCCCAGGTGCGCATGTGCCAGCCGACCTCGTCGCGAGACCGGGCCAACGCTGACGCGGAAGCCTCCGCGTCGGTAGACGCCGGCCATAGCTTGAGAAAGTCCGGCGCCAGACTGCCGAAGGTCTTCTCTGCCCCGGTCTTCGCCTGATCCGCCGTCGTATTACCGCGGACGAAGAAAGTTCCCTCATCGTGATTCGAGCCCACCAGGATATCGACCGCGTTCTGTTGGCCCTTGGCGTAGGTGATCGACTGATCCTCGGGGATGAGCCAGCCGTCGACGATCATACCGGTCGAGACGCCGCGCAGGTTCTGACTGACATCCGCCGTCGACATCGCACGCAGCTCGGCAATCGAGTGCGTGCCGGCGGCCTTCTTGCCCTGCTCCTCCGCTTCCGCCATGGTCTTCTGCTTCGCGATGCTGAGGCCCATCCAGGCGCCACTCTGCGCCGCCGCGCGGATGAACAATCCTTTGAACTCAGGTGAACCTACCATCGCGGAAACCGCGATCGCGCCGGCCGATTCGCCGTCGATGGTGACCTTGCGGGGATCGCCGCCGAAAGCCGCGATATTTTTCTGCACCCAATGCAGAGCCGCCAGCATGTCGGTCTCCGCGTAGTTGCCCGTGGTGTGGTGCGGCGACTCGCCGACCAGGTCCGGGTGGGCGAAGAAGCCGAACAATCCCAAGCGATAGTTGTACGTCACCACCACAATGCCCTTGCGGGCCAGGGCTTCGCCGTTATACCAGTCGTCGGAACCGGATCCGCCGGTGAATCCGCCGCCGTAAGTCCAGACCATCACCGGCAGCTTGTCGCCAGCCGCCTTCGCCGGCGTCCACACATTGACATAGAGGCAGTCCTCACTGGGCGCGGGACCTGCCGGTGCTTTCGGAGCACCACCTTTTGCGGCTCCGCCCTTCGGTGCTCCTCCGCGACCACCTCGGCCACCTCCTGCTCCGTTGGCGCAAGTTGGGCTGAATTCGGTTGCCGCTTTTACGCCGTCCCATTTTGCCGGAGCCTGAGCGACTTTCCAGCGCAGGTCGCCCACCGGCGGCGCTGCGTAGGGGATCCCTTTGAAGATGCGAACGGTACCGTCGTTATCCGAGGCGCCGGAGACGGAGCCGGAATCGGTCTTGATGGGGTCCGGGAGGGCCGGAAGAGCAGGTATGGCCAGCATGCTTCCAGCGACGAGGAGAAGCGCAGTTCGATGCATTGAAGCTCCTTATTTTTTGGGTAGAGTGAAAACCATGTAAGCGTTGGTGGAGGCGGGTGGGGCTGCGCCTCCGCGCGGGGCCAGGTAGCCGTTGCCGCCAGCCACGCAAAAAGCGATGTATTCGCGTCCGCCGGCTTCGTAAACCGCCGGGATTCCATCCGAGCCGGTGGGCAGACTGCGCACCCACAGCACCTTGCCGGTGTCCTGATCGTAGGCTCGAACCTTGTGATCCGACGCTGTTGCCGCGAAGATCAGGCCGCCCGCGGTGACCACCGGTCCGCCGCGAGGATCGCGCGCGCCGGTCTGGTGGTGACCTTGCTGCTCCAGTTCAAGTACGCCGCCGTTGGGAACCTGCCACATGATGGTGCCCGCGTTCAAATCGTAAGCGGTGAGATTCGACCACGGCGGACCCATGGCGGAGGTCCCGTAAATCTGGCTCATGAAGTTGATGGGCGCGTTGTAGCGGATGAAGCTCTCGTCAATTGGCGCCGTTGGAGCAGGCGCCGGAGGGCCGCCTCGTCCACCCCTGCCTGCGCGCCCCGTGCCGGGCAGTTCCAGCTTATCCAGCGTGGGGTGCTCGCGCGAGACCACGTAAAGATAGCCCTTGGTGGGATCTACCGCGACGCTGCCCCAGTTGGCTCCGCCGTTGTGGCCTGGTGCGGAGATGCTTCCACGCAGGCTGGGCGGCGTGAACAACCCCTCGTTGCGCGAGCTCTTCAGCAGCTCCCGTACCGTCGCCTGCTGCGCTTCTGTCGCGTAGGAATTGATGTCTTTCTCGGTGAAGGATTGCCGCGCGAACGGCGGAGGCTTGGTGGGAAAAGGCTGCGTAGCGGAACTCCACTCGCCCGCAACATCGGATTGAGGCACCGGGCGCTCTACGATGGGCCATAGAGGCTCGCCGGTGACGCGATCGAAGACGTAGAGGAATCCGAACTTGGTGGCCTGCGCCACGGCGTCCACCATCTTGCCGTTATGCCGCACGGTGATCAGCTTGGGCGCTACCGGCAGGTCGTAATCCCACAGGTCGTGATGGACCAACTGGTAGTGCCACAGGCGCTTGCCGGTGCGCGCGTCCAGAGCCAGCAGGGAGTTGGCGAACAGGTTGTTGCCCTTGCGGTTGGCGCCATAAAAATCGTAGCGGGCCGTGCCCAGAGGAATGTAAGCGATGCCGCGTTTCTCATCCACGGTCATCTCATTCCAGTTGTGCACGCCGCCGACGGTTTTCCAGGCGTCCGGAGGCCAGGTGTCATATCCGTATTCGCCGGGATGCGGAATGGTGTGGAACACCCACGCCAGTTTGCCCGTGCGCACGTCGTAGGCGTGAATGTCGGCCGCGGTCGAATCATAACTGGCGCCGCCGGCCGGCAAAGGGATGATGATCAGATTCATGAACACGCGGCCCGGGTTGCTGGTCTGCAAGGGACGGCCGGGGTCGCGGTCCATGCCGGCGCGCAGATCCGTGCGGCCGTTGTCTCCAAAGCTCTCGATGGTTTTTCCGGTTTTCGCGTCGATGGCGGTCAGGAAACCGGCGTTGACGAACAGCAAGCGGCGCTCAGAGCGGTCCTTGCTTTCCCAGTAGCTGACGCCGCGCGTGCCCACCGCGCCCGTGTTGGGGTGAACCCACAGCTCCTTGCCGGTGGAGGCGTCCAGCGCGACGAAGGAATTGTTCTGCGCCAGAACGTACATGATCCCGTCGACCACGATGGGGTTGAAAATGTAGTTGCCGCGCTCACCGGTCGCATAGCTCCAGGCGACTTCGAGCTGATTCACGTTCGACTTGTTGATCTGGTGGAGAGGCGAGTACTGAATGGAATCCGCGCCACCCAGGTAGGCAGACCAGTTGGCTCCGGATCTTTCATCGCCTGCCCGAAGCCCACTGAGGCCGAGCAAGAGTAGAGTCCAGAACCGTAGGCCGCGCGCGTGCATGGGAGAAGATGGCCTCCTAGGGGGCAAGTATACATCAGCGGCGCGGACGGCTGTATGAGAGAATCTCCAATGCGATGGCAGGAAACCTCACCAGGCGTGGGATCTTGAGGACCGCGGCGGTGATCCCGCTCTTGCGGCCGGCATTCGGCCAGGCGCCCCTTACCCGAAGCACGCGCGTCAAGCTGAATGTCCGCGACTTCGGCGCCAAGGGCGACGGCATGACCAAGGACACGGCGGCGATTCAGCAGGCCATCGACCGTTGCTGGGTGTTCGGCGGAGGCGAGGTGGCGGTTCCGGCGGGGAATTATTTGACGGGCGCGATCGCGCTGCGCTCGAATGTGACGCTGCGGCTGGACAAGGATGCGTCGATTCTCGGTTCGCCCGATTTCGCCGATTACCCGGTGGCGCAGGTTCGCTGGGAAGGCAAGTGGATTCAGGGCCGCGTCGGCTTGATCTACGCGCTGGGTGCGGATCACATCGGTATCGTTGGGCCGGGGAAGATTGTCGGGAATCAGGCGCTGGGCGGGCGGCCGAATGCGCAGAATCCTCTGCGCCATCCCGCGCTGATCGAGACCATCGGCTGCAATGACATTCGCTTCGAGGATTTCTCGACCGAATATCGCTTGATGTGGTCCATTCATCCC
>CAWISY010000215.1:0-6749 GCA_963838455.1 Bryobacterales bacterium
GCTGTT
Organism: Bryobacterales bacterium; assembly: GCA_963838455.1. Lineage (GTDB taxonomy): Bacteria > Acidobacteriota > Terriglobia > Bryobacterales > Bryobacteraceae > Palsa-187. The sequence continues at coordinate 7 of CAWISY010000215.1, forward strand.
ATGTACCTTTTCTCGTTCAGTACGATTATTGCTAGCCGAGGTCGTTGAGCCAGATAAACGCTTTGCCTTAAGTGGGCATTGTGTGTTTCAAGAAGTCACTTCGGACCAATTGAGAGAAGCCAAGATAGCGGTATTCCTCATGGACAGTGTAGGTGTAGAGCACCGAAACATCAAGACTGCACGTTGGACCCCTTCCTCAGTGGTGGCGATTTAATGACCTGCTTAAGGACTTTTTGGAAGTTGCGCCATCCCGGCGGTTTTTCCCGCTTCGTGGGCTTGTGTTTTCCTCGGCCTTGTCGTGGTTCTCTGACATCCGAGTCACCCCCTCACCCGCGCGTAGGTTAAGCGCTTGCCGGAGATTCCTCCGAGCACCTTTTGAAAACGCTCTTGATCTGTGGCCTTCCGTTCGTTATAGCGGAATGATTGTTCGTCAAGGTACCTGAACAGATGGAACGGTTCAACGCTTACGTACGTTCCCTTGATCGAGCGCTTCAGGAGAGACCAGAAGTTCTCCAAGCGGTTAGTATGAACCACACCGTCAACGTAAGTCTCGGCATGATCGACAACCTTGTGGGTGTATTCGTCAAGGCCGTCGTAGGACTTCAGCGCGTCCGTATAGAGCGCGGCTTTCGGTTCGACGTTCTCGCGGATCGTGGCATGGAGGTGATGTTTGCGGCGTGTGCTGACTACCGAAGTACGAACCTCACCCGTCTCACGCTCCAGCAAGCCAAATACAATCGCCTTGCCCATCGGACCACGACCTTTGATCTTTTCCGCTCTCTTATCCGCGTGCATGAACCGGGCCTTGCCACCGATGAAAGTTTCGTCGGCCTCAACTTCTCCAGTCATCTTGTTGATGCTTCCGGTATGCATGGCGTAACGGATGCGGTGAGTCATGAACCACGCAGTCCGCTGTGTGACTTTCAAGGCGCGTCCTACTTCGTAGCTGCTCACGCCATTCTTGCAATTACCGACAAGCCACATTGCGACCAGCCATTTATTCAGCGGAATAGCGCTGTCCTCGAAGATGGTTCCGACTTTAACGGAGAATTGCTTCCGGCATTCAAGGCAGGTCCACATCAGGCGCGTCTTGAGAAACGACAGGCGCTTACCCGCACACTTCGGACACTCTGGACCGTTGGCCCACTTGGCTTTAGAAACAGTTTCAAGGCAGACCATTGGGTCAGAAAAGTACTCGATGGCTTCCATCAAGCCACTCTTTTCATTCAACTTAACCGTTTCCATACTTCAAGGATACACCTAGACTATGTGTGAGTCAAGTGATTTGTTGCCTAAAATTACGCCATGAAGAACCTGGCGAAACTACACTGTGCGGGGGCGGCAATTTTTGCGCTGCTTCCGGCTGCCGCTATGGCGCAGCAGTCGACGGCGCCCACCGCTTTCGAGGTCGCTTCGGTGAAACCTGTGGGACCGGTCGCAGGCGGGCCAGACGGGCGCGGCGGCTTTGCCGGCGCCATGAACGGCTGCGATGGAAGTTTCCCCAAAATCGAGAGCAACCGCTTCTCCGTCACCACCACTCCTTTTGCGCTGATCACCTGGGCCTACGGCTATAACAAGGTCTGGGGGTGCGCCTTTACCAGCTCCGGCGATTTGATCACCGGGGGGCCTTCCTGGATCCGTTCGGAAAGATTCGAGATTCAAGCGATAATCCCCCAGGTAGCCGGCGTCGTAAACAATGCGACCAACGCGGCCGGGCAGCCAGATCTTCAGCACACTTTCAGTTGTTCAGGTCTTGACAACACCTACCCCTACAATCTGGGCACTGCCAACAACGTGGATGATTCGCCAGCCGTAGCGCTGGTTGTGGGAGACCAGCAGGACAGTGTGTCCGAGATGTTCCAGATGTTTCTGATGTTCAACCCAGGAACGCCCAATTCAATCTGGGTCCCTGTGGTGGTGGTACCCTGGAGCTGGAGCGCGAATGCTTCCTCGGGCGACGGTGGCAACACCTGGGGCTTTGTTCAGCCAGCCAAGACGGCCATGCCGAATGGGGTCGCGGTCGGAAATGCCACTGCGATCCCGCCGGTCTGGAACCGTCCATGCGTTAATGGCAAAATGCAGCTGTGATGGAAAGGACGTGATATGAGGCTCCCCTGCTTGTTTGTACTCGCCCTTGTTCTCGGCCTGCCTGCCTCCGGGCAGCTTCCTCAGGTCGACTTCCGGCCGAACCCCGTCTTCGCGTCGACTCGGCTCCGGCTGGTCGCGAGTATCGATCCGGCGACCATAAAGCTCGGCTCTCCGGTAGTTGTTGGAGTGGTGCTAACGAACATCTCGGTCGCTCCAGTGCATGTTATGGTCTCTGGATCCGAGGATTATCAACCGTTCGTTACTGATTCTTCTGGAAGGGAGCTTCAGCGTACAGAAGTTGGGAACAGGCTGTTTCGATTCGATTACCCCCTGATAAGGGCGGAAAATCAATCCCTCAAGCCAGGCGAGGAACTCCACGCTGGCTTAGACATCCGGCAGATTTACAACCTGACTCAGCCGGGAACCTATTCCGTCCAGGTGTTCCGAATTGCAATCTTCGGTGATCCCGTTAGCATCCCGGCGAGCAAGGAAGAAGCCGCTAAGGTGCCGATCGAAAAGGCGGTCTCGAACAAAGTCCAGTTTACGATCACGCCGTAGCGAGCTACACCGCCTCCTTGTTGAGGGCTTTGTCGCCCCAATAAAAAGGGTTCCGTGCCGACAATTCGCCCCACTCTTGATCTAGCAGCGCGAGGTGAAACAGGCTGTTTTCATGCCGCGGCGAAAATTGCTTGAGCGGTCGCGGTAGGGACGGCCATTGCGGACCGCCCCCCGCACGGATGATCCGTACCTGAAGCATCGCGACCAGCGTAAGGGTGGAAAGCGCTGCGGATGTAACGGTGAATTTGAGGGTGAGCAAATGGCCATTTTGACCAGCTTACGCCCGATTCTTTTCGCCGCGAACGGCGGCTTCGTCTTTGAGTGCTGCCCGTTTGACGGAGAGAACTGTGGCGGTGCATTCTTCGGCCGCTTTCACCAGCGAGCCCATCTTCGGGTGATTGGGCACGATGTCGGCCTTGAGGCCGTACGCCTCCAGCGTGGCCGTCATTACCGGACCCACCGAAGCGATAGCGACATCCTTGCGCAGAGATTCGAGAACCTGCGCTTCCAGGCGCATGTCCCTGGCGATCTCCAGCAGGTGGTCCAACTGGATCGATGAGGTGAACAACGCGACATCCACTTCTCCCGCGGCCAGCCGCCGCGCCGCCTCGCGCAAAGGATCGAGGTCATCGGGGAGTTCCCAGCGGTAGATCGCGATGGGCGTCACGTGCGCCCCCAGTTTCTCCAGCGCCGCGTGCATCTCGGCGTTGAAGCGTCCATATTCCTGCACGGCGATCCGCCGCTCCGCCCTGACCGCGACCGCGTCGACAATCTCCTTCCAGGTATTCGGTTCCGGCACCACCACGGCAACCGGCACGTCCAGCGCGCGCAGCAGCGGAACCGGCTTGGGCCCGCGTGAGACAATCGTCACGCGCCGCAGCGCGGCTCCCAATCGCTCCAGCGGCATGTGCGCGGCAGCCAGATCCCGCAGGAACACCATTCCCGTGCCGGTCATGCACACCAGCAGGTCGAACTCGCCGGCTTCCAGGCGGTTGATGAAGCGCAGCGCCTCGCCATGATCGTCGAGCGCGCGCTCCTGTACTGAAGGCGCAACAAATGCGTCGCCGCCGAGCCGGAGAATCATCCCTTCCATCTCCTTGGCCCGGCGGCTTTCCAAGCTCAGCACGCGCAGTCCGGCAAACGGCATCTACGAAATAACGCTTCTCCTAACCAGTAGAACAGACGGCGTCTTCAGGGGCGTCCTCAAAACCGGTACATCAGTTCGACGTACCCGAACTCTCCACCCTTTCCTTTGGGATAAATCTCTTCTATCGCGGAAAGACCTTGCGTATAGCCGAAGTATTCGGTCAGCATGACCTTGCGCGACATACGGTATTCGACGCTGGTGTCGTACAGATTGCCCAGCGATCTCCGGCCCGAGGTCGACCGCCCCGTGTAACCGAAGGTCCACGGTTGATACACGCCTCCACCGCTGTACCACAGATCGTTCACGCTGCTGAGCCGCAAAGAATGAAACTCACTCGAGATGGTGACCTTCGGATGCGGCCTCAGCATCAGGCTCCCGAAAGCGTCTTCCGTATTCATCATGTTAAAGAATGGAAAGCGCGCGTAGGGACGCGGCGTCGGCAGCACTTGAAAAAACGTCTCGTGCATCTTGTCGCTGGCGTTGCCGTCGCCGGAGCCCTTCGTGTATCCGCCGCGCACCCACGGTTTCACTTGCGGAAGAATCCGCGGCTGAAAACCGCCTTCCACATCGAACGCATAGGCGAGTTGTTGCTGGGTGCCCCAGCGCCCGGTCTGAATCGCACCCCATGCCAGGGCATCGAGCGTCCCCGCTCCGGTCGCGATCGAATGCAGCGTATGGCCGCCGAACGTGTTGATCACGATGTTCTCCGTGTCGGTTTTGCGCACCGCAGTGGGCCGGTTATCGGTTTTGAGGACAGGCCGGAAGTCGTCGTACTCCAGATCGAAGAGGCGAGTGTCGGCGGAATGGCGGCCCTTGCCCCATTCGTGAGTGTAGGCCGCATACGCGAAGCCGACCTTGTTCCAACCCCACCCGTCGGCCTGAAACACGCCGCGGGTGGGCGTCGCGGAGACGAAGGTGAAATCGTCAGACGCTCCGGAAAGCGAATAGTGCAGGCCGTCAAAACTGCGCCCCACATCCGACCATCCGAAATCCCCCAGCAGGCGCTGGCTGACGCGGTCGCGCTTCAGTTGAGCCAGCGTCGCGTCCTTCGGCGCGACCTCGCTTCCATCCAGGAACGTGAAGCGGCCGATCTGCAGGTTCTGCCCCTCGCGCCCGCCCAGCCGCTTGAAGCGGATGTAGAGCTGCTTGGGGAAAATCCCCGCCGTGTTCTGGTTATTGCCGTTCGACGCATAATAGTTGGACCCGAGCCCCAGGGCCCCTTGCGGAGCCCCGTCCGTGGCGCCGGTGGGAAGACCCAGGAAAAAAGGCACCGCAAATTCTGCATTCCAGTCAAATGCTCCACGCTGTTGCGAGAGACCCACGCGCAGAAGGTTGCCGGAGTATTCGTACTGATTCTGTCCCGTCGCGGGTTGGAACCAGTTCCACACATACAATCGCGAGCGGAGCGAGCCCGAAATAGTGATGCCGCCGAGCTTGATCGAATCCGTTGCGCCCGCGGCAGGTGCGGGTGCAGGGTCCGGCGCCGAAGCGGAAGCTGCGGCAGGGGTGGCCAAATCGGCGGCCACATCGGAATTCGCGGCCGGCTCCGAGTCCGCCCATCCGATCGCGCCGGTGAGGAGAAAGCAGGTGAACAGGATGGTTTTCATGTTCAGTCTCCCGCCCCGGCCGTCGCCGCCACCAGCCCGCCCAGCCGCGTCTCGATTTCTTCGCGATTGAAACGCTCATCGGCCTCAGAGAATCGCACTACCAGAGTCAGCGATGAGGTCACCGCCACGGTGACGCCCAAAATCAGCAGCGCCTGCGGCCAAGTGATGCTGGCCGTTTTGAAGAGGAAGCCGGCCAGCACCGCGCCGACGTTTCCTCCCGCGCCCACAATTCCCGCCACGGCGCCCAGCGCCCGCCGGTTGACGAAAGGCACTACGGAATACGTCGCGCCATTCGACATTTTCACGAACAGGCCGGTCAGCATCATGGACCCGATGGCCAGTGGCAACACGCGCATCCGCGAAAACAGGATCAGCGCCAGGCCTTCACAGAACAGCGTGCAGCCCAGCAGCGCTACCCTCCCGCGCAATCCCCATCGCCGGTTGCAGCGGTCGCTGACGATGCCGCCCAAGGCGCGGGCAAACAGGTTCATCATGCCGAAGGACGCCGCGACAAATCCCGCCACCGTCAGCGCGAGGTGGAAATAGTCGGTGAAGTACAGCGCCGCGACGTTATCGATGGTCAGCTCCATGCCGAAGCAGCAGGCGTAGATGGCGAACAGCGCCCACACGCGCGGGTCGGCCGCGGCTTCCTTGAATCCTCCGCTGCGGGTGCGCGGCGCGATTTCGCCACGCGCGCGCATCTCCGCCTGGCTGCCGCCGGGCGCATCCTGGGTCAGCGCCAGGTACGCGATGCCGCACAGGAACATCGCCACGCCCGGCACGAACATCGCCATCCGCCAGCCCCACCATGCGCCGGCCCCCAGGCTCACAAACGCGCTGAACAGCAGCGGCATGACGAACTGCGTGACTCCGCCGCCCAGGTTTCCCCATCCCGCCGCGGCCGCATTGGCCGTTCCCACGACGTTCGGCGCGAACATGACCGAAGTGTGATACTGCGTCACCACGAAGGACGACCCGATGATACCGATGGTCAGGCGAAAGATGAGAAACGTCACGTAGTCGTGCGCCAGGCCGATTCCCATCACCGGCAGCGCGCCCAGCATCAGCAGCCACGCGTACGTCTTGCGAGGACCGATGCGGTCGCACAGCCAGCCCATCAACAACCGTCCGAACACGGCCAGCGCGACCGACGCAATGATGGAGTTGCCGGTCTGCGCTTTCGTCAGGTGTAACTCATCGCGGATAACCGGCATCAGCGGCGCAATGCCGAACCAACTGAAAAAGCACAGAAAGAACGCGAGCCATGACATGTGAAAGGCGCGCATGGGAGCGCTGGAAAAATCCGCCAGGCGGATCTGTGTGGCCTGATTGCGATTCAATTG
>CAWISY010000216.1:0-4793 GCA_963838455.1 Bryobacterales bacterium
CCTTGCTCCACCCACTGCGATAAAGCAGCCATGGCGTTGAAAGTGCTGGGACCATCGCCTCCGCCGCAATGCCCCATGCCGGGAACCATGAACAGCCGGATCTCGTCCGCGGCTTTCTTCTGCCCCACCTTCGCCTGCACGTTCTTGTAGTATTCGACGCTGAACATGGGGGGAATTCCGGGATCGGCCCAGCCGTGATACATCAGCAGCTTCCCTCCATGCGAAAGCTTTTCTCCGTGCGAAAAGAAGGGCCGCAGATCGGGCTCGGAGGCGTTCATACTGGCGCCGAGAGCCTGGTCGGCCGCCGGCACGTCTTTGGCAGGATCGAGCTTGTGATAATCCCACTTGGGATCTTTGTAGACCAGATACTGATAAGTATCGAGCGCAATTCCCAGCGGCTGCGGACCCGATAGGGACGCCCACCCGGCTTCGCTTCCCGGTTCCAGCCCCCACAGGGCCGACTTGCCGGCATGCGTGCCCGCGTAGGTTTTCTTCGCGGTATCGACTTGCGCCGCCGTCAGACACGTGGGCGCGTCAGCGCCTTTGCAGGCGAGAACGCCGGGATCGAAATGGCACTTCTGCGGATCCTCGATCACGCCGTCTTTCACCCCGTCGAGCGCATCGCAGGCTTCCAGCGCCGCCGCATGCAGCGCCGCGTATTTGGCCGGAGGGATGTACGCGGCATCGCTCGAATGCGCGACGAATCCCGCATAAAGCTGCGCCTCATGAACGCGGCTCGCGTTCAGATCCGGATCGCCCGCGATGATGCCGTCATAATCGCCAGGATACTTCTGCGCTTCCTCCAGAGCCTGACGGCCGCCGGTGGAGCAGCCGTTGAAATAAGAATGCTTGGGGGCTTGGCCGTAGTAGTTCTGAGCGATATTCTTCGCCGGCACCGTCATCTCATGCACCGCTCGATAAGCGAAGTCGATCACCTCTTCCGGATGGTCGACGATGAAGTTGACGTTGTTGCCAGTGTGGCCCGTATCGGTGCTGGCGGTCGCGTAACCCGCCGCAAGAGCCGTAGCCATCGCGGCATATCCGATGGTTCCGGCCCAGGCGCCGTTGCCCACCGATTCCAGCGACCCGTTCCAGTTCGCGTCACCATTTGAGCCCGGAAGCCAGACCTCGATCTTGATTTCGGAGTCGATCGAGGGCTTGAGCGTCGCGGAAACGCGGCAAAACGTGGGGAGATTGGCGTACGGGTTTCCGCCGCGGCCGCCTCCGCGAGCGCCGGGAGCCTGGAACGTTCCGGCAGCGATGGTCTCCGCCCCGGTAATCACTCCACCCTTTATCCCAAGGGCGCCGAGGCTCTCGCAGGTCGCGCCGAACGCTGGAATCGCGAGAGCGGCCCAAAAGCCGCAGAGCGCCCTACTGAGCTTTGCAAGAGAAATTCGCGGCATCGTCGGTGCTCCCCGAGCCGTTATAAACCGCAACCTGCGGATACGGGCACAGTGGCCGCGTCTTGGTCACTTGGCCATTGGCCATGTGTGAAGCGATGATCTTCTCCGGAGCTTTCTTCTGCTCCACCCACTGCTCCAGAATCGCGCGCTTGTCGAACGTATCGGTGCCGTCGCCGCCTTGGCAATGCCCCATTCCGGGGACCATGAAGAGGCGATAGTTGTCCATCACCTTGCTCGGGCCGCCCATTTTGTCGAGCACCATCTTGTAATACTTGGGGCTGTTGCCCGGCGACATCTGCTGATCCGCCCAGCCGTGGTACTGCAGGATCTTGCCCCCGCGGTCGAAGTACGCCTTCAGATTCGGATCCATCGCGTTCATCATGTTGTTGTCGGCCTTGACGCTGGCCGTGTAATCGGAATCGAAATTGAAGGTTTTGTAGTCCCAATCCGGATTCTTGAAGACGATATAGCGGAATTCGTCCACGCCCGGCCCGAACGGATTGGGCCCCACCTGCGTTCCCCATCCCATTTCGCTTCCCGGCATCAGACCGGGGAACAGCACTTCTTTGGTGCGGGGATTAATCACCCCGGAGTACACCTTGCGCGCGGTAGCGACCTGCGCAGGCGTCAGGCAATCATTCGCATCTTCGCCCTTGCACTGCATCCCCACCGGATCGAACTTGCACTTTTCCGGATTCTCGATCACGCCGTCTTTGACGCCGTCGAGGGCATCGCAAGCATCGAGGGCGGCCTTATGAATCGCGGCTAATTTGGCTTGCGGAATCGCGCTACCGTCGGTCTCATGCGTAGCCTGTCCGAACCACACCGCGCCCACCGATCTTCCGACCCAATCGCTCACCGGGGTGCCGGCGATGATGCCGTCGAAATCCTGCGGGAACATTTGCGCTTCCTTCAGCCCCTGCTTGCCTCCGGCCGAGCAGCCGTTCCAATACGAATACTTGGGAGCCTGCCCATAGAAAGCGGCGATGATCGCCTTGCTCTGGACCGCCAGCTCATGCACCGCGCGGTAGCCGAAGTCGATCTGCTTCTCGGGATGATTCAGCGCGAAGCTGGCGCTGCCGCCTTCATGGCCCGTGTCGGTCATCGCGGTGGCGTAGCCCAGCGCGAGCGCGCCCGCCAAGGTGGCCTCGGTGATGGAGCCGGTCCAGGCGCCGTTGCCCTCGGCTTCAAATTTGTTGTTCCATCCGGCGGCCGGCATCCACAGCTCCATTTTGATGTCGGAGTCGCTGGAGGGTTTGATGGTGGCGGTGACGCGGCAGAAAGCCGGGAGATTGGCGTACGGGTTTCCGCCCCGTCCCTTGCCTCTTCCGCCAGCGTTTGCCGGAGGGGCGAATGCTCCCGCCGCAACGGCTTCCGCAGCGGTCACAGTGGTGTTCTGCAATTTGAGCGAGCTCAAGCTCTCGCACGGTTGAGCTGCCATTGCCGAGGAAGCAAACACCACCGCGGCTGCCACCTGAGCCACGGGGCTTCCCTTGAATACATCAGCGAGCTTTGCAAGTGAAGTTCTGCGCATCATCTGTACTCCCCTTTCCTTTGTAGACCGCCGACTGCGGATATGGGCACAACGGCCGGGTCCGGTCCACCTTGTTGTCCGTCATGTGCGACGCAAGGATCTGGTCCGGAGCGTGCCCTTGCTCCACCCACTGCTCCAAGGCCGTGAGCATATCAAAATTGCTGGGCCCGTCGCCGCCTTGGCAGTGGTTCATGCCGGGCGCCATGAAAAGCCGGTAGGAACTGTCCAGCAGCGCCGAGTTGCCGATAGCATTCTCCACGCTCACGTAGTAGTTCGGGCTGTTCATCGGAGCGATCAACTGATCGTTCCAGCCATGATACTGGAGCAGCTTTCCTCCATGCTCGAAGTAGGTCTTCAGGTTCGGATCGGTGGCGTTGTTGGTGCCGTTGTCGACCGTATCCGCGATGGCGATGTCGCTATCGTAGTTGAGCGTCTTGTAGTCCCAATCCGGATTCTTGAACACGACGTATTTGAACAGGTCCGTGGCAAAAGCGGTCGGCGTGGGACCGGCCACAAACTGGCCCCAGCCCATCTCGCTGCCGGGCTCGAATCCCGGGTAGATCTCCTGATTGGTGCGCGAATTCTTGAGCGGCGAATAAATCTTGCGCGCCGCCTCTACCTGCGGAGCCGTCAGGCAGGTGGGCAAATCCGCCTTCTTGCACTGCACCACCTTGGGGTCGAAGGCGCAGCGGGTGGGGTCGTCGATCAGCCCGTCCTTGACTCCGTCCTTGGCGTCGCAGGCCGCGAGGGCGGCCTTGTGCAGCACCCCGTACTTTTCGGGAGGGATGTAGCTGGCCGCGTCTTTGTGGACGGCCTGCGCGACCCATACGATCTGCGCCATCATATGCGTCCAGTTATTGGCCGGAGCGCCGGAGATGATGCCGTTGTAATCGATCGGGAAAATCTGCGCCTCCGTCAGCCCCTGTTTTCCCCCCGCCGAACAGCCGTTGAAGTAAGAAAGCGACGGCTCATGCCCATAAAACGCCTCCATGATGATCTTCGCTTTCACGGTCATCTCGTGCGTCGCGCGCCAGCCGAAGTCGACCAGTTTCTCCGGATGATCCAGTGCGAAGCTGCCGCTGCCGCCCTCGTGGCCTGTGTCGGTCATGGCCGTGGCATACCCGCGCCGCAAGCCGACTGCGAGAGTGGCGGGATTGATGGACCCGGTCCAGCCACCGTTTCCGTTGCCGATCATTTTCCCGTTCCAGTCCTTGGCAGGCATCCAGACTTCGATCTTGATGTCGGAATCGCTGGTGGGCTTGATGGTTGCAGTGACGCGGCAGAAGGCGGGGAGATCGGCGAAGCTGGGCGGAGGCTGGTTGTTGTTCGCGGCGTTGCCAGCCGCGGCATTATTCGCCGAAGCCAGCGGCTGGAACCCTCCTGCGGCGATCAATTGCGCCGAGGTGACCGTTGTGTCCGGCAGTGCGACCAGACCCACCAATTTCAGATTCTCGCAGGTGGCCGCCCACACAGGCGCCGACAACGCAACTATGAAAAACAACCGCACGGCTAAAACGTCCCTTCCACGCGAGCTGCATTCCCCACCGGCTGCCCTCCGCCGACGCTGATTTTCACTTTTTCCTTGGGCAGGTCTTCCGGACCGAGTCTGAACTCCACGTCGGCGGACTTGCCCGCGCCAAGATGAATCCGCTCAAAACCGTGCAGGCTGCGGATGGGGTCGCCGGCGCCGCCTGCGCCGCTCAAGTATAGCTGGACCACCTCATCGCCGTCGCGAGCCGAATCGTTCTTCACGCGAACCGTCACCTTCGCGCCCTGGGCATTGCGCTGCGTCTTCAGAGCGGAGTAGCTGAACTTCGAATAACTAACAATACGCAACTGAACCAGTAGAGGACACA
>CAWISY010000217.1:0-27210 GCA_963838455.1 Bryobacterales bacterium
GAAGGATCGCGGGGATGGCTTCGGCTCTACTGGGGACGCTCCAGTTCAGCATGGCCGCCGTGGCGACGCTGGCGCTGGGCGCCATCGACAGCACTACCGCGCTGCCCATGTCCGCCATGATCTGCTTCTGCGGCGTGATGGGGGTGATCACGCACCTGGTGCTGATCCGGCGCTAAAGTCCGCTTCCTTCGGTCGCGGCTCTGTGTGCGCTCGACCGCTAGCGGGCTAACTAACTAAGCCGGCGCCTTCGCCGCGAGCCTTCCGGCCCGAGCCTCCAGATAGCTGCGAATGGCTTGGTCGAGCGTGGGCATCGGCGCGATCCCCAGCGCCTCCGCTTTGGCGTTCGAGAGTGCGGAGTATTTGGGGCGCCGCGCCGGGGTGCGAAACTCGCGTTCATTGGTTGGCTTGAGCGGAGGATTCAGGCCAGCGGCGGCGAAAATTTTCGCGGCCCAGTCGAACCAGGAGATCGGCGCGCCCCCGCCCAGGTGATAAATCCCGTGCGCTCCGCGCTCCACCAGATCGGCCGCGCGCGCGGCAAGCGCCGGCGCATAGGTGGGCGAGGCGACGTGATCCTCCACCACGCGAATCGGCCCGTCCTTGGCGGCCAGCCGCAGCATCGTTTCGACGAAATTGCCGCGCGCGGTTTCCGCTCCCGCCGGCCCGAAGACGCCGCAGGTGCGAAGGATCAGCGGCCGGTCGAGATAAGCGCGCGCGTACAGCTCACCCGCGTATTTTGAGACGGCGTAAGCGCCCAACGGATGCGGCTCATCTTCTTCGCGGTAAGCACGGCCGGCCATGCCGTCGAAGACGTAGTCGGTGGAGAAATGCACCAGCATCGCGTCGTTCTGGCGGCAGGCGATGGCCAGATTTCGCACCGCCAGCGCGTTGACCTGGAAAGCGACGGCCGGTTCCTTCTCGGCCACGTCCACCTGGTTGTAAGCGGCGGCGTTCAGCACGATCTGCGGATCGAACTCGGAGACGGCCCGCTCCACGCCTGCGGCGTCGGTGATGTCGCCGCTGGAACGCCCGAAGCTTTCCACCTGGTAGCCTCGCGCGGAAAACTCCGCACGCAGCTCTGCGCCCAGTTGTCCCGCGCCTCCGAAAACCGCTGCTTTTTTCACTCTCTCATTATAGGAGTGGATTGACCGCGCCTTCGTCCCGTGAAACCGGTACGGGCACTGCCTCTTCGCACAGCTTGCCCTCGGCCTCCAGCAGTGCGCGATTCAGATTTTCCAGCGCCTGAAGGTTCTGCAAAGAGTGGCGAATCAGGACGCCCAGGTGAAATCCCTGCTGGTGGGGCTCACACCGTGTCACCTCTCCCAGCAGCAACATGTTGCTGCCTTCGATCCTGATCAGGGCATTCACCTTGATGGAGCAGGGCACCTTCAGCAGAATTCCGCTTCCCGACATGTCCAGAACCATTCCACCTACCGGATTGCGCTGGTGGGCTCGCAGGTCAGTGACCACCACGGGTTCGTTTGTCTCCACGCGGACTTCGGAGCGTCTTTCCATGCGTCCCTTATCGGACGCGGCGGGAGGAGTCTTAGCTTAGCGGTAGTGGAACGCCAGCCAGACGATGACGCCTACCGCGGTCGGCAGCAACACCTCGGCCCAATTCCGGCGCAGAAAATTCAGCGCCCTCGAATATCGCGGTTCGGGGGCCGCGCTTTGCTCCGGCGCGGTATTGAGCGAGGAAGCCAGGCGGGAGCGCAAGGCAGACGGCATCCCGTTCAGCGCCCGCAGGATCTCTTCCCGGCCGCGGCGGTCGGCAATCAGGATGGTGCGGGAGTTGAAACCGTTGGTGGAATCCTCCAGTTGCTTGCGCAACAGAGGAGGCACATCGTTGACCGAGTGATACACCCGGGTCTTGCCGCCTTTGGCGATGAAGATGGTGGAGGTTTTCAGGGTCACGCGTTGCATCTTCTTACCTGTATCGTTTGGGCCCGTCTCCTTTGGGTCAGACCGCTAGGGCGTGCCCTCACCCGACGCCGCCGGACGCCGCCCTCCGCCCAAAGCGTATTCGGAAACAACTTCAATGAATCCGAGCGCCGCCTTGGACAGCGCCTTGTCCCTCCTATAGATTAATGCAACCTGGCGGACGATGGGATCGGGCCCGAGCGAGACCGCTGCCAGCTTGCCCGCCGCGACCTCTTCGATGCAGTGCGTGGAGGCCACGAAGCTCACGCCCAGCTCCGCCATCACGAAGCGCTTGATCATTTCGGTGGAATCCAGCTCCATCGAAACGCTGATCTCGTCTTCCACGGCTTCCAGCCACGCCGACAGGCGATTGCGCGTGGTCCCGGTCTTGGGCAGAAGCAGCGGCATCCCGATCAGCTCCGTGGCCAGGATTTCTTTCTTGCGGGCCAGGGGATGGCTGGGAGGCACGATCAGCTTGATTTCATCGTGATGAATTTTCACCACCTGCAGGCGCTTCTCTTTCACCGGGAGCTGGGTCAGCCCGAAATCGGCCTGGTTGTCGACCACCGCTTCCACCACACGCGCGCCATAGGAGCGGTCGACCACGATCTCCACGTTGGGAAACAGTTTCTTGTACTCGTAGAAAACGCGGGGCAGAACGTAGATGCAGGTAGCTTCGTTGGCGGCGATGATCAGTTCCCCGCGCGGGGTCCGCTCCAGTTCGCTGATCGCATCCTGAGCGCGCTTGCGCAACTCCAGAATCTGCTCCGCGTATTCGGCGAAGATTCGCCCCGCGGGCGTCAGCGCGATTTTGGTTCCCAAGCGCTCGAACAGGGGCGCGCCCAGATCCTGCTCCAGTTGCCGCACCTGCGCGCTTACCGCAGGCTGGGTGCGGAAGCACGATTGCGCCGCCTTGGAGAAGCTCTTCAGGCGAACAATCTCCAGGAATGTATGGAGCTGATCGAGATCCATTGTGGAGTCTACTCGGACCTACATCATAGCATCGCACCTTTCTCGATTTTGTGCTGTGGTAGGCTTAGGCCTTTTCGTGCACTGCCGGTCATGGGCCTGCTAGACTGAAACCGCATGCCAGAGCGGAGCCGGCTGCGATGACGGGCAGGACAGCGCTGGGGGTGGTCCTGCTGGCGGCGGCTTGCGGCCTGTGCGCCCAGACCCCCGCCAACGTATTGGTGGTGGTGAACGATAGCTCCCCGGTTTCGCGCTCGATTGGCGAGTATTACGCGCTCCGCCGCGCGGTTCCCTCGCGCAACATTTGCCACATTCGCGCCAACCCGGACGAGGTGATCGAACGCGGCACATACACCCTTGAGATTGCGGATCCTGTCGCCAACTGCCTAAAAAAGAATAACTTGGTGGAAAGTGTTCTATACATCGTGACCACTCTGGGGGTGCCCCTGAAAATTCCCGGCTCAGACGGGATAGGCGGGGACGCATCTTCGGTCGATAGCGAACTGACCATGCTTTATTCGGACATTACCCGGGGCCCGCACTCGATCCCAGGCTCGATTCCGAATCCATTCTTCGGCCGCGTCAATGAAAAATTCACGCATCCTGCGTTCCCCATTTACCTGGTAACGCGGCTGGCTGCATACAACTTCGAAGAGGTCAAGGCCATGATTGACCGTTCGCTGGAGGCCACCAACCGGGGCAAGTTTGTGATCGACATGGCGGGCGGCGGGAATCCCGACGGCGAAGCCTGGCTGCGCGACGCGGCTCGGCAGTTGCCACGGGAGCGTGTGGTGCTGGACGAAACGGCCCGGGTCCTCTATAACGAAACCGATGTAATCGGCTATGCCAGTTGGGGGTCGAACGACAGGAACCGGCATGAGCGGTTTACCCATTTCACATGGCTTCCCGGCGCGATCATGACCGAGTATGTCTCCACCAACGCGCGCACCTTCGCGCGCCCGCCCGATAACTGGAATATCAGCGACTGGAATTCGCCCAAGCTGTGGTTCGCCGGCGCTCCTCAAACTTTGACGGCCGACTACATCCACGAGGGCGCCACGGGAGCCTCGGGACACGTCTACGAGCCGTATCTGGGGATGAACCCGCGCCCGGATATCCTCCTCCCGTCTTACTACAGAGGCCACAACCTGGCCGACAGTTTTTACCTTTCGATTCCGCGCCTGAGCTGGCAGAACGTGGTGATCGGCGACCCGCTGTGCTCCTTGGGCAAGCCGTGAGGGCCGCCGCGCTCGGTATGATTTTTGTCGGCGTGCTGTGCGCGTTCCAGAAGCCGTTTCGCGAATATTACAGCCAGGAAGGCTACAACGACTTCCCTAAGCCGCCCGACTACCAGGACCACACCGACTTCGTCTTCGCGCGCATGATGTACCCGCAGGGCAACTGGGGCATCTTCGGCGGGCTGTGGCGCTACAACTACAAGGAAGGCAACAGCGCCTGGACCAATGACTACCCGCGCGCGGATCGCCATTTCGTCCTGGCCGTACGCCGCTTGACCCGTATCGACGTGCGCTCCGTGGAGCAGGCCGTGGATCCCTTCGATGGCGACGACATATTCAACTGGCCGTTCCTGTACTGCGCCGGCCCCGACCAATGGAATTTCACCGAGGAGCAGTATGCCAAGTTGCGCGAGTATCTGGCTCGCGGCGGATTCATTCTGGGCGACGATTTTTGGGGCGCGAGCGATTGGGCGTATTTCCAGCGCAATATGCAGCATCTGTTCCCCGGCCGGCCCATCGTCGAGATCCCCAATGCGGACGCGATCTTCCATTCCGTGTTCGACCTGGATCAGCGCTACCAGGTGTCGGGTCAGTGGAGCCTGTACGGGGCCCCGTACCTGAACGGCGGCTCCGACCCGCACTGGCGCGCGATTTACGACGACAAGAATCGCATCACGCTGACCGTTCTGTTCAATCACGACACGGGCGATTCGTGGGAGTGGGCCGACGATCCCACCTATCCGGAGAAATACTCGGCTCTGGGTATCCGCACCGGGATCAACTACATCGTGTATGCGATGACACATTAGGAGGCGCTGAAGCATCTCCTGTGCATGAAGTCGACTCAACTTTCTCTGCTCGTAATGCTGTTTGCGGCCGCTGCATGGGCGCCTTCGAAAGCTCAGCCCAGACTCGCGAACGAGCCCGTGGCGACTCAGGCGCCGATTGACCGCGGCCGCTACATCGTCGAGTCCGTGGCGATGTGCGAGCAATGCCATACCCAGCGCGACGAGCGCGGCACGCCTGACCGCGCGCACTGGCTGATGGGCGGCCCGGTCAACTACCGGCCCTCTTACAGCGACCCCTCCTGGGCGCAGCGCGAACCGCGCCTGGCCGGCTCGCCCCCGGGAACCGACGCCGAGTTTATCCGCCTGCTGACCACCGGCATCTCGCGCACCGGCCAGCCGCCGAGGGCTCCCATGCCGCCGTTCCGAATGACGCAGGAGGATGCCCAGGCTGTGCTGGCGTATTTGAAGTCGTTGTAGCCGAGTACGAAGTTCACGCGCGCTGGCGCGGTACGTCGCGTCCTTGACGCTTGCGAATCTGCCCGACGTCGGGAAAGTCGCGCCCAGCGCCCGCGAGCGAGCGAATCGATTCGGGCCATTCGTCCTGGGCCCGCTGTGGGTGTGCCTCGACGTAACTGCGCAAGACGGCGTTGATCCGCGTCTGATAACCGCGGCCTTGCCGGCGAAACCACTCCATTACATCGCGGTCGAGGCGGATGGAGACAGCTTGCTTAGGCTGCGGTAAGACCAGCTTCGCGCGCCGGAACCATGCGGCATCCAGTTCTGGCGCGGCATCCGGATCGGAGCGGATGGCTCGGCGGATCTCCGCGTCGGTCAGCTTGTCGACCCGCGCCCAGTCGGTTTTCCGTTTAGATGGCTTGGAAGTACCGGTTGGATTTGCCCTTTGCTGCTTTCCGCGCACTGGTAGCTCCCCTGCTGTTCGCCCGAGGCTCCAGTATATACAATTTGTGTATATAAGCCAAAACAAGGTCGACCGGGAACGGGCCCCGCCTACAAACTGTATAATCCGGCTATGGAGCATGAAGCTGCGGAACTCTTGGCGCGAGCGCTTCACCTGCCCAAGGAAGCACGTGCCGCCCTTGCCGACTCTCTTTTGGAAAGCCTCGATACCGAGATCGACGAGAACGCCGAAGAGGCTTGGCGTTTGGAGATTCGAGGACGGCTCGCCGAAATAGACCGTGGGGCCGTGGAACTCATACCCTGGCCGGATGCACGCAAGCGGCTTGAAGCGCATCTGAAACGGTGACGGCCAAGCCCGTATCGATCCACCCTGCGGCCCTTGCCGAGGCGGAGGCAGCGGTGCGTTGGTACCGAGCACGGAGCGAACGCGCAGCCCAACGGTTCCTGCGCGAGCTCGGCCAAGCTATCGACCGGATTTCGGAAGATCCCGCTCAGTTTGCGCTCTTCGAATTTGGAACGCGCCGTGTAATCTTGCGACGATTCCCCTATTTGGTCGTCTTCCGCGAGGGACCGTCGCTGATCGAGGTTGTTGCCGTGGCGCACGGGCATCGCGCGCCGGGCTACTGGAGAGATCGGGTCCAGTAGTTCCGTTGTCGTCCTAATTTTCGAGCAGAGCCGCCGTTTCGTTCCGGGGGCTCCGGAAGGCTACGCTGCGCCCTTACCAAACTTGTCGTCGTTGATTAGATTCCGAAATGACATTGAGGTGACTTGCGAGACCAAGAGCCGGTCCGCAGGGTCGATAAGTGGCTGAAGCTCACGCCTGACTTGGTCAGCGGTCAGCAAGGTTAGGGCGACCCATTGAGTGGGCAACGCTTGAACGGCTTCATGGTTGTATAGCCATCGATCGACGGCTTCCCATTGACGCTCAGGACCATCGCCGCTCAGTTCAAAACTGATTGAGATACGGTGCTTCATAACGGGCTCCAATAATTCAGGGTTCTTACCGGTCATGTCGATTTGACATGCTGCCAGTGCGCCACCATCACGAACGCCGATGTTGGTTTGCCCGTATCAGTGGTTGAAACAGCTCGGAGCATCCGAACCGCCCGCGCTCGCCACAAAAAACTCACGAGGCAGCGGTCGGTCTAACTGCACCCACTTGTACTTCCGCAGTTGCCGCACTTGTAGCAACTCCCGTTGCGGGTCATGACGCCGCCGCATTCGGCGCAGGTGGGGGCGTCGGCGACGGAGATGGCGAAGGGCAGAGACTGCTGCGGTTCGGGTTCGGTCGGCTTCAGCACGGCAGTTTCGCCCGCCTCTCCTATCGCGTACTCCGGACCGAGGAACTTCGCGCCCAGCCAGCGGAAGATGTAGTCCATGATCGACTTCGCGTAGGGCACGGTCTTGTTGCCGGTCCAACCGCTGGGTTCGAAGCGCACGTGGCTGAATTTATCGACGAAGAACTTGAGCGGCACGCCGTATTGCAGCGCGTAGCTCACCGCGGTGGCGAAGCTATCCATGAGGCCGGAAATGGTGGAGCCTTCCTTGGCCATGGTCACGAACAGCTCGCCCGGCGTTCCGTCCTCATACAGCCCGACGGTCAAGTAACCCTCGTGGCCGCCGATCGAAAACTTGTGCGTGATGGAGCTCCGCTCCTCCGGCAGCTTGTGCCGCTGCGGCTGGTAGACGATTTTCTCGACCACCTTCTCCACCACCACCGGAACAGGCACGGACGCGCCCGTTGCAGCTTTCGCGCCTTTCGATGTGCCGGAGCTCAGCGGCTGCACGCGCTTGGAATTATCGCGGTAGATCGCCACCGCCTTCAGCCCCATCTTCCAGCTCTCGATGTACGCATTCATGATGTCGTCCACCGTGCACTCTTCGGGCATGTTGATGGTCTTCGAAATCGCGCCGGAGATGAACGGCTGCACCGCGGCCATCATCTTGACGTGACCCATGTAGTGAATGGACCGCGACCCGTTCTGCGGCCGGAAGCTGCAGTCGAACACGGGCAGATGCTCGTCTTTCAATCCCGGAGCGCCCTCGATGGTGCCGGTCGAATCCACGTGATCGACGATGGCGTTGACCTGGTCGGCGGAGTAGCCCAGCTTGATTAGCGCGCTGGGTACGGTGTTGTTGACGATTTTGATCACGCCGCCGCCTACCAGCTTCTTGTACTTCACCAGCGCCAGGTCAGGCTCGATGCCGGTGGTGTCGCAGTCCATCATGAAGCCGATGGTTCCAGTGGGCGCGATCACGGTGGTCTGGGCATTTCGATAGCCGGCTGAACGGCCAAGTGTCAGCGCCTCTTCCCAGCACGCTTTCGCGTTCTCGAAGACGTCGGCGGGAACCAGCTTGCCGTCGATGTCCAGGGTCGCGTCGCGATGCATGCGGATCACGCCCAGGAACGGCTCTTCGTTGACCGCGTATCCGGCGCATGGCCCGGTGGCTTCATTGGCGATGCGGGCGCTGGTCAGATACGCCTGCCCGCACATGATGGCCGTCAGCGCGGCCGCCCAACTGCGCCCCTGTTCGGAGTCGTAGGGAATGCCCATCGACATCAACAGCGCGCCCAGATTCGCATAACCCAATCCCAGCGGCCGGAAATCGTGCGAATTCTTGCCGATCTTCTCGGTCGGGTAGGCCGCGTTGTCCACGATAATTTCCTGGGCCAGGATCACGGTGTCGACGGCGTGCCGGTACGCCGTGACGTCGAAGTGCCCATCCGGTCCCACGAACTTCATCAGATTGAGGCTCGCGAGGTTGCATGCCGAATCGTCCAGGAACATATACTCCGAGCACGGGTTGGAGGCGTTGATCCGCGCCGTGTTCTTGGAGGTGTGCCAGCGGTTGATGGTGGTGTCGAACTGCATGCCGGGGTCGCCGCATTGATGCGTGGCCTCGGCGATCTCGTGCATCAGCCCGCGAGCCTTGTACCGCTTCACCGCCTGTCCCGAGGGCCGCGACTTGGTCCACCAATCGTCGTCGCCCAGCACCGCTTCCATGAATTCGTCGGTGGCGCGGACGCTGTTGTTGGCGTTCTGGAAAAAGATGGAGCCGTAGGCGTCGCCATCGAGCGAGGAATCGTAGCCGGCGTCAATCAGCG
The DNA here is from genome assembly GCA_963838455.1 of Bryobacterales bacterium. Taxonomy (GTDB): domain Bacteria; phylum Acidobacteriota; class Terriglobia; order Bryobacterales; family Bryobacteraceae; genus Palsa-187. Next base: position 8,937 of record CAWISY010000217.1, read on the forward strand.
CGTGCGCCTTCTTTTCTTCCTTGGCCTTGCACCAGATGAATTTCTCCACATCCGGATGGTCCGCGTTGAGGATCACCATCTTGGCCGCGCGGCGCGTCTTGCCGCCGCTCTTGATCACGCCGGCAAAGGCGTCGAAGCCCTTCATGAAGCTGAGCGGCCCGGAGGCCTTGCCGCCGCTTGAAAGCAGCCCGTCCTCTTCGCGCAGCGTGGAAAGATTGGTCCCGGTGCCGGATCCCCACTTGAACAGCATGCCCTCGGTTTTGGCCAGGTCCAAAATGGATTCGAGCGTATCGCCCACCGAATTGATGAAGCACGCCGAACATTGCGGCTTGCGCTCATTCGGCGCCATTTTGCGGATTGCGTCGGTCGAGTCGTCGTAATACCAGCCGTAGCCGCGCGGCTCCTTCACGCCGACGTTGAACCAAACCGGCGAATTGAAGCACGCCTTCTGCGTCAGCATCAGGTGCGTCAGTTCATCGCGGAAATTGGCCGCGTCCTGGATGGTGCGGAAGTAGCGCTGGTGCACGCCCCAATCCGTGATGGTGTCGACCACGCGGCCCACCAGTTGCCGCACGCTCGATTCGCGCTCCGGTGAACCGGCCTTGCCGTAGAAATACTTGCTGACCACGATGTTAGTCGCGGTCTGCGACCAGTCCACCGGCACTTCTACATCGCGCTGCTCAAAGATGACCGCGCCCTTGTCATTCCCGATGGAGGCGTTGCGCAACTCCCAGGCGACCTCGTCATAAGGAGTTTTTCCGTGCTCTAACTTGGAAGTAAAGTACCGCGGAAAGGCGACCCCTACCCGATCTGCAACCGGCACTGGCCGGCGCGCTTCCATTTTCATGGCGACCCCTACCCCTAATTGTCCCATGTTCTCCGATCTCCTTCCCGATGCAAAATCCGCGACAAAAGCCGCATGTTGGCAATGATGCCCCAATATGTAGAGTGTGTCAATAGCTTTAATCTATACGTAGTAGAACATGTGGAAAACCAGTGGAAACCATTCTCTGATTCCAGATGGACAATGTGGTGATGGCCGTGGTATCATCGGGCATGGCTTGGGAAATCAGCCACTTGCAGGCGTTAGAAGCGGAGAGCATTCATATTATCCGCGAGGTTGCCGCCGAATTCCAGCGTCCGGTCATGCTGTACAGCATCGGCAAAGATTCTTCCGTGATGGTGCGGCTGGCGCAGAAGGCGTTTCACCCGGCTCCCATCCCGTTTCCGCTTTTGCACGTCGATACGACGTACAAGTTTAAGGAAATGATCACGTTCCGCGACAACTTCGCGGCCGAGCTGGGGCTCAACCTGATTGTCCACTCGAACACCGGGGCCCTGGAGGCCGGCGCGAACCCGTTCCGGCTGGGCACCGAGCGCTGCTGCGGACTGCTCAAGACCCAGTCGCTGCTGGATGCGCTGCGCGAGGGCAACTACGATGCTGCTTTCGGAGGAGCGCGGCGCGACGAGGAGAAATCCCGCGCCAAGGAGCGCATCTTTTCGTTCCGCGACCGCCTGGGCCAGTGGGATCCCAAGAACCAGCGGCCGGAGCTGTGGAACATCTTTAATAGCCGCGTGGAGCCGGGCGAGAGCATTCGCGTGTTTCCGCTGTCGAACTGGACGGAGCTGGACGTCTGGCAATACATTCACGTCGAGAACATTCCCATCGTGCCGCTGTACTTCGCCAAGCCGCGCCGGATGCTGGTGCGGGGCAATTCGCTGATTCTCCCGGAGTTGGATTTCGTCCAGCCCATGCCCGGCGACAAATTTGAAACGGTGGAGTGCCGCATGCGTTCGCTAGGCTGCTCGCCGTGCACCGGCGCGATCCGCTCGGACGCCGATACGGTGCCGAAGATCATCGCGGAGCTGGTGGCGGTGCGCAACTCCGAGCGCGAGAATCGCGTGATCGATCACGACCGCGAGGGCTCCATGGAATTGAAGAAGCGTGAAGGGTATTTTTGATGAGCCTCGCTGTTGAGACCAACGGGCACTTCGATATTCACCGGTTCATGGAGACGGAGCAGTCCAAAGACCTGCTGCGCTTGACCACCGCCGGCAGCGTCGACGACGGCAAGTCCACTTTGATCGGCCGCATGCTGCACGACGCCAAGGGCGCCTACGAGGATCAGCTCAAGTCCGCCAGCCGCGGCGGCCAAATCGATTTCGCGCTGCTGACCGACGGTCTGCGCGCGGAACGCGAGCAGGGTATCACCATCGACGTCGCCTACCGCTATTTCGCTACACCCAAGCGCAAATTCATTTTGGCCGACACGCCCGGCCATGAGCAGTACACACGCAACATGGCCACCGGGGCGTCCACCGCGGAGCTCGCCATTATCCTGTGCGACGCGGCGCGCGGATTAACCACGCAATCCCGCAGGCATGCCTACATCGCCGCGCTGCTGGGCATCCCGCACTTCGTGATCGCGGTGAACAAGATGGATCTGGTGGGATACAGCGAAGATGTTTTCCGCGACATCCGCGGCGAATTCGAGCCGTTCCTCAAAAAGATCCACGCCAGTGCATGCTACTTCCTCCCGCTGAGCGCGCTAAAGGGCGATAACGTGGTGGAGCGCAGCCGCAACATGCCCTGGTTCGAGGGGCCAAGCCTGCTGGATCATCTGGAAACCGTGGAGACGCGCAACCGCACCCTTGCCGCTCCGTTCCGCATGGCGGTGCAGGGCGTGCTGCGCCCGGATCAGACCTTCCGCGGCTACACCGGCCAGATTGCTTCCGGTGTGATTCATCGCGGCGATGAAATCCTGGCTCAACCCTCCGGCCGGCGCTCGCGGGTGCGCCGCATTGTGACCTTCGACGGCGACCTGGAAGCCGCGCACGCGCCGCTTTCGGTGACGCTTACGCTGGACGACGAAATCGACATCGGCCGCGGAGATATGATCTCGGCAGCCGGCTCAGAGCCGCAGCGCGGACGCACTTTCGAAGCGACCATGGTCTGGTTCGATTCGCGCCCGCTGGATACCGCGCGGCATTACTTGGTCAAGCACACCTCGCACGTCGTACCGGCTCACGTCGAAGCGGTCCAGCATCGCATCAATGTGGTCTCGCTGGAGACCGAGACCGGGCCCGGCAGCCTGGCGATGAATGAGGTCGGCGTAGTGCGGCTGTCCACCTCGCGCCAGTTGTTCTTCGATCCGTATACCGAAAATCGCATGACCGGTAGCTTCATCCTGATCGACCGGGAAACCAATGCGACCGCCGCGGCGGGCATGATCCTGGGGCGCGCCGAAGACGCCAGGGAAAACGCCGGAGACCGCCTGGCTCGCCTGATTCGCAGTTTCGTGCCTTCGGATGCGCTGCTGAACCTTCCCGGCGACGATGCTCACGCCGTGGAGGAATTGCGGCGGAGACTCGAAGGAGTGTGGGATGAGTGATCTCGCCGTGCTCGAATCGCAAGCTGGGGAGGTGATCTCCAGTCTTCTGGCGCAGGACTGCCTTGCCTGTGTCACCTCCAGTTTCCAGCATGAATGCGTCGCGCTGGTGCACATGATCATCCAGCAGCGGCCCGGAATTCCGGTGCTGTTCCTGGAAACCGGCTATCACTTCCCGGAGACGCTGGCGTATCGGGACAAGATGGCGCGCGAATGGAATCTGAACCTGATCAATCTGGAAGCCAAACAGAGTGTGGCGGAGCAGGAAGCGCAGTTCGGGATTCTCAATCAAACCGCGCCCGATAAATGCTGCAAGCTGCGCAAAGTCGAGCCGCTGTTTGCCGGCTTGGCGAACTACGACCTGTGGTTCACCGCTCTGCGCCGCGAGCAATCGCCAACGCGCGCCAATCTGCAGGAAGTGGAACCGTTCAAACTACCTGGTGGAAAGGTTCTTCAAAGGATCAGTCCACTGGCGGCCTGGACGGTGAAAGACGTCTGGAATTATCTGCACCGCCACGAGATCGAGCACCTGTCCTTGTACGATCAGGGCTACACCAGCATCGGGTGCAAACCTTGTACCGCCCTGCCAGTGAGCACCGAGGATCTGCGCTCCGGTCGCTGGCAGGGCAAGGGCAAACTGGAGTGCGGGATCCACATTCAGGCTGAATAATTCGATGGAATTTGCGCTCGGCTTCATTATCTCCGTCTTTATCGCGCTGACCGGCGTCGGCGCGGGATCGCTGACCACGCCTTTGTTGATCCTGCTTCTGGGGCTGCCGGCCAAGCAGTGCGTCGGCACCGCGCTGATTTTCGGCACGGTGGTGAAGGTGCTGACCGTGCCGTCCTACATGGCGCGCGGCGAGGTGAACTGGCGCGTCTTCCGCTATATGAGCATTGCGGGCGTTCCCGGCGTGGTGGCGGGGGCTTTCCTATTGAACAACGTCCCCACCAACTGGGTCACGGCTTTGGTCGGTCTGACCATCGCCAGCATCGCGCTGCTCAATCTGTTCCGGTTCGGCCAGGTGGTCCGGCACGACCGCGTCAAGTGGCTGAGCCCGATCGCGGCGCTGATCGGCCTCGAAATGGGCTTCTCCTCGGCGGGCGCCGGAGCCGTCGGAGCCCTGGCGATGATGAGCCTGACCACTTTGAGCACGCAGGAAATCGTCGGCACGGATTTGAGCTTCGGCCTCGTGCTTTCGGCGGTTGGCGGTTTGATCCACGCGGGTCTCGGCGACGTCAACACCGCGGTGCTGTGGAAGCTGCTGGTAGGCGGCGCCATCGGCGCCCTGGCTGGTTCCTCTCTGGCCGCTTACCTGCCTTCCAAGAAGCTGCGCTTCGCTCTGTGCCTCGCATTAGTCTATATCGGCGGACAGCTTTCCTGGTCGAGCTTCACCAAGATTTACATGGGAAGCGTGAGCGCGGCTGGTCCGGCCCCGGCCTCCACGGCGAAGTAGCCTCAGGGCTGTTTGGAGAAGGTCTTCTTGTTGATCTCCATGTGCACCCTGAGCGATCCGACCCACACCGGTCCGCGATCGCGGTTATACGCCGGATTCATCACATACTGCGCATCGAGCGAGGTGGTGAAGATGCGATTCACCGGCGTGCTGTAATACGTTTCCCAGACCGTCTCCGGACCGTAGTTCAACCCGCCGTCACCGATCAAGAAATCGAGACCGCCCGCAGCCAGGTAATCGGCATGGACTCGCGACAGGCCGCTCACGGTCACCTCCGTGGCTACGGTATCGTCCTTCCGGCCCCACCGCGAGCCGTTTAAAGAGACTCCACCGGTCGCCAGCCGGTCGATCGCCGTAAACGCAAAGCTCTCGGTCTTGCCGTCGTTCCAGCCTAGCCTTCCGAAGACGCCCAGACCCTTGGCGATCTCCTGATCCACGCTCAGGCCGAATCCATACTTCAAGCGCCCCACCCCGCGCGTGGCGACGACGTCCGGAGTTGTGTGGGTCGCCGCGGCCTGCTGCAAAGCTTCGCCATAGTTGCCCGCGTCGGCATGCTCCAAATACGCGAGCAGCCGAGCCGCGCCTGGATGTTGATGCGGATGATAGCGCCGCTCGCCTTCGAACACGTCGCCGCGGTCGCGAAACAGGCGGCGGTCGAGTTGCTCGCCATTGGCAATCTTAGGTTCGGCAGCGCTGCCGTAGCGCAGGCTCCAGTCACGCGTGTGAAACTCATGCACCCAGCCCCAGGTGTAGCCGCGCGTGTCCGCCGCGTAATCCCATGCGCCGTTGTACATCACGCCCCAGCCCATGAACTGCGTGCGGGGATCGTGGGTATACGCGTTGTCATCGAAGAAATCAGTCAGGGTGAAGCGGCCCGCATAGATGCTGTAGCGCGTCATCGGCCGCGACCCTCCCAACTGATCCTGATCCGAATCCACTTGCTCGGTTTCCTCGCCGAATCCGAAGTCCTGCGTGAGGAACAAACGCGCGATGTAGGGCTTAGGAGTCGCGCTGGCCACGCGCGGCAGCTCGCCGTTGGAGGCGTTGGCCAGTCCGTCCACGTTGCTGAAGCCCTTGCCTCCCGCGATTTCCGGATCGAAGTACAGAGCGGTGTAGCGCGCCAGCCGCAGCGCCGTGAACAAAGTGGTGGTCAGCGAGGCTTCCGCCTCGGCGTGGTGGTTCAGGCTCTCCGGACCGGTATACAACGCGTGAAAATTATCGTGCGCCTGACCGATGGAAGTAGCTTGATAAGCGATGCTCCAGCGCTCCGGCGCTTCCGGAGCCGCGCCGGCAGCGGCGGCGTCCTGAGCCGTGTCCTGCGCGGGATCGGCCTGTGTTGCCTCCGTTAGCGCCAGCGCATCCTGGGCGCGAACCCCAGCGGTCAGCAACGCCAGCAGCAGGACCGCCTGCGTGCGCGCACGCAGACGTAGCAACACACCCCGAATATGGACTCTATGTTTCATTGCGCTGGCATGCTTCTCAGAGGGAAGCGCCGGAATCCGAGGCTCGGCATCTGGCCGATCTCGCATAGACAGGATATACCCACCGGGGTATCCCTGTAAAGTCCTTCCGCGACAAATTTTTGTGCAAGAGTAGCGATATGGCTCACACCATCGAAGAGAAAAAGAGACTGCTCAATCGCGTCCGCCGGATCATGGGGCAGGTAGCCGCGATTGAGAAGGCCCTGGACCAGGAATCCGATTGCTCCGACGTTCTGCATAACATCTCCGCCTGCCGGGGCGCGATGGACGCGCTGATGGCCGAAGTGATAGAAGGGCACATCCGGTTCCACATTCTCGACAACCGCGCCAATGATGAACAAACCGCCGCTGCCGATGATCTTGTTTCCGCGTTGCGCGCCTATCTCAAATAACAAAAACCGCTCTACGGAAAGACGATGTTCCAGATCATTACCGCGGTCAGGCTCAGGACCACCACGGCCGTAGACCAGGCGATGGTATTGCCGGTGAGGTGATTCCTATACTCGCCCATAATACGCGTGCGGTTGATCAGCACCAGCATGAAAATCAGAACGAACGGCAGCAGCACGCCGTTGGCTACCTGCGAAAGGAGAATAATCTTGAGCAGAGGTAAATGCGGAATCAACACCACGCCCGCGCCACCAACGATCAAAAACGTGTATAGGCCGTAGAAAATCGGCGCCTCAGAAAACTTTCGGTCGATTCCAGATTCGAATCCCACGCCCTCGCATACGTTATACGCGGTGGCTAGCGGAAGGATGGCGGCTGAGAGCATGGACGCGTTGATCAGCCCGACCGCAAACAGAACCGAAGCAAATTTCCCGGCGAACGGCTTCAAGGCGACTGCGGCCTGGGCGGCATCGGTGATGTCGCCATGTCCGGATTTAAACAGCGTCGCCGCACACGCCACTACGATGAAGAACGCGATCACATCGGTGACGATGCAGCCCAGAATCACGTCCCACCGCGTCAATGTGTATTGCCGCTTGTCGATCCCTTTTTCCACCACCGACGCCTGCAAGTAGAACTGCATCCACGGCGTGATGGTGGTGCCGATCAATCCCACAATCATGATCACGTAATCCGAGTTGTTCTGCCATTGCGGAATTAACGTGTCGTGCAGCGCATGGCCCCAATCCGGTTTCGCAAGGATCGCCGACACCGGGTAGGCGAAGTAAATCAGCGAAAACAGAATCAGGATCCGCTCCACGGGTTTGTAACTTCCGCGTACGATCACGGTCCATACGATCGCCGCACCGATAGGAACGGCGATATATTTGGTGACGCCGAAGATGCTCATCCCGGATGCCAAGCCCGCGAACTCGGCGACGATGTTGCCGAAGTCGGCCAGACCCAGGATGAACATGGTGAGCGCGGTGGCGCGCAACCCGAACTCTTCGCGGATCAAATCGGAGAGCCCCTTGCCGGTGACCACACCCATGCGCGCGGCCATTTCCTGCACCACGATCAGTGCGATGGTGGTGGGGATCAGCGTCCATAACAGGGCATAGCCAAACTTCGCACCGGCTTGCGAATACGTGAGGATGCCGCCTGGATCGTTGTCGACATTGGCGGTGATGAATCCCGGCCCCAGCACGCTCAACAGCAGCAGCAAGCGGTAGCGCAGGAAGCGCAGCGAGGGCCGCCGGATCGGGAGTGTGGGTCGTTCTGCGGTGGCGCGGGCCATGGCGCGAATCCTTCATTGTCGCGCGGGATTGCTTCAAACGGGTAAACTCCTTGCGGCCGGTATTCGTTTTGTTATCCCCGTGTGCCAAACTGAATTAAGTTATGGAACCCGCAATTGCGGCGCAGGAGGCTGCCAAGACCACAGCGCCGCCTGTCTCGCCGCCAACCTCTTTGGATGACCCGCGCCTGTTTTACAACCGTGAGCTGAGCCTGCTGGCCTTTCAACAACGCGTGCTGATGGAGGCGCAGGATTCCGCCAATCCGCTACTGGAGCGCGTCATCTTCCTGTCCATTTTCGGCTCCAACATCGACGAGTTTTTCCAGGTGCGCGTGGCCGTGCTCAAGCAGCGCGTCTCCTCCGGCGCCGAGGAGCCACGGGTCGACGGCTTCACCGGCACGGAGCTGCTGGAGGCGATTCATCGCGATGTCGCTCGTTTAGAGGAAGCCGCTTACGCGTGCCTGCGCGATCAGCTCAAGCCCGCCCTGGCCGAGGCCGGCATCTCCATTGCCGGCTACTCCGAGCTGGGCAAGGAAGCGCGCAGCGCGCTCAACGACTATTTCCAGCGCACCGTGTTTCCGGTGCTGACGCCGCTGGCCTTCGACATCGGCCGCCCCTTCCCGCACATCTCCAACCTCAGCCTGAACCTGGGCGTGGTGGTTCGCGATGCGCAGGGCGTGGAGAAATTCGCGCGCGTGAAAATCCCGAACACGCTCCCGCAGTTGATTTCTGTCGGCCCGCAGCAGTTCGTATGGCTGGAGCAGTTGATCGCCGCCAATCTGGAGGCACTGTTTCCGGGCCTGGAAATCGTGGAGGCGCATCCGTTCCATGTCACGCGCGACGCCGAAGTGGCCATCCAGGAACTGGAAAGCGACGATCTTCTGGAAACCATCGAGGAAGCGGTGTGGCGCAGGCGCTTTCGCGCGGTCATCCGGCTGCAGGTGGATCGCAACATTCCGCCGGCCATCGTCAAGCTGCTGGTGGAGGAACTGGGCATCGACGACAGCGCTGTGTACCGCGTCGACGGTCCGCTGTATCTGAGCCGGCTGCGCCAGCTTTACTCGCTGGACCGCCCTGATCTCAAGTACAAGCCGTTTTCTCCGTTCACGCCGGCCGAGCTGCAGCCTCGCGCTAAAGAAGACATCTTTTCGGTGATCCGCCGTGAGGACATCCTGCTGCACCATCCCTTCGAATCCTTCCAGCCGGTGGTGGAGTTCATCCGCAAGGCCGCGCACGATCCGGATGTGCTGGCCATCAAGATGACGCTGTATCGGGTGGGCCGCAATTCGCCCATCGTCCAGGCCCTGCTCGAGGGGATCGAAGAGGGCAAGCAGGTTTCCGTGCTGCTGGAGTTGAAAGCCCGCTTCGACGAAGAGAGCAACATCGAATGGGCCCGGGCGCTGGAACGCGAAGGCGTGCATGTGATCTACGGCCTGGTGGGCCTGAAGGTGCATTCCAAGATCGCCTTGGTAGTGCGCCGCGAAGGCGACGTGATGCGCCGCTACGTCCACCTGGGCACCGGCAATTACAACCCGCAGACCGCGCGCCTCTATACCGACCTGAGCCTGTTCACCTGCGACGAGCAGATCGGCGCCGACGCCACAGACCTGTTCAACTACCTCACCGGCTATTCCGCCAAGACCGAGCTGCGCAAGCTGCTGGTGGCTCCGGTAAGCCTGCGGCACGGTCTGGAAGCGCTAATCCATCGCGAAATCGAGCTGTCGAAGCGCAAGAAGAAGGGGCACCTCATCTTCAAGATGAACGCGCTGGAAGACCCGGAGATGATCAAGCTGCTGTACCGGGCCTCGCAAGCCGGCATTCGCGTGGACCTGCAGGTGCGCGGCCTGTGCTGCCTGCGGCCCGGTGTCGCCGGTGTAAGCGAAAATATCACGGTCAAGAGCGTCATCGGGCGCTTTTTGGAACATTCGCGCATTTACTACTTCCGCAACGGGGGCCGCGAGGAAGTCTACCTGGGCAGCGCCGATCTGATGCCGCGCAATCTCAACCGCCGCGTGGAGGTGCTGTTCCCGGTGAAGGACACCAAGCTGGTCTCGCGCCTGCGCGACGAGATCCTGGAAGTGTATTTGGCCGACAGCGTCAACGCCCACGGGCTGCGCGCCGACGGAGTCTACTATCGCGCCCCGCGCCTGGAGACCGTGGGCGGAGTCGACAGCCACCAGCGCTGCATGATCGGGCGCTGTTAGAGGAATGAGCCAGATCGAATAAGAAAACGCCGCTACACCGAAGCCTTGGCCCGCGCCCCCAGGACGCCGCTCGCTCGCCGCGATTCTGACGCAACCGGTAAGCACGCGTCGTAGTTTTCGTACACCTGCTCCACCACGCGATCCCAGGAGAAACGCTCCGCTGCCTTGCGGGCTCGCGCTCCCATGCAGGCTCGCAGAGACGGGTCGTTATAGAGCCGGGCAAGCGCCGCCGCGAATCCCCACACGTTGGTGGCGACGTAGCCGGTCTTGCCGCTCTCCACCAGGAACCGCGGCCCTCCCGCGGCGGAAACAATCGCGGGGACGCCGGAGGCCATCGCTTCCAGCACCACGTTGCCAAAGGTGTCGGTGACGGACGGGAACACGAAAGCGTCCATTGACGCGTAGGCTGTGGCGAGTTGTTCCCCGCGCAGAACGCCGGGGATCTCCGCCTGCGGCAGGTTCTGCTTGAGCCAGGACCGCTCCGACCCCTCCCCGACAATCAGGAAGCGAAAATTGTCGAGTCCCGACGACCGCAACGCGCCGTCCAGGTCGGCCAGCATACGCACATTTTTCTCCGGGCTGAGGCGCCCGACGTAGCCGATCACGAACGCGCCATCCTGGCGCTGCCTGCGCAGCGGCGAAAACAGCGTGGTGTCGATTCCGCGGCTCATCAGGAACGCCGGCCGGCGGGTGCGCTTTTCGAGCGACTCCACCAGCTCTGGATTCGGTGCGAATAGAACCTTCGGCAGGCGATAGAACCGCGTGCACAAATCCCATACTATGCGCTCCGTCCAGGATCCGATGGCCGACCGAACGCTCCCCGGGAGCGGGTCGAGGAATCGGACCAGCCGCCGCGCTCCAAACTCGTGCAAATTGGTATGCCAGGAAGCCGCCAGAGGGACCTTCAGGTCGTGGGCGGCCAGCCAACCCATGACGCCGGCGTCTCCGGGCCCGGTGATGTGCACCAGGTCGGGCTGGAACGCCTCGAGCGCGGTGTGCAGGCGCGCGCGATGCCGCCAGAACAGGAAGTCGATCGCCAGATCGTGCTCCAGGTTCCAGCGCACCGGACCGCGGGCGAATTCGAAGGTGGTCACCGAACCGCTCTGGCTGATTGTGTTCTTCGGCCCGGCGTGCACCGAGAACATGGGCAACCCGCGGCGCCCGGCGAAGCTCACGAACTCGCGGCTGGTAAGAGCCACGCCGTTGACCTCATGAAAGCTGTCCGTGAAGAACGCCACGCGCCGGCCGTTCACAGGATCACCTCCTCTCCGGGCTGAAAGGCCCCGTTCAGGATCCATTGAACCTGCGGCGAGGAGGCGAAGCGCACCGCGCCCACAAAGGCCGCCACCGGCAAGGGCATCTTGGTTCCGAACAGCTCGCTGAGCGACCGCACGCAGCCGTCGTCGCAGGAATAAAATACCCGGTCGCTCCACCGCTTCCAGCCCAGCGGATGCTGCTCATACGTGCGCAGCGTGTCCACCAGGTGATGGAAAATGCGCAGGGCGTGGGACTGGCGGTAGTGGTCGAGGATCAGTACCTGGCTCCATCCGGCACGGACTTCTTCGACGAATTCGGAGAAAGTCCCGGCGTTGGTCAGGTTCAGGACGGAGTTGGCTTCGATGGTATGACGGTCGCCGCCGGAGATCAGCGGCTTTCCGGCCGCGGCGGCGAAGGCCAGCACATTGCGGTTCTCACGCCACTGCCGCAAACCGTTCAGCTCCATTGCATGAATGTGTGGGCCGAAGCGGCGCAGGAAAGCGCGGGCGAGTTCCAGGTGTCGCGCCGCGCCGATTCCCGCTTCATCCCACAGAGGGTGGTTGAACACGATCAGAGTGCGCGGGCGGGCCGCCAGCTCCGCCAGGACATCTCCGAGCGCCTCCTCCTCCGGATTCTTGCGGCATCGCTCCATCTCGGCGAAGAACATGCGCGCTTCAGCGGGAGCAAGATTGTGGACGCCGAGATGAAAGAACGCCTCGCCGAACGGCACGGTCCATTCAAGCGCGATCGGAACGCCGCGGCATTCCTCCAGAAGCTGCAGCGAAACCGGAGCCTCGATGTCGTCGTGATCGGTGAGCGAGACCAGAGCTTCGAGGCCGCGGCCGCGGATCTGGTCCCGCTCCAGTTTGAACGCGTCGTGGGGGCCGAGCGGCGGAGTCCACCAGGCACGGGCAAAATCCAGCTTGGTGCCGTGAACCTGGGTGTAGCGGCGTTCGCCCTGGCGGACCGCGGCGGCCAGCACCGGCGCGCGCCGCGCGATTCGATAGACGAAGTCCAGAGTTTCCTTGGAGTGCAGCGTGTGACTGTGCAACGAGACTCCGGTGCGGAAGCGGCGCTGCGCTGGCTCTGCGGTCCATTCGAGTGCGATGTCGCAACGCAAGCTTTGGCAGTGCGAATTCATGTAGCCTCCTTGGTGAACAGCGGTTTGAGATTGGGCCGCTCCACGCGATCGTCGGCCTCGAACACCAGCTTCAAGTAAGGCTTGGCGCGATACTCGATGCGCGCGGGAAGGCCGCTCGCATCGCCGGGGGCGTCGACTACCCGGAAATCCGCGCATTTCGCGCCGTTCTGATCGCGAATCAACCCGTCGCGCTCGCCTTTGGCGCGGCGCCGCAGTTCCAGCCGGTAGAACTTGCCGGCGTGCAGGAACGGAGTGGTCGAAACCTCCTCCGGGCACAGCGCGGCTTTGCGGTACGCGCATAGGAACGGACCGGCGTCGGCCTGACTGTCAAGCGGGATTTCGCGCGCGGGAGCTCTGGGAGGGTCCTGGCTGAGCCGGGCGAGAAGGTCCGCGGACTCCCTCCAGGTGCACGCCTGCGCCAGGCCGATGGTGTCGGTCCAGGCTTGAATGCGGCCGTCCTCGGTCCCGCCGCGCGCCATCCTGAGCTGTTGCGCGGCGCCGGAGCGCAGGGCTTGCTTGGCTTGCTCCAGGTCTTCTTCTTTGTTGTCGGTAATGAGACCGGCGAAGGCAAAGGCCGGCTGAAAAGGCGGATGTCCGGCCGCATCGAGAACCGCCTCCTGCAGGATTCCGAAGCGATTCAAGCCGACGCAGCGGGCCGGATCGGAACCGGCGACGAAGCTGAGAGTGACGGCAGAACGGTCGCCGCAGCTTCCCAGCTCGACCGCAGCGAGCGCGCCGCCCACGCCGCGCCGCGTAAAGATGGTGATGCCGGCCAGGGTGATGGCCGCGTCCGCGCGGTAGCGCCGCTCAAACGTCTGGCTGCGGCGAAATCCTTCGAATAAAGCCCGCCCTTGGAGCACGCCCGGCGCCCAAAGAGCCGCGGCGGAGGAACGCCGGACCCAACCGCCCAGCAATGCCGCACAGATGCCGCGAAGGGCCGTTCTACGTGTGGTCCCCATACTCATGCGACAAATGTGACATGAAATGTTTTAATGGCTGGTGTATCCTGCATGACGCATCGATAAAACATGGCCTGTAGAAAATGCTTATCGTCCCCGCCGCAGGGGCATCAGAAAAGCCCCAAAGGAAGCCAGCGTTCGCGGCAGGGCGCATAGATCGGCCAGGAAGGAGGCGCTTCCCGAGCCCGTCAACAACACCCCGCGCCGCATCGCGTGCAGGTTGAACAGCGTGGAGAGGATAGTGAAGCAGACCGACGCGGCGATGGAGCGCCCCAGGCTGGGGGTGTGCCGCATCCAATGCACGCCGAACTCGATGGTATGCGAAACCAGCAGGATTCCCACGGTGGCCGCAGCGGCCCGGCGAGGATGGGAGCGCGCCACCGACTGTGTGACAGCTCCATAGAAACCGGCAGTGATGCCGCGATAGCCGAACTCGGCTGACATCGCGCCCAGCGCGGCGTGCAGACCGGCTCCCAGCGTTGCGCCGAAGAAGATTGCCCCGCGATACAAGGAACTCAGCACCGCGGCTTTCCAGTTCCAGCTTCGGACCACCGCTCGTATCAAACGTTCCACGTCTTAGCCTAGAGCGCCAACCTATGCAGCCCAGTGAAAGCTGTGTGAAAATGCCGTGTGACAAGATGTCTAAGGTGAAAAACAAACGCAGCAGCGAATGGTTCCAGGCCCCCGGCTATCACGGCATGGCGCGGAGGGCGTGGCTCCGCTCCGAGGGATTTCCCTCCGATGTGTTCGACGGCAAACCTCTCATCGGCATTTGCAACTCCTGGAGCGAGCTGACCAATTGCAACGCGCATCTGCGCGAAGTAGCGGTCGCAGTGAAGCGCGGCGTGATCGCCGCCGGCGGAGTCGCGCTGGAGTTCCCGACCATCTCTCTCGGCGAGATGTTCATGCAGCCGACCACCATGCTCTACCGCAACCTGATGGCCATGGATGTGGAGGAGTCGATTCGCGCCAATCCCCTGGATGCTGTGGTGCTGCTGTGCGGCTGCGATAAAACCACGCCGGCGCAGTTGATGGGCGCCGCCAGCGCGAATGTTCCAGCGATCATGGTGCCGGGAGGTCCGATGCTGGCCGGCACCTTCCGCGGAGAGCGCCTCGGCTCCGGCACCGACGGCCGCAAGCTCTTCGACCTGTACCGCACCGGCCGCCTCAATGAAGAAGAGTGGAGCGAAGTGGAAAGCTGCATCGCTCGCACCTCCGGCCACTGCACGGTGATGGGAACGGCATCCACGATGACCAGCCTGGCGGAGGCTCTGGGCATGACCCTTCCCGGTTGCGCCAACATTCCCGCCCCGGATTCGCGGCGGCTGGCGATCGCGGAGCTGAGCGGACGCGCAGCCGTCGAGTTGATCGAAGCCGGGCTCACGCCCGCGGGCATCATGACTCGCCGCGCCTTCGAAAACGCCATCACCATGCTGATGGCTCTGGGCGGTTCAACCAATGCCGTGATTCATTTGACCGCCATCGCCGGAAGACTGGGAATTCATCTGGAGGCTCGGGATTTCGACGAGATTTCGCGGCGCACTCCATGTGTGGCGAACGTGAAACCGTCCGGTGAATATCTGATGGAAGATTTGTTTCACGCGGGCGGCGTGCCTGCGGTCATGCAGCGGATCGCGGATCTGCTCCATCCGGACTGCCTGACGGTGAACGGGAGGACCATCGGAGAGAACATCGCCAGCGCTCGGGTGGAAAACGATGGCGTGATCCGGCGTCGCGAAGATCCTTTATTTGCCGAGGGCGGCATCGCCATGCTGCGCGGCAGCCTCGCGCCTGAGGGAGCCGTGATCAAACAGACCGCGGCCTCGCCGCACTTGATGCAGCACCGCGGACCTGCCTATGTCTTCGAAAACCGTGAGGAAATGATGGCCGGGATCGATCGTGACGATCTGCCCATCGACCGCACCACCATTCTGGTCATGCGCAACTGCGGACCCAAGGGAGGACCCGGGATGCCCGAGTGGGGCCACATTCCGATGCCTCGCAAACTGCTCCAGGAGGGGGTCACGGACATGGTCCGCATTTCCGACGCGCGCATGAGCGGAACCTCATTTGGCACGGTGGTTCTGCATGTGGCTCCGGAATCGGCGGTGGGCGGGCCGCTGGCGATCGTCCAGACCGGCGACGAAATCGTGCTCGACGTGGGCACGCGCCGGCTGGATCTGGCGCTTCCGGAGGAAGAGATCGCGCGGCGCTTACGTCTGTTCACTGCGCCCGCGCCGCATTACGATCGTGGCTATGGGCGGCTGTTCCTGGATCATGTGACGCAAGCCAACGCGGGCTGCGATTTCGACTTTTTAGCTCCGTCCGCCAGGTCTAATCCCACCGCCTTTCAGGCGGTCAGCTTTGAGCCGCCGCGTCCCTACGAGAATAGAGAGGATGGCGGAATACAGGCATAGCGCGCACGCGGTCTTCGATTTGAAGTACCACATGATCTGGTGTACGAAGTACCGGAAGAAGGTGCTGAGAGGGAGGATCGCTGAGCGTGCGCGCGACCTGATCCGCCAGATCTGTGCCGCGCGGGAGGTTGTGATCGTACGGGGAGCAGTGTCGCCGGACCATATACATCTGCTGTTGGCCGCACCGCCGATTCTGGCGCCGGCAAAACTGGCTCAATTCATCAAAGGGCGGTCGTCTCGACATCTGCAAGCGGAGTTTCCGGAACTGCGCAAGCAATACTGGGGGCAACATATGTGGGCGCGAGGATATTTCTGCGCGACGGTGGGCGCGGTGGATGAGGCAACGATCAAAGCCTATATTGAAAACCAGCGGTGGGACGAAGACGACGAGTCGTTCAAGATCACCGCGCCCACCAAGCCTTAAGCCGGCTCTAAGCCGGGAGCGCTTCAGGCGGCTTGAGCCGCAATGCGACTTTCAGTCGCCAAAGGATTCTACCGGCTTTTAGCCGGTAGTCTTTAAGCGCGGGTGCGGACCAGAAGCGCGCATAGTGCCGAAAACAGCAGCGACACCACCATCACCCACAAGCCGCCGAAGTAGTTGCCGCTGCGGTCGCTGAAGAGGCCCACCAGATACGGCCCGGCGAACCCGCCCAGGTTGCCGATGGAGTTGATCAATCCGATGCTGGCGGCCGCGGCTGCCGTACCCAGGCTGGTGCTGGGGATGGCCCACAGAGGAGGATACGCAGCGACAATCCCGGCCAAGGCGATCGAAAACAGCGCCAGCGCCAGGGCGACCCCAGCGGATTGGAGCGCTAGAGCGGCCAGCGCGACGGCAGCGATGACGCGCGGAAGCGCAGCATGCCAGCGCCGCTCGCCCGTATGATCCGAAAGCCAGCCGACGGCCAGCATGACGGGGATCGCGACCAGAGCCGGTATCGCCGCCAATAGCGTCGTCTCGGTAGTGCTCAAGCCCTCCAGCCGCTGCAGAATCTTGGGCAGCCACAAACTCAAGCCGTAATTTCCGGCGGTGCCTCCGAAGTATGCTCCCGCGCACAGCAGCACGTCGCGATGCCACAGCGCTTTGAGCGGGGAGATGGGCATGCGCGCCAGGGTCTCCTCACGCTCCCGCGTGAGATCGGATGCCAGCGTCTCGCGTTCTTCCGGATCCAGCCAATGGGCCTGGTGAGGACGGTCCGTCAAATACAGCCAACTGGCGATGCCGCAGAGAATCGCCGGCGCGCCCTCCACTAGCAGCAGCCAGCGCCAGCCTCCCAAACCCAGCCAGTGCACCTTCAGCAGCATCGCCGAAACCGGCGAGGCGATTACCTGCGAAGCGGGGATCGCGATCATGAACATAGCCACGGCCTTGGCCCGGTCCGCGGCGCGATACCAATGGCCCAGATACGTGATCACGCCGGGGAAAAACGCGGCTTCGGTCACGCCCAGCAGCACGCGTGCCGTGTAAAATTGGGAAGCCGTGTGAATCAGTCCCGTAAGCGAAGCCACGCAGCCCCATGTGATCATGGTCAGCGCCATGACGCGGCGCGCGCTCCAGCGCTCGACGAGAAGCGCGCCGGGAATGCCCAGCGCGACGTAGCCGAAAAAGAAAATGCCTGAACCAAGGCCGAAAACCTTGTCGGAGAAATTCAGCTCGCGGGTCATGTCCAGGCTGGCAAAGCTGATGTTGATCCGGTCGATGTAGGCGACCACGTAGAGCAGGAACAGGAACGGCATCAGCCTGCGCGTGACGCGCATGCGCGTACGCACGGCAACACCGGATTCCGTGCTGTGCATCAAGACGCCCCTGTGGATCAAGACGCCCTATTCTATACGCTGGGTTGTCCTGCGTGCCGCAACCTCCGCGACCCGGACGTGATGCACCGGATCGCGAGGCGCGCCTTCGAAGGAATGCAGAATCTCGAAATTCTTGAACTGGGCAGCAAGCTCACCGGGCGGCAGCCGAAATGGCGTCAGTGCTTCGCCGGGGCCGGGGACATGCACAATCGCGATCACCACGCCTCCGGGAATCACGCCACGCTTGGCCGGCTCAAACAGGTCGCGCTGCAGGTAGTAACACAACAGGATCAGGTCCCAGGAATCCGGCTCGATCGCATATTCGTGTTTTTCGAGATCGGCGACTCTAGCGTGGATGTTCGGATTGCGGGTTCGGAGTAACTCAATCGCCGCAGACGAGCCGTCCACAGCCGTGACTTGCCAGCCCTGCTCCGCCAGCCACAACGCGTTGCGCCCACTGAGCAATACGTCGTCTCGCGTAGACCAGGAGACAT
>CAWISY010000218.1:0-18027 GCA_963838455.1 Bryobacterales bacterium
TGTTATGTAGTATACCTTGGACAGATTACGTATTGCTGCACGCGCATCCGTATGCCGAGGTTGGCCGGGGTCTTGTTATCGGCGACCAGTAGCGGCTCGTACAGCTCGACGTAAAACAGCGCCAGGTCGGACTTGCCGAAGTCCGGATTGCCGGTGGGCACGATCTGCAGGCCATCGGCGATGAGCGGCGTCTTGTCTTCGAGCATAGCGACATCCAGCAGAGAGCCCAGCTCCGCGGCGCGGTGGAAGGTCTTGCTGAGAGCCAGGCCGCTGACCGCCAGGGCATCCGAAGAATACGGGCCGATTTCGAGCGGCGTCTCCAACTTGCCGTAGCTGTCATTGCTCTCGCTGTAGACCACCTTCAAAGTGTACTTGCCGGCAGCGATGTCGAACTGATTCTCGTAGTGCAGCGGATGCGTCTTGGCTGCGTCGGCCTCCTCTTTATTCTCGAAGTCCAGCTTGAGGGTATCGCTGAAGCGGGCCGCCACCGTTCCCTGCTGCGTATAAGCGATTCCCAGGATGTTGACCTCGGAGTGCATCACGTTGCCCTTGCGCTTTTCGAACTTGAGAGCGTCGGGGGCCAACTCCATGGCCAGGTTCACGCGAGCGATGTTGGATGCGGTGTAGAAGTAGGGCACGCGCATGCTCGCCGTCAGCTTGCCTGGCGAAGCTTCGGCCATCTTGGCCTCCAGGCCCTTGACCGCGGGCGTGCCGGAAAGAACATCCATGGGCTTGGCGCTGCAGTAGCCGGTGCGCGCTCGCACCTCCGTGCCGCCGCGAGCTACCTTCACCTTCAGCGTGTGGCAGGCGCCTTCTTTCGATTCCGGAGGAGTGTAGCCGAGAATGTAGTACTGGTTCTGTTCCTGGCCGATTTTCTCCAAGCCCCCCACCAGGTCGTTGCTGTTGGCGATGACGAATCCTCCAGTCCCGTCGGCCAGCATATACATGATCTGCTGATTAGTGGTCGCCGTCGGCGGCAGCTTGGGGATCAGCGCCTGGTTAGCGCCGCAGGGGTTGATGCCGGGCTGCGCTCCGATGCCCGACGCCGTGCCGCCGTTGGTCAGGCCGCCGGTCTGCGCCCCGGCACAAGTCCCGGGACCCATGTTATTGTTGCGATTCTGATTGTTGATGATGTTGTTGTTCGGGTTGGTGTTATTGACGGTGCTGCCGGGGCGGGAGGTTGTGGCGCTATTGCCGGGAGCCGTTGAGGGCGCGGGCGACGAAGACCGGCTGGAAGCGCCTGCTGAGCTCGAAGCGCCTCCGCCCGCCGGAGCCGCGCCGCCGCGTTGCGGGGCAAACGGAAGCTGCGGAACAAGGGCGACACTGCGCAATGCCGCCTGCAGGTTCGGGGCAGTTGATGGCGTTTCACGGGGCAGCGAATGCCATAGGTAAGCCCTGGGCGCGACGGCGCCGGCGGTCGAGAGCCCGCGCACGTCTACGGGATAGATCGCGACATTGTCGCGGTTGCATTCGGCGATGGTGGCCGTGGCCTCGGTCTGCTGGTCGCGGGTGAGCGGGAATCCCGCGGTGAACAGCACCAGGATCTTGCGGCCAGGAATTCCGGCCATGTTCTTTGAAACCGAGCGGAGGCTTTGCAGCAGGTCGCGAGCGGCAAAGTCGGCCTCCATTTTCACCTGCGGGCTGCTGCCGTTGGAGCGCACCGACGGGGTCTGCACGCCGCTGACCACGGCCTTCAATCGCGCCGGGTCAGAGGTGAAGTTTTGCAGCACCTTCATTTCCCCGCCGAAGTTGATGATGGACATCATCCGGTTCGGTCCGGCGTTGTTGTCGATGAACTTGGACGCGGCCTCGCGAGCCGTCACCTGATCGCCGGGATTCATGCTGGAGTTGTCGAACACCAGAACCAGGTAATGCGTGCGCGCCGCTCCGGAGGCCGGGTCGGCTTCATAGGAGAAACTCTTGATCGGCTGTTCCTTGCCGTCCTCAGAGACCTTAAAGTCTTTCTCCTTGAGGTCGGTGATGTAATTGCCTTTCTTGTCGGTGACCACCGAGTCCACCAGCACCAGGTTGCTTTCGGTGCGGATCAAAATACCGTTGTCGGCGGGCGGAGTCTGGGCCTGCTGGGCGTGCAACAGGCCGGACAGGGAAATCATCGCGAACCCGATGAGGCGTAATTTCATGACGGGACCTCCTCTAAATCCTTTGGCTCCGGTGCGTCTTCACACTACGGAATCTGGACCGCCCCATTGCGGGCAGCCATCATTTGTCCTTCGGCGTCGCGCACCACCACGCGGATGGTGTAATTGCCGGGCGTGACCTCGAAATTGGCCGGGACGTTGATCCCGTTCGTGGAAAGGACGTTCAGGGTTTGATCGCGCAGAGCCATATCCAGGGTTCTCTGCGTTCCACTGACGAAATTGCCGTTGCGGTCAAACAGCCCGGCCACCACCACCAGCGTGTCCTTACTGCGGTCCTGGTCCTTGCGGAAGTGGAGGCTCTTGAGATCAATGTGCGAAATCACCGAAAGGCGCGCGTTGGTAGGGCTGGATTTGAAAAACTGGAGGCGCAGATCGACGGGGATGTCCTGCAGCTCATCGCGCGAGAACACCGCTTCCCGGATGTCTTCCTTGGCCGCCTCATTCGGGTCATTGGCGCGCTTGGGGGCGTAGTAGCCGTGGCGAGCCTGCATCTTTCCGGGCAGCGGGTTCTTCAGCGTCACTTTAAGGTTGTGAAAGGAGCCGTCGTATTTGAGATCGGACGGCGAGAACCCGAGCAGGTAAACCGTTTCCGGCTGCTTCGTCAGTTGGTCCAGTCCCTGCTCCAAGCCGTTGTCATGGTAAAAGAAGCTGCCGCCCGTGCCATCGGCGAGCTCCTCCAGAATGTCTTCCTGCGCCAGGGCGGCCGCCGTGTCGTAGTTGTTTCTCTGCGTCAAATTCGATGTGCTGACGGTCCTGGTGCTGGCATCGCCTCCGGGAATGATCGTATACAGGCCGCGCGCATCCAGAGAGTTGATGACCACGTTGTTTTTCACAGCGTTCTCGTACAGCGCGTTGATCGAGATCCGAAGATCGTCGCCCGGAAGGATGAAGCCGGGCGACATCAAAACGATCATGCGGCTGCCCGGCATCGCGGACATCCGGTTGGAGACGTTGACTAACGCCTCCAGGACCTTCCGGGTTTGGTCCTCGCCGATCGCCAGAGCCGAGATCGCGGCGGACTGCACCATTCCGTTGATGCTCTGCGTGCTGGTGCTGCTGACTTTTCCGGCGCAAGCAGTCGCGTCCGCGGTGGCGATGGCCTGAGCCTGCAAGTCTCCCTTGTTGATGATGAGATCCGCCATATAGAGGCTTACTTTGGGGCAGTCGCCACTCGAGGTTGGCATCTGCGTGTACGGCACAATGTGATTCAAAGCCTCGTGAATCCGGTCGGTGTCGTCGGTGAAGTCGAGCACGCCCACGCCCGAAGTGGTGACGATGGCCACCCGCGTGACCGGGTCGAGCGATTTGTCGATATGGTCCAGGGTTGCTTTACGCAGGTAAGCTAGATCGCCCGCGCTCAAGTGCACGTCGTCGATGATGTAGGAGATGAAGCGCTCCGGGACCGGCGGCGCCGCGGGAGCCGGATTGTCGAACGGCGATACGGTGGGCTGCGCGGCGGGATCGGTCGACACCTGAACGGCCCCGGTGGCCTGGATGTAGGGCTTGCCGGCTCGCTCCACCGTGAAGCGGGCGATGTACTGCGGTTTGCCCTTGTCGAACAGGAAGAAGTCGTCCTTGGTGAGATTCCCGACCGGATGGCCCTGCTTATCCCGCACCACCACCGGAACCTCGACCAGGTTGGATCGCGAGATGAACGTCGCCGGCGCGTCGTGCTGGGCGATCTCCGGCGCGGGAGCGGCGTTATTGGCGGCAGGCGGATCCTGCGCGGCGAAAGCGGTGTAGTGGAATGCCGCGCAACACAGCAACGCGAGCGGAACACCAGGAAGGCGCATATTGCGCCTATTCTATAACTTTCGCGCGAAGATGGCGTAGTCCAGGCCACCGAACAGAGCCTCGACCACCCCCGCCGGCAGATCTTTGAGCGCCGGGATGGAATCGGCCGCAGGAGCCAATCGTTCGATCTCGATCCGGCCGAAGCCGGCTTCCTCCAAATAAAAGCGCAGCAGGACCGGAGGCACGGGACGAGTGTGCGTAGGATCGATGTAGAAATGTGTGGCGAAGATCGCCAGGCACTCCGGGTTGGGCGTTTCGACGATCACCAGTCCGCCCTGGCGCACTTTTGCGCTCATCAGTTGCATCAGAGCTGGGACCTGTGCCGGCTGCAGATGCTCCACCACCTGCGCGCAGAAGATGCCGCCGAGGGAGCGATCGGGGGTGTCCTGCAGATACGTGAACAGGTCGGCCTGCTCTGCCGCGAGGCCTTTGCCGCGGGCCTGCGCCACGCATTCTTCGCTCAGGTCGATGCCGCGGGCTTTGAGCCCGGCATCGCGGGCGGCTTCGAGAAATTCTCCGCGCCCGCAGCCGAGGTCGAGGATCTCGCCTTCTGTCCCTTCAAAGCGTTTC
Organism: Bryobacterales bacterium; assembly: GCA_963838455.1. Taxonomy (GTDB): domain Bacteria; phylum Acidobacteriota; class Terriglobia; order Bryobacterales; family Bryobacteraceae; genus Palsa-187. Next base: position 4,524 of record CAWISY010000218.1, read on the forward strand.
GCATGAAGACGCTGGCGCGCGCGGATGTCCTCTTCACGGCCGCGGAAGGTGTCGGCGAAGCGCATCCAGTCCACGTTTATCGCGGGTGCCTCCGGCACCGCTCCAGCGGCGGGGGTATTTCCAAAAGGAGCCGTTGCGGGCTGCGGTGCTTTCTGCCGCAGCAGGCGCAGCTCGGTGTAAATGAGCGCCTCAATCTCCCCGCGCATCTTCACCAGATCCGCCCATAGCCGCTGCTGTACATCGGTCGTGTTGTACGTCAGCGCTTGCGCGAAATCCATGTGCTGCGCCTTGACCGATTCGCGAAAGCTTTGATCCATCAGCGTGACGCGATGCTGGAACGCCGACTGCAGCTCCGAGATGGTCCGCAGCATGTGGATCTCGCTCACATTGCGGCGGTCCTCGAAACCCTGACGCCATTCCGACCAATGCCGGCGGATGTCGAGCGCCTCTTGAATCGGCGGGGCGAAATCCTCGCGGATTTGGCGTTCGCGCGCCATGGTGTCGATCTGGAACTGGCGCTGGTGCGCGGCGATGGCCGCCAGAGCGCGGCTCATGTCGGCCATGATATCGAGACTCGCCTGCACGCAGGCGATGGAGGCGCGGTTGAACTCGACTTGTTCGCGGACGTGCCAGTCGAGCGCGCGCGCAATCATTTTCTTGAACTTTTGCGCGATCGAATGTTTCAGCCCTGGCGGGCGCGGATTGACCGTGCCGATGGCCGCCACCTTGGCTTCGGCGGCGTCGCGAGCGTGCACCAGGGGCAGGAAATCGGGAGCGGGGATGCCCTCGATGCCGATCGATCCGTTGGGGGTTGCGGCGCGAGCGCGGTCGCGCACGGCCTGGATTACCGCCGCCAGTTCCTCGTTACCCACGCTGGTGCGTCCTCTTGAAGGAGGCCGAGATTTTGGTCGAGATGCCGCCGCGCGGCGCGAAGTCGCCAATGAGCTCCGCTGAGATGGGCTTGGCCGCGCGCACCACCTCCTGCAGCATCTTGTTTACCACGTTCTCCTGAAAAATCCCCAGATTCCGGTACGCCAATGTGTACATTTTGAGCGACTTCAGCTCCAGGCACAAGCGGTCCGGAACATAACGCAGCGTCAGCGTTCCGTGATCCGGCAGGCCGGTTTTGGGGCACACCGAGGTGAACTCCGGCATCACGATCTCGATGGTGTAACCGGTGCGGTATTGGTTTGGCCAGGTCTCGATTTCAGGAAGCTCCGCGGCAACGCCGGATTCTGCGTGTTCGTCGGTGTATTGGCGTTTCATCGGGCGAGGGCGGCCTCGGGGCCATCTTTAATGCCACGGAGGGTCGCCGCCAGCAGACCCAGGAACTGGCCCACGTCGGTCACGATGCCGACGGCCTGGCCCGTGCCGCGGTCGCTGACCTTGGTGACCACGGCCGGGTTGATGTCGACGCACACCAGCTTTACCCAGCTCGGTAGCATGTTGCCAGTGGCGATGGAGTGCAGCATGGAGCCGAGGCACAGCACCAGGCCCGCGCCCTTGACTTGTTCGGCGTAGGCGTCCTGCGCCTGATTCATGTCGGTGATAGTGTCGGGAAGAGGGCCGTCGTCGCGCAGGCTTCCGGCCAGCACGAACGGCACGCCGGCCTTGACGCATTCATACATCACGCCGCTGGTCAGCCGGCCCGATTCCACGGCTTTGGCGATCCCGCCGGCGTGGTAGATGGCGTTGATGGCGCGCATGTGGTTGCGATGACCGTGCTCTTCTTGCCTGCCGTCGCTCTGGCGCACGCCCAGCGAAGTGCCCAGCAGCGCGCTCTCAATATCGTGCACGCCCAGGGCGTTGCCGGCCAGCAGCGCATTCACCCATCCGCCGCGAATCAGCTCCGCCATGGCCGAGACGCCGCCAGTGTGAACCACCACCGGTCCTGAGACGAAGACGATCTTCTTGCCGTCAGCGCGGGTCTGCTCCATCAGCCCGGCGGTCTGGCGGACGGCGGTTTCGAGCTGACGCTCGGAAGAGACGCCGTTGCTCATGAAAGCGAAGGCCAGCCGGTCGCGCTCCTTCGACTCCGGAATCACGCGGATGCCGCGATTGCCGACCACCACAAGGTCGCCCTTGCGCAGGTCGCGCAGGCGGCGGCACATGGCGTGGCCGTTCTCCACCTTGACCATCGCGTCCATGCGCTGATTTTCGACCTCGATCCACTTGCCGCCATGCCGCACCTCGGTGCGGTGGTTGGTGGTGGAGTAAAAATCTTCGGGGGCGCAGCAATCGCGCTCCACCGTTTCCAGTTGCGCATCGCCGGTGTCGACCGGCGTGCAGCCCAGGCCCAGAAGCTGGCTCAGGAGCTGCTGCATATCCGGCGTCTGCGCGGTCTCCAGCTTCAGGCGCAAATAGGACGCATCGGCGTTAGTGCGCCCGATGCGGAACTGTTCCACTTCAAAACGGCCGTTGTATTCGACCACCGTGTCGAAAATCTGCTCCATTACGTGCGAATCGATCAGGTGGCCCGAGGCTTCGACGACTTCCTGCGGCATAGGGGTTAAATCTCAGGATAGCAGTGGGGGGTGGTGGAGGCGCACTGGAGGCCCTGGCGGCTCGGATTCAAGTGAGAGGTGGGCTACTTCGCGCCTCCAGTGCAGAGGACTGGCTCAGTGCACTTGTATTGCCTGCATGCGTAGGCAGCAAACGATCTAAGCAAGCCAAGTTTGTTGAACGCGTCGAGATGAACCGCCATTTCGCATTGAAACCCGATCGTCACCCCTGAACAGCGGTGCTCGAAGTCGGCGTCCGACCTGACGTTCTGCTGGGCCGGCGGCGGAAGCGTGCGAACGTAATCGGCCACGAGCCCATCGTAGCTGCCGTCGGACAACCATTCCAGGTGACTGGCCGGGCACTGCCGATGCGTCTGCCTCTCCCACCGCTTCCAGGGATTTTGGTCCGCCGCGATCAGCGGCAGCGTGGCGAGCAGAGCGATCGTGAGGCGGGCCATCTTCATATTACGGCTCACAAATTACGGCTAACAAATTGTTTGGAGCGCATTCACGAGTTCCTGGCCGGATCTCGCTTCAGGCAGCGGCTTGCCGGATTCCTTATAGAGGGCGACGGTCTCATCCACGATTGTGCACAGCTCGGAGAACACCGCGCGAGCGTCCGGGCCGTGGCAGCCGCCGTAGAACAGCTCGGGGCAGCTTCCGATGAAACACTGGTCCCGGTCCGACCACTCGACGATCTTGACGTAGCGATCACCCTGGCTCATCGCATAGCTCGCTCTGGCTGGGTGCGGAAAAGGGCTTGATGCACCGCTCCCTCGCGGTCGCGGCTCTGTAAGTGACTGACATAACGGATGCCGATTCTGAGCCGCGCACGAAGTAAGCGGTTAGAGGGCCTTTTTCCGCACCCAGCTAACTTGATTTTACGCCATCGCCCCGCCTGCGAAGCGCCAGCACGCCCCCCGCAATCCCTCCCAGCAACGTCAGCAGGCTCAGCCAGCGGCACACTTTACGCTCGGTGCCGCCGTCGAATGTGAAATCGATGGAGCAGGCTCCGTCGCAATCCGCGTGAACCACACTCAGGCCGATGGCGTCGCGAGTGACCGGCGCGGGCTTTCCGTTGGCCGTCGCGATCCAGCCTTTGTCGTAGGTGCTTTGGATCGACAGCACCTGGCCGGGATGGAGCGTCGTATCGATGTGGCCGTGATTGGGATCGGGCCAGGCCATCACATCGGCGGGCAGAGACGGATCGTCGAGCGCCGCGACATAGCGCGCGACTTCATCGGTATCCAGGCCGTGAATGGGCTGGCGATGGACCAGCGCTCCTTCCGGAACCACGTGCGCCAGCGACTTGGTCCGCTCCGGCACACCGTAAATCGTATCGTCCTCCTCGTGCCAGAGGACGGGGAGAACGCCGTCGAACTTGTGGGGATGGTTGAACGGCTTGGTGTCGACGCGGCTCATCGGTCCCGGAACGTAGATCGCCTGGCAGCCGTATGCCTTCAGCCACAGGATGCTGTAGTAAGCGCCGCGATCGCCCGCGTTGGTGTCGGAATAAATGGCATAGGCGGCGGCCTCCTCCACCCAGAAATTCGGATTGAAAGGATCGTGGCCGGAGTGCATCTGCGGCGTGTCGGCCCAAACATTGAGCCAGGTTCCCGTTTGTGCGCCGACGAAGGCTCGGTCATGCGGCATGTTGTTCTTGAACCATTGCGAGGTCTTGTACTCGATGGTCGTGGTGACGTCGAGAGTGGGGGTCTCGAAACGAGCGAAGCGGCGGTACGCAACGGTCTGATGATAGGCGGCCAGCGCCAGTACAACCACGCCGGCGACTTTGAGCCCAACCGGCCAGCGAATCACCGTGCGGCGCAGAACTAATGCCACCAGCGGCGCCACGAACAATTCCATCTCCAGGCTGTAACGGTGCGGTTGGGGCAGAACCAGCACGCTGACCAGCGCCGCCAGTGCGACGATCTCGAAGAAGAGGTACGTCAGTAGCACCGTGAAACGGAGCATGAAATCGTCCACGTTGCGGAGCGCGAAGTAAAGGAAGATGAATCCCGGCAGGATCAGCAACTGATTTGTCAGCATCGTCCCGGTATTCACCACTGCGCCGACGTGCTGGGCGTCCTCGCCAATGGTGCGGAGCAGGGTTGGCGTTAAGAAAGGGCAGGCGAGCAGATACGCCGCGACCCCCATCGCGGCCGTCAACAGGCTGGCGCGAAGCAGTTCCCTGCGCGGCAGCGCCAGAATCAGGCACACGCATCCGAACAGCAGATCCACCGCGCCGAAGGCGTTCACCAGCGCCACGAAAGCCAGAGCCGGCGTCGCCGCCGCGCACCGCCAATATTTGCGCGTGGTGAGCGCGCGATAAACCAGTAGCAGCGCCAGCGGAAGTGTCGCCAGCACGGTGGTGTGCGGGCCTTCCCCGTAATAGACCAGCGCGCGCATGCGCCAGGAGTTCCACATCCCCAGGTCGCTGCGGAACAGCGGGAACAAAGCGCAGGGCGAAAACAGAGAATATGCGAGGGCGGCAAAGAAACTCGTCTCCAGATATCCCGAAATGCGCCAAACGAAGTAGAACAGAAACACCGGGCCCGAGATGAAGAAGAAGCCGGTGACAAAGTTGAACGCTCGCGGCGTGGACCAACCCGTGATCCAGGCGAAGGCCGCATCCATCAGGTGCAGCATCGGAGTGTAGCTGTTTTCAAACGGCTCGCCGTTGAACCACCACGGGAACCAGCCCAGATGCGGAAAATGCTGCTCCACGAACCGGCTGATGGCCATGAAGGAGCCTGCGTTGGTCCGCATGTTGTCGGTGAACTCGGCCAGGAACAGGTTTCCGGCAAAGTAGCAGTTCAGCGCGAGCAGGAGTGCGATGTAGGAAGCCGCCCGCCAGTTGGGCTTCAGAGACACTGTCCTTGATTGTAAGCGAAGCCTGTAAGCGAAGCCTGTAAGCTGACCGGGGAGTTGCAGAACGGTGACTCGGACCATCCCAGACCAATCCCCGATCCGGGCAAATCTGGCCGGGAGACCCCAAAACATTCCCGATCTTTAACGGTTTTTTCCTGGTAGACTCGGAAGCAAGGCGATTGCTCTATGATTGTCCGGATCCAAATGGGAACCGGCCGCCGGGTCCAGCGCACGGGCGGGAAGAACCGAGGCTTGGCGCTGGCATGCTCGGCGCTGCTGGTGCCGGTCGCGCTGATGGCTTACGTGCTCGGTTTCTGGCGCTTGGGCTCCGACATGGGGGTCCTGGCTCCCTCCGGCATCACCGGACCGTTTTCCCACTGGCAAGTGGCGATGGGCGCGGGCGTATTGCTACACGCCTGCTCGCGCATGCTGAATCGCTACGCGCAGCAGGGCGAGTTCCGCTTGCCGCAGTTTATCAAGCTGCGGCTGCTTCCGCTGCGGCCTGAACCCACGGAACCCACCGCTCGCCGCGCTAAATCGGGCTGAGACTAACGTTCCCAGCCAGGGCCTACCTTCCAAGAAATCTCTTGACGAAGAGAGCTATTACGCGTTACGTTATTACGTGATGCGTAGTAAGCGCGCAGGCGATAAGACAGGCCATAAGACATGAGCGACCCCAGCCTCCTCGTACTTTCCAGCCTCGCCGAGGGCGATAAACACGGCTACGCCATGATGGAGGACATCGAGCGCTTTGCCGGCGTGCGGCTTGGCCCCGGCACGCTGTATGGTGCGATCACCCGGCTGGAGCAGCGCGGCTGGATTCGCCCAGTTTCCTCCGACGACCGGCGTCAGCCTTATACGCTGACCGGGGCTGGACGCGAATATCTGGAGGAGCAACTCGCCGCGATGGACAAGGTGGTGAAGACCGGCTTGAGGAGGCTGCGCCACGCATGAGGCATTTGAGCTTGATCCTCGCCCGCCTTTATCCGCGGCCCTGGCGCGAGCGCTACGGCGAGGAGTTCGGGGCCCTGATTGAGGAGGCCGAAGCCGGCCCTCGCACGGCTTGGAACGTTTTGACAGGAGCCATCTCGATGCATATCAAGACCTGGCGTTATGGTTGGGTTTTCGCGGTTGCGGCCGCGTGCGCCTGCGCGGCCTTCGCAGCGACGGTCATGTTGGTCCCCAATCCATACATTTCCGAGGGAATTCTGCGCATCCGTACGACAGAAGCGCGCGACGATACGGCCGACGCCGTCAACACTTTTGTGCAGCGCGCCGAGAGCCGCAGCGCCTTGACCAATATCATCACCGCGGAGAACCTTTACACGCACGAACGGGAGCGGAAAGAATTCGAGGAGGTGTTGCAGCAGATGCAACGCAGCATCACCGTGACGCCTTTGCGAACACCCGACGGCTTGATGGCGATCCGCGTAGACTTCGATTATCCGGACCCGCACGTTGCTCAGCGGGTGACGGACAAGTTGCTCTCGTCGCTGATCGATCAGAGTGCGGATTCGCCGACTTCTCTTCGCGTGCTCGACCACGCGAGCTTGCCCACCCAGACTAAGCTCGACGTGCCCTTGATCGCGGCGAGTTATGGCGCCTTGGCAGGGCTGGTGAGCCTCGGCCTACTGCTGCTGGTGCGACGGCTGATGTCGCGAAAGGCCTGAGGGCTCGCGCGATATATTGGGAGCAGATGCGAGTTCTGCTCTACGCACTTGCCCTGGCGCCCGCGTTTGCACAATCGAATCCCTGCTCTGGAACGCCCACCTGGTCGCCCTGCGATTGGAGCTTCGATCTCCAACCCGGCGAAAACCCGGATACGTTTGAGCTGCGCGGCGAATTTCGCTCGCCCGTAAAGCGCAAGACCTACCTGCTGCACGCCTATCGCGACGGCGACCGCCGCTTCACCATCCGCTGGGCGCCGACTGAAGAAGGCGATTGGGATTATCGGCTCACCAGTAATGTATCGAGACTGGAAGGGCAGTCGGGCAAAATCAGCGCCTCGGGTTCGAGCTCGCCCGGATTCGTCAAGACCGCCAACCTCCACCATTTTGCGACGGCCGACGGTAAGCCGCATTTATGGATGGCGACCGCGCTCGACAACTTTCTGGCGCTTCCGCGCGAGGAGTTCGAAGCCGCACTGGCCAAGGCCGCCGCCGACAAATTCACCCACGTTCGCGTGACCCTCCCCGCCAACGCGGATTTCACCCAAGCCGCCGATCGCATCCGCGAGATCAACGGTCATGGGCTGGTTGCCGACCTGGTGCTGGCCTCGATCCCGGCCGATGCGCCATCGCGGCGCAAGTACATCACCGATGTTCCGTCGCGCTTTGCGGCGCTGAACATCACCTGGATGGGCTTGCCTGCGTTTGAGACCGTACCCAATGGCCGAGCGATCATGAAAGACGCCGGCGCGATCCTCAAAGAGTACGATCCCTATGATCACCCCCGCACCACGCTCGCCACGGCCACTTCGGGAACCTTCGGCAACGATCCCTGGGCCTCGGTGCTGAGCTACGGGACCGTAGATCCCAACATCTGCGCGGTGGAGCGTCAGCTCTACGGCGATCCCGCCATCAACACCGGCATCCATTCCGCCAGCGATCTGTGGACCGCGGTCATGAACGGCCAGTATCCGGCGTCAGGGTCGGGCGCGTACATGACGGCCTGGTTCAACCTGATGTCGGCGGGACGCTATTGGGAGCTGGAGCCGTATTTCGACCTGGATGGCGGGCGCGCGGTGGCGCTGGAAGGCGTCGAATACATTGTGTGGATCGAGAAGCCCGGGCCGGTGGAGGTGATGGTGGAAGACCACGGCTACCAGGTGGAATGGATCAATCCGGATACGGGTGAGCGCAGCAAGCCCAAGACCTACCGCGGCCAACACTTCGCCGGCGAGCCGCCGGATAAGTCCCACTCCTGGCTGCTCTACATCTACCGCGAGGGCGAGATTCAGAGCCGCAAATCTTACTTCTTCGACTCGCGCGAAACGCCGATTCAGCTTCAACAACCGGAAGTGAATCCGGAGAAGACTCCCTACGAGGTCGCCGTCCCGCCGGATGGCGAATTGAGCGGGCTGGAGATGCCGAAATTCTCGCTGCGGATCACACGCGCCAACCGAGCGACCCGCAGCCTGCTGGTGGAATGGACCGGCGAGATCACCGCGTCGGGTCAGGGCTACCGCGTGATCGGCGCCGGCCGCGAAGGGACTTTTCAGATTCCCGAGGCGCTGTGGCGAAACTCGCCCGCCAGCATGCTGGTGCACGTGTTCATCCTCAATGCCTACGGCAAGATTTACGAGATCGATAAAGTGTACGGGCTGCGCCCGTGAGGGCGCGGCTGCTGGCCGTCGACACCACCTCCGAATTTGGGAGCATCGCGATTGCGGAGGGCTCGCGCGTGATCGAAGAGGTCGCGATCGAATCGGCGGAGGGTTTCGGGCACATTCTCTTTGACGAAATCGCGCGCCTGCTTGCGCAGCACGGGCTCAGCCTGCGGGATCTGGATGGTTTTGCGGCCGCGGCGGGGCCTGGTTCGTTCACCGGAGTTCGCGTGGGTCTCACGGCGGTGAAAGGGCTCGCTGAAGCGAACGGAAAGAAGGCCGTCGCCGTATCGAATCTGCAAGCCCAGGCCTCTTTCGGCTCCGGACCTTTGCGAGCCACGCTGATTGACGCGCGCCGCGGCGAGATTTACGGTGCAGTCTACGATGCCGCGCTGGAGATCGTGCAGGACGAAGTGGTGATGCCCTTCGAGGCTTGGATTGCCTCACTGCCCGCCGGCGATGTCGAGCTGATCACCTGCGGGTACGCAGTTCCGGAGTGGATCGGGCGCAGGGTGGAGGCTCCGCGGGCCCTGGCCGGGGCCATCGCGAAAATTGCCGCACAACAATTCGAACAGGGGCGCGCGCAAGACCCCGCCATGATCGACGCCAACTACGTGCGCCGGTCCGACGCCGAGTTGCTGTGGCGCGATCCGGCGAGCCGCTAGGTGACCGCTCGGCCCAAGGGCACCCCGGTTCGCGGCTCAGCGCCCGAGCTTACAGGGCCGCAACCGAAGGAAGCGGACTCTCTAAAGTGAACACCCCACTTCGCGCCTCAGGCGAATCACCCGGCCGGTTCTAGTCCTGCGGGTTAAGAGCTAGTGCGGTTAACACGACTCCCTCGGTCAGGGCTCATAGTCAGCCGCTGCGAGCAAATGACGATGGACAAATAAATGATCCGAAGAAGTGTGACCGTGCTTCTGGGCGCGTGCCTGTCCCTTTCCGCGGCGGATCTGTCCGGCACCGTGGTGATCGAGCGACGCCTCACCCGGCCCAAGGTGACCCCTTCGGCGCCGGCCTACCAGCGCGGCGTCGCGGTGCCTCTCGATGCAACGCCTGCAAGCGGGAAGGCCGCGGACAAATTCGCGTTCGAGCGGGCGCATGTGGCGATTTACATCGAAGGCAGCGGGCCGGCCGAAAAAACCACGGCGGAAATTCAGCAGCGGGACCGTACATTTCTTCCGGACCTGGTGGTGGTCCCGGTGGGATCGACGGTTTCTTTCCCCAATTTGGACGCGATATTTCACAACATTTTTTCGCTTTCGAAGCCGAAGTCGTTCGATCTGGGGAATTACCCGCAGGGCGAAACCCGGATGGTGACATTTCCGGTCCCAGGCATTGTCTACGTTTACTGCCATCTGCATCCCAACATGTCCGCGGCCATCGTGGTCAGCCCGAACAAATGGTCTACCAAGGCGAGTGAGGACGGACACTTCGTGCTGCCCTCGGTGCCGCCCGGCAAATACAAAGTGACAGCGTGGCACAAGGCAGCCGGCTTTGTCAGCCAGTGGGTGACGGTGAGTGAGACCGGCGCTCCGCCGCTCAGTTTTCTGATCCCGGTGACGGATTCGGGTTCGAATACCGTCGCCTCCAGGTGATCTTGTGAGGCTGGCCACCCGCACCTTCTGGTGGTTCGTGCTGCCTTTCGCGGCGCTGCTGGTCGGCAGTTTCTGGGCGGTGCAGGCGCGCGTGCAGGCGAAGGTGCGCCAAAATCTGGAGACCTCGGTGAAGCAGGCGCAGCAGTCGATGGCGAAGGAACAGGCGCGCCAGGTGGAGCGCAACAGCCGCGTGCTGCGTGTGGTCAGCCAGAATCCGGCGCTTGAGGCAGTGGTGCAACTGATGCTGGGCGACCGCAGCGATGCGCAGGCCCGGCGCACCGTCGAGGAGCAGCTCATCGAAATCGGCCAGGACTTAGGGTTCGATTTTCTGCTGGCTGCCGATGGCGACGGAACGCCTCTGGCGGCGGTGATGCGGCGGCAGGGCAAGCTGGAGGCGCTGGATCTATCGCGGGAACAGCCTCCGCGGGAAGGTTACTTCACCAGCGCCGGCCAGACCTATCAAGTGACATCCATCCCCATCGATCAGGGAGCGGAGAACCTGGGTGCGCTTTCCGTGGGGGAGCGGTTCGATCTTTCCGCGGTCCCCGGCCAGGCCGTCCTGCTTCACAACGGCGAGATCATCGAAACCAACGCGCCGGGTCTACCGGTCAAGGAAGCGGAGGCGAGCCTGCGCGGATGCGGGCGCGGCATCGAGTGCGAGATTCGGCTGCGCGGCGAAACCTACGTGTCGCAACCTCTGGAGGGGGCAGGCGCAGGAACCGGCTACGAGGTTCGGAGTCTGGAAAGCGTGGATGCGGCCGCCGGCGATATTCAAGCCTCGCTGCGCCGCGCGTTTGTGCTGGCCGGCCTGGGGGCTCTGTTGCTCGCCGTGCTGGTGAGCACCTTGTCCACGCGCTCCCTCGTGCAGCCGATCTCAGGCGTGGTGGCGCGGCTGCAAGAGAGCGCCCGCACCGGCGAGCTTCCCTTTTTCGACACCGAGCAAGAACGCATTCCGGAGTTGCGTGAGCTGACGGCCAGTTTCAATCGCGCCGCCGACGCGGTTCGCGACGGCCGGGAGCGCCTGCTGCAGGCCAACGTCGAGTTCATCCAATCCCTGGCCAACGCGCTGGACGCGCGCGATCCCTACACCGCCGGTCACAGCCGCCGGGTCGGCCAATACGCCTGCGCGACGGCCCAGGCCCTGGGGCTCTCAGCCGAGGCGATTCAGGAGATCCGCGTCGGCGCTCTGCTGCACGATATCGGCAAGATCGGCATCAGCGACGCCGTCCTGCTTAAGCCTGGCCGACTGACTCCGGAAGAGGATGCGCTGATTCGCGAGCACCCCACCATCGGACGGCGCATTCTGGAAGGAGTCAACGCCTTTCATCCGTATCTCGACGTGGTGGAGCTGCACCACGAAAATTGGGACGGCTCCGGCTACCCGCGTGGTTTGCGCCGGGAGCAGACGCCGCTGGCGGCACGCGTGGTCAAGATTGCCGATGCCTGGGACGCGATGACCTCGGATCGCCCCTACCGGCAAGGCATGAGCCGCAACCAAGCTCTGGCCATGTTGAGAAAAGCGGCCGGCACGCAGATGGACCCCGTCGTCACCGAAGTTTTCTGCGCGCTATGGGGAGCGGACACGCCCGTCACTCTGGACCCGTCCGAATCGCTGTCGCGGCTGGCCGGGGCGATCGGACGGCAGTCGGAGGTGGAACAGAACCGCGCCGCGGAGCCGAGACCAGCTCCAGTCCAGAAAGAAGACGCCTGAGATGCGGAGCCCCGGGCGAGTCTGGGTTTTTCTCGTGGTGGTCTTGCCGAACCTCCTGCCGAACGCGCTCGCGCAGGAGGCCGATTCCGGCTTCGAGCTACGCACTACGCTCAGCGCGGATGCCGTGGCTTCGCCGGAGCTGACTGAGGCGCCTCGCGATGGCAGCCCGGCCACGGGCGGATTCCGCGCCATGCTCTACCCGGTGTGGAAGTGGAACGAGCACTGGAGTTTTGAAGGCGCCGTGCAGATCCACTCCCGGCCGTACTTCTTCGATGAGTTTGCAACGCAGGGCTACGGCGTCAAGGCCGATATCCTGCAAGGGCACGTGAATTACGCGCAGTTCTGGAAGAAAGCCTCCGTGGTGGTGCGCGCGGGAATGCTCTCCTCGGCTTTCGGGTCATTCCTCCTGCGCTATGACGATGCGGTCAATCCGCTGATCGACAAGCCGCTCGATTACGGATACTACAGCGGGATCAGCCCGCTCGGCCTGGCCGGCGTGGAAGTCGACGGCACCTACGGCAAGTGGGATTTCCGGACGCAATTCGTCAACTCCAACGCCGTCAACCGGCGTAGCATCTTCGATCGCGATCAGTACGGCAACTGGGCCGGAGGCGCGGGATACACCATTGTGCAAGGGCTTCGCTTGGGCGGCTCTTTTCTGCGCGGGCCTTACCTGGACCGTCAATACGAGTATTTCTTCCCTGGTGAGTCGGCGCCGAACACGCTTCCCGCAACCGGCGTGGGCGTGGATGTCTCCTGGGGCCACGGGCCGTGGAACGCCTACGGGGAATGGCAGCGCTTCCAGATGGACTATCATGCGATCCCCACTTTCCGCCAGCAATTCGTTTACGGCGAGTTGCGCCGCGTGCTGGCTCCGCGCTGGTATCTGGCCGCGCGCATGGGCCAGATGACCGATAGCGCCGGTCCTGCGCTGCATGTGTTCGAGGCCGCCGTGGGTTATCGCCCCGGCGCTTTTGAACTGGTGAAGCTGGAATACGAAACCGACAAGACCGTCGCCGTCCAATTCGTGACCACGCTGCGGCCGCTGGCCTTTTCCCACAATTAGGGATTCCCAAGAATCCGCAGATAGAACTCCTCGGTGCGCCGAGCCGTCTCCTCCACCGAAAAACGTTGCACGCGGGAACGCGCCTGCTTACCCATTTCGCGCAGAGCTTCACGATTGGCGGCCGCTTCGCAGATTGCGTCGGCGAGAGCGCGTGCATCGCCGGGGGGCACCAGCCAGCCGGTCTTGCCCGGATCGATCATCTCCGCCAGGCCTCCGGTGTTCGAAGCGGCCACCGGAACTCCGAGGGCCATGGCTTCGAGCGCGGCCAATCCCCAGCCTTCCGATCGCGACGGCATCACGAACAGATCCAGCGCGGCCAGTAAGGCGGCCGGCTCCGCAATGTGACCGGGCAGGGTTAGACGCAGATCCAAACGTGGATGTGCGGGCAGGGAATCGCGCAGGGGGCCGTCGCCCGCCAGGATCATGCGCAGGTTG
>CAWISY010000219.1:0-3211 GCA_963838455.1 Bryobacterales bacterium
GATCAGCCGCACGGAGGCGGGGTTGCCCGACGCCACATAGGCCGCGAAGTTACCCAGCCGCTCCGCCAGATCGATGTAGGGACCGATGGCCTGGTATTGCTCGGCCGTCATCGCCGGCACGTTCACGGCGTTCAGCGCGACGCCGTGTTGCAGGTATTCCACCAGTTGCTCGACGATGCGCACGCCGACGATCTCCTGCGCCTCTTCCGTCGCACCGCCGATGTGCGGCGTCGCCAGCACATTTTCAAACGCCAGCAGCGGTTCGCCCGAGGCCGGGGGCTCGGTCTGGAACACGTCGATGGCGGCGCCGCCCACCTTTCCGGATTGCAGGGCGCGGCACAAAGCCTCGCCGTCCATCAACTCACCGCGAGCGCAATTGACGATGCGCACGCCCTTCTTCATTTGCGCGAAGGCCTCGTCATTGAGCATGCCCTGCGTTTCCACGGTCAGCGCGACGTGCATGGTGATGTAGTCGCTCTGCGCGTAGAGTTCCTCGCGGGTCACCAGCGTCACGCCGATATCGGCCGCGCTCTGCAGGCTGACGAAGGGGTCCGTGCCCACGATCTTCATCTCAAATGCGCGCGCGCGCTTCACTACTTCGCGGCCGATGCTGCCCAGCCCCATGACGCCCAGCGTCTTGCCGCGCAGTTCCGTGCCCAGGAATTTTTTCTTTTCCCACTTGCCGCCCTTGGTGGACGCGTTGGCCTGCGGGATGGAGCGCGCCATCGCCAACATCAGGCCGAGCGTGTGCTCGGCTACGGAGACGGCGTTGCCGCCGGGCGTATTCATCACCAGCACGCCCGCCGCCGTGGCAGCCTTCAGGTCGACGTTGTCGACGCCCACGCCGGCGCGGCCAATGACCTTCAGCTTGGGAGCCTTCGCCAGCACGTCGGCGTTGACCTTGACCGCGCTGCGCACCAGCAGCGCGTCCGCATCCGCCAGATGTTGCGAGTAGGTTTTTGGATCGGCGACCACAACGTCCCAACCCGGCTGCGCCTTCAGCATTTGGATTCCCGCCGCAGCCAGCGGCTCAGCTACTAGAATTTTCATTGCGATTATAGGAGGGGTGAAGTTACAGGATACCAAACGGGCCGACGCCGATTCGCCCGATTCATCGAAGTTTCACGAATTGGGGCCGGGCGCGGTCTCCAATCCCCTCCAATTGTAGATAGACTGAAATAGTCGCCTATGCAAACCCTCCTTCAAGATCTTCGCTACGCCTCGCGCCAGCTCTGGAACAACTGGGGATTCACGCTGCTCGTCGTCCTGACGGTAGCGCTGGGAATCGGCGCCAATACCGCGGTCTTCAGCATGGTGAACGGCTTCTCGCGGCCCCTGCCGGTGCACGACCCGGATCAAATTGTCGTCGTAGCTGCGGAGACCAAGGGCGACGACACCAGCCTGCGCTATCGCCTGTCGTTTCTCCAGATCGAGGATTTGCGCCGCCAGGCCACCGAGTTCCGCGACGTCTTCGGCGGAGATCTCAGCCAAGGCGGCCTCAGCCTCTCCGGCCGCGCATATCCTTTCGTCTACAGCTTCGTCACCGGCAATTTCTTTTCGGGTCTCGGCGTGGTCCCGGCGCTGGGCCGCTTGTTCCAGCCCGGCGAAGGCGAGAACCCGGGCGCAGAGCCGACGCTGGTGCTGGGCTACAACTTCTGGCAGAAGCATCTGGGCGGCCGCAGCGACATCGTCGGCCAGGAGATTCGCCTGGACGGCGCGGCCGTGCGCGTGATCGGCGTGGCGCCGCCGGAGTTTCACGGCGTCTACGAAGGCCTCGATCCGGAAGGCTACGTGTCGTTAAGCGTGGTCAGCCCCAGCTACAACGGACTGTTCACGGATCGGGCTCGCCGTTCGCTCACCACTTTCGCGCGGCTGAAACCCGGCGTCACGCTGCGCCAGGCCCAGAGCGCGATGGACGTGATCGGCGCGCGCTTCGAGCAGCAGAATCCGGCTACCGACAAAGGCATCGCCTACCGGGTCATTCCAGAGCTGTACGCGCGTCCCGTCCCGCTGAGCGCGGTTGCGGAGCGCTTCCCGCTGTTCCGCGGCTTCGTGCTCTCTTTGGGCGCGCTGGTACTGGCGCTGGCCTGCATGAATGTGGCGAATCTGCTGCTGGTGCGCGCCACGGTGCGGCAGCGCGAACTCGCTATTCGCGCGGCGCTGGGAAGCGGGAGGGCGCGCCTGCTGCGCCAGGCTTTAACGGAAAGCCTGTTGCTGGCCGCTCTCGGAGCCATCGCCGGATTAGTTCTGGGCAAATGGGGCTCGGTCGCATTTGCCGGCTCTATCGATCTGGCCACCGATCTCCCAACGCTGCTCGACTTCAGTTTCGACTGGCGCGTGTTCACGTTTGCTCTGGCGTCGGCGGTCGCCACCGGCATCCTGATCGGCATCTGGCCGGCGCTACGCGCTTCGCGAACCGATGCCGGCGCAGCACTACACGATGGTTCGCGCGGGGAAACGGGCGGTCCCGGGCGCCAGCGCGTGCGCAGCTTCCTGGTCATCGGGCAAGTGGCCGGCTCCCTGGTGCTGTTGATCATCGCCGGATTGTTCATGCGCAGCCTGCAGCAGGCACAATACCTCAAGCTGGGCTTCGACCCCGATCATCTGCTCAACGTCCGCATGGACCCCGAATGGGCCGGCTATGACGACCAGCGCACCAAGGACTTCTATCGTGAGCTGGAACGGCGCATCACGGCGCTGCCCGGCGTCGAATCGGCCAGCCTCGCGTTTAGCACGCCCCTGGGTTACTACAACAGCTCGCGGCTGGTGTTCGTGGAAGGGCGGCCCGTGGATCCCGATCAGCAGCCTCCGGCCATCGGATGCAACTTTGTCGACCCTCCCTACTTCGCCAACCTCAAGACGAGGATTCTGCGCGGCCGCGGGTTCGCCGATTCCGACGACCAGCACTCCGCACCCGTGGCCATCGTCAATCAGACCATGGCCCAGCGCTACTGGCCGGGCTCGGACCCCATCGGCAAGCGCCTGCGTGTGGGCAAGCCGGATGCGCAACTGGTGGAGGTGGTCGGCGTGGCCGAGGATGGAAAATATCTCTCGGCGTCGGAGAAGCCGCTGCCCTATTTCTACCTGCCGATGGAGCAGAATCCGATCCCGATGCGCGTGCTGCAGGTGCGCTCCCTGGCCGCGCCGGAGGAGCTGAGCGCGCGCGTCGAACGCGAAATCCGGTCGCTCGACGCCGAGATGCCGATCACCG